>JAYWFY010000049.1:0-5971 GCA_043778555.1 bacterium
AGTTCTTCTTCGCGGATATTGTGGTAAGGCATATTAACGGTATAATGCTCCAAAAGTATACAGTTTGTCAATTTGGTAATCACAACAACAAAACTACCGCTTTTATGCAGGAGGTGAAAAATCATGTAAGATTTGCCAACAATTAATTGCGGTAGTATAATAAAAACAACTGTTAGACACATTTCCTCCAAAACACCACTCTGTCACCTACCGTGCCACCCCTTCCAAAAAAAGAATCTTTAGACTAGTAGTTTGTTTATAGATTTGTAAAAGTTGAAAAGGAAATTGATATAAATAAAGATAACCAAATACTTACTATTAATGGCAAATACAAGCGATTTTATTTCACTCAACAAAGCTCCAACCTTGGGAGCAAGAGGCAACGACGGGCTCAATTTTATTTTTAATCTATTGCAGTGGGCTTTGTGGTTGCTTATTTTTTTAGTAGCTGTATACATAATCGCCCATACTATACGGCTTGGACTCTATTTTTTTAAAAATCATAAAAAACGACCTGATATGGTCTATCTAGAAATTCTTTTGCCTAAGGAAAATGCCGAAGATAGTAGCAAAGATCGTGGCAACAAACAAGTTCCAGAAATCATAGCTATTAGTGAAAATATTTTTCAAGTTATTAGTGCTTATTCTACTTTATTTTTCTTTTCAGATTGGTTTGCTGGCTCTCCAAGCTTCAGTTTTGAAATCATCAAGGCTCAGAACAAAATTAATTTTTATGTTGGTTGTCCACCAGATTATTTACCAACAATCGAAAAGCAAATTACAAGCTCATTTACTAGGTGTAGAATTAATATTCTAAATGAGCTCGATCCTGGCAAAGGTTTGGTTGGATTTGCGCAAGATATTATTCAAAAAAAGCCTATGGAATTGCCTTTTCGGACTTATACTCAGATGACCTCTGATCCTATGAATAATCTTGTCAATGCCTTAGAAGTGGCTAGTGGTGAGGAAGTACTGGCTTTTCAAATGGTGCTGTCTCCAATAGGCAACTGGTGGCAAGCCAAAGGTCGATCTGCTGCCCACAAAATGCAAAATGAAAAAGATAAGTCCAAAGTAGCCTTTCAGTCTGGAGCCAACGATCCTAGTAGATTTGAGAAAAAAGAAGACCCTGCTGCAATGGGAGGTGGCTACCTTACACCTAATCAACAAAATATCGTCAAGCGACTTGAGGAAAAAGCCTCACGACCGGGATATCGTTTTGCTCTTCGAGTGGCTGGATATTCTGAAACCAAGAAAAAAGCAGAGATTCTCGTTGGTAATTTTATGCCAAGTTTGACTGTATTTGACATAGAGCCTTTTAATGGACTTTCTAAGCGACGACTATTTCACAAGAATGGCATAAAGGACTTGCCTCGCTCAATGTTTTATAACCAGCTCAGTGACTTTGAAAATCGGCGACCTTGTTTGTCCAACGAGTCAGTTTTTTCTGTAGAAGAAGCCAATACTTTATGGCATTTACCCAACTATATGGTTTCATCACCATCGGTAGACTGGATGATTTCGTACAAGCCGACTTTGCCTACGCAGCTACCCCAAGATCAAAATTATGGAATATTGGTCGGTCATGGCGATGGCGGATACTTTAAAAAACCTGTCTATCAGTCTATGGAAGACCGAACTAGGCATTCGTATATCCTCGGAGGATCGGGTTCAGGCAAATCCTTTTTTATGATTAATTTGGTACTTAATGATATCAAAAAAGGCTATGGTGTGTGCGTTGTTGATCCTCACGGTGAACTAGTTGATGAGATTCTTTATCGTATTCCTAAGGACCGCATAGAAGATGTAATAGTACTTTCACCAGCTTTTACGGAGTCACCCCTTGGTCTCAATATCCTGTGGTCAGATCCTACCAAGCCTGAGCAAAAAACTATTGTTATCAACAACCTCTTTTCTATTTGGAACAAGCTTTATGACATGCAATCTGCTGGTGGCCCACAGTTTGAATACTATATGAAAAATGCTGCAAGACTCGTGATGGGGCACGCCGAATCGGGTAATACGCTTATGGAGATCTCCAAAGTTTTTTCTGACAAAAAGTTTCGTGACTTTAAGATTGCGATGTGTCAAGAGCCTGATGTAGTAGATTTTTGGCTCAACCAAGCAAATAAGGCAAAAGGTGAGCAATCTTTAGAAAACATGACAACGTATATTACCTCCAAGCTTGCACCGTTTATTACCAATGATTTTATCCGACCAATGATTGGACAATGTGATAACGCTATTGATTTTCGCTCAGCTATGGATAATCGCAAAATAGTTTTGGTTAAGTTGGAAAAAGGTTTGGTAGGTGAAATGTCGATGTATCTTATGGGAATGGTAATTATTTCTAATATTCTTAATGCTGGAATGGGAAGAGCTGATGGCGTCAAATACAATATAGATGGCTCTATGACGCCTGTCTTGCCTACTGAGCGTATTCCATTTTTTGTCTATATCGACGAGATGCAAAACTTTCTTTTTGATGCAATTCCACAGGCTCTGGAGGAAATTCGTAAATATAAAGTAGGTTTTAATCTGGCTCATCAATTTGTCAAGCAGGTAATAACCAAAGGCGATGAACGACTCAAAGATTCCATTATGGCTAACACTGGTAGTAAATTCATCTTTAACTGCGGTGTTGATGACGCTGAATATCTGGAAAAAGAATTCAAACCTACTTTGACAGCTAGAGATTTAATGAACCCAGAGCGTTTTACTTGCAATGTAAGGCTGATGATCAATGGTCAAAAAACTCTACCCTTTAATCTTCGCACTTCACCTATCCCTGACATCACAGAAGAAGCCAAGGAGCTCAAAGCTTTTTTGATAGACCAATCCAAGCTAATGTACGGCACTCCAATAGCCGAAGTCAACGCTGATATGGCAGAACGAACAGCTATCAATTTTTAGATAACAAAAAACACGATATCTCAAGTATTTATATTTACCTATTCCCTTGGCAATCTAATCCAAATTTGGCAGATATCATCCTGAACTTACTTTAGGATCCAAGGTTTAGCTATGCAAATAACTTGAAGTCGAATTAATAGCTACATCCAAAAAAACTATAGGTACAATCGTTGCCATAATAGTCGAAGAGTACGGGATAATTTGAACCAAAACTATAGTTTGGAGTTGGATTACTTTGATTTTGTGAAATTATAAAAGTGGACTTGAATCCTGTTGAAATCGTACTATATGAGCCAAATTGATTGCCAACTTGCATCGTAGAAATACTTTCACACAAGTACACATCAAATCTTCTATAACAGTTTGGAATTACAGAAGAATTACTATTATTAACACTAGTATTACCTAGATCGTCAATAGAAAAACTGGTAGAAGCCAAAACGCTACCGTTATAATTTCTCACTTCAGTGGTGACCGTATTTCTGTTCACGCTAGAAACGACGCTGGTCGGAATATCTAATCTTTGAGAGTTCACGATATTATTAAGTAAATCGTAGTTGATATTAGCATTACCAAGGTTATAGTCTAGATTGTTTTGTAGCTCAATAATAGCTTGTTCAAAACAATTTATACAGTTATTGGAAGTAAATTTATTAAACGCTGGCTGGTTGTTATAACACAGATTGTTGAGACTATAAATATCGCTGTAATAAGCTCCATTAGCTTGGCAAAAAAAAGAGTTTGCAAATTCAATATTAGTATTGTCAATTCCGTTGTTGCAAGTTGATAAAAGGCAAAGAATACTATTTTGTATCAAATCACATCCTTGTCTTGCATAGTTGTATCTCGAATTGTAATTATTGTAATTGTAAATAGTGGAAAGGTTTTTGGAGTTGGCATCTTTAGCAAGGCACTTGTCAATCTCTAGGGCTGAGGCAGATTTTGGAGTAAAGCTATTGATACTAAAGAATATTGTTGAAATTGAAAAAATAATAACAGTTGAAATTAAAAATAATTTTTTTAAAAAGCTTTGTTTGACGGGCATAAGTTGTAATTTATTGTGATTTGATTATCAATATTTGAATTATAATTAGATTGATTATGACATATTAGATTCCAAATGTCAAGTGGGTAATTTTTCACAGTTAAATTCACTAAAATTGTAGATTTTTTCAAAAATTTGTGTAATTAAAGGGCTGGATTTAATTAATCTGTTGACAAATTCAGCTTTGGTCAATTATACTCTCATGATAATGTCTAATGACAATCGTAACTCCAAAATCAATGCCAATTTTGAGCCATATTTTCTACAAAACCTAGCTTGGTCAACTTTTTGGCAAAGAGTCAATAGAGGCAATCACAAAGTTTTTATATTTAAAGTCAATGATAAGAATTTTAGTTTGGAGACATTGGTGTACCAATATCCGTGGTATTTTGGACAAAAGCTTTGGTATGTAGCCAAGGGTGGAATTCTCAAAAATTTAGTATCAGAAGAGATAAATAATTGGGATTCAATTTTAAACCAAGACATAGAAAAGCTATTTTGGGACTTGAATCAATCAATTTTTATAAAGGCAAAAAAAAGTAATATTTGCTATGTTAAAGTCGACTGGGAAGAAGGCTTGACACAAAAACTTGAGCTAGAAAACAATTTTGAACTTTTGAACTTTTATAGATCCAAACACTCTGCAGTCAAAATTAGCAACAAAATTATTCAGTATTTGCAGACGATGACTCTTGATCTGACTTTGATTCCTAGTGGTCAAACTTTCGCTTTATCAAGTTTATCAGAGTTTTATGAGTATAGTAAGCCTCTTTGGAATGCTACCAATAGCAATGTGAAACGTTATACAAAAAAATCTTTAACTTTGGGTTGGCAAATTTCTACAGAAAAAAGCGATGAAAACTTTGAGGCTTTTTGGCAAGTCTACAGCGCAACCAAAGACCGCCAAGCCTTTGCGACCCAGACCAAAGAATATACAAAAAATCTTTTTGACCAAGATTTTAGCCGAATAATAATACTGCGAAATGGTGCAGGGGAGCCGTGCTGTGTTTGGCAAGGTATAGTTTTTGGTAAAACTTTTGTGTATCTAAGTGGCGGCAATAATCAATATTCGTTTGACAATTATGGTCAGTATCTGATGCATCTTATAGCTATTTGGCTGGGGTATTGTGAACATTTGCAAGTTTATGATCTTGGTGGCTATGACCAAACCAAAGGATTTGGAAGGTTTAAGGAAAATTATCGTGGCAATATTCGCACCTTTCTTGGCGATATTGATATCCCTATTAGTGAATTGCAGTTTAAAGTCATAGACTCAGTAATAGCACTTGTCAAAAATCTACGGCAAAGATAAATATAACAAGCCCTCCAATAGTTACTGTTGCATAAATTATTTTTTATTACATTACCCCAATAATCTACTTTTATTATACCGTTTTATCCACTTTAAGATACAACCACCAATGCCCATTTCATATCTCGCCCTAGGCTCCAATCTTGGCAACACATCCAAAAATATTCAAGATGCATACGCCTTAATTTGCCTTAAATGTACAACAATTAAAAAATCTCAGACTATTTTAAGCAAACCGTATGGGATAACAGAGCAGCTAGATTTTGCTAATAGCGTTATAAAAGTTGAGACAGATTTACAGCCTTTAGAACTATTGAATTTTGTTAAATCTATTGAAAAAAAATTGGATAGGGTTACATCTCAAAGATGGGGTGAGCGGCTCATTGACATTAAATTGAAGAATAACAACTTGACAGTTGAGAAAAAGTGTAATAAGATAAATATATGAAATTTAATTTTACCTCCAGATCTATAGATAATCTACCTCCTATAAAGTGTAGAAATATTCAACCTAAAGAAAAAACCACTTTGGAAAAAATGGCAGGTATTATTGGAAGTACTTCAACACTATTTTGTGTGGGATATACTTTAACAGCTCAGGTAAATAACTCAAAAGCCAGCTATTACAAAGATCGAATAGATATTTTGCCTCCAGATACTGGCTTCGAACAAAGGTTAAAGATCGTTGATTCGAAAAATATTAA
>JAYWFY010000050.1:0-18480 GCA_043778555.1 bacterium
ATGATATATCATCTTATTCGAACTGTCAAAGAGTTTTCCCGTCTGAAGACGGGGGTTTTCACCTCTTTAGAGGTTCATCCTGTCGGAGACTATAAATTATTTGAATTCTCATTTTTTGGAAGAGGTGGCACCATATGTGACAGGGTAGCTTGTTATAAAAAGCCTGTTATTGCTTTGAAACAAAGAAAAATTTATATTTTTTAATACTTTATCAAGATTTTATAATTTTTTATTTAAATTCAACAAAACTTGTGATTAACACCTCAAAGATGGTACAAAACAGGCTTTGACAGTTTATTATTTTTGTGATATAATTAACGTTGAAATACTAATATTAATCAAACACCACCATATTATGAAAAAACTATTAATCTCTATATTTTTGATGATGTCAATGATCGTCTCAGGACTTTCATCAATGTCCAGCACCCCAATCGCCAGTGCGATTAACAAAAGTGCAGTAAGATGTGACTTTTTGGGTCAATATATTAATACAAAGCCCAGTGGCAAAAACTGTGAACCTTGCCCAGTAGACTTTTATTGCCCGCTAGTCTCAGGAACAGAGATAGAAAACTGTGCCTCAAAAGGTTACCCAGAATCAGATTGTAAAGAAACTAGAAAAAATTTTAGTACTGATAAAGCAATTAGTTGCGAAGCTGGTAAAACAACCAAAGGCTTTACATTCAACACACTTCAAGGTACGAGAATAACTACCAACGGCGACCCATTATTTCCAGTCTTGGGTCAAGGTGCAACAGATAAAAGTATGTGCCAAGCTCCAGACTTTGTTTGTTCAGGATCTACTCCAGTACTACTCAAAGGTCTTGACGGTGTAGCAAAATGTTTCCCAGCCAATACATGTAACGAAGATCAAATCGCAATTCTCAAAAATGGTATTCCAGACTGTTCTGTAGCTTGCAAAAACGAAACTATTGTCAACGGCAAATGTTACAAAAACTGCCCAGCTGGTCAATACCTTGAAGTTCTTAATAATTCTGTCAATGGAGTCAACACTCAAAGCGTCAACTGCAAGCCAATAACAGTCAAACCTATAGAATGTCTAATCCCAGGACAAGTACCAACTACCCCAGGAGATATTAAAACATGTGCCTGTATAGCTCCACAAGTCTACAATACCAATACTACAAAGTGTGAAATCCCAGTAGTGCCATGTGTAGCACCACAAACTGGTAACCAGCCCAACTGTGTCAACCCACCAGCAAATCCTTGCAAAGCCAATTTTTATGGATACTCCGAACCCAACTGTAAGCCATGTCCTATCAATGGTACTAGCCCAGCGGGAACTATCGACTCATCAGGATGTGTAGTTCCAGTGACTCCCTGCCCTATTAATTTTTATGGAACCAATGCCAATGTACTCTGTATCCCTTGTCCAAGTAATGGTACTAGCCCAGTAGGAACTCTAACAGTAGCTGGCTGCTCTATCCCTGTGACTCCTTGCCCAGCCAACTTTTTTGGAACTAACGCTAGCGTACTTTGTACACCTTGCCCAAACAATGGTACTAGCAACGCAGGTACTCAAGATGCATCAGGCTGTAAAGAACAACCAAAAGGCAATACCAATAACGGCGGAGGTGATGGCTTTTGCGGCGGATGGTTTGCAGTACTATGTGGTGGAGTAATCCTCGCAGGTGTAGACTGTTTCTTGACCAAAGTAGTCTGTAACAAACCTGGTAATCCTACCCCTCCTACACCAAAAAATCCAAGAACTCCAATTACCCCAAATCAAGGTGTCAATGGTCCAGCAGATGTCAACGATATCCTAGCAGTCAAAGAATACACTCAATCTACAGAATCTTCAACATCCTGTGCAGAATCCAACACAGCATATGTCAGCTCTATAATGGCTACAGCCCTACAAGACGCTCACGTAGTAAAAGGACAAAAATATGTTTGGGTAGCTACAATAGCAGCTGGTCAACGTACCGAGAAAATGTCCACAGTCAAAATAGCTGGAGGAGCCACAAGTATATCAGCCGAAGACTTTGAAGGAAAATTTGAGATATCTGAACTAGTGTGCCTTATGACTAGATTCGCCAAAAAATCAGGTACAACATTTAGTTCAGTTGAATATATGAGAGCTTTAAAATCAGCAGGAGTATTACATGGATTGAATAAATCCAAAAAATTGGAATGTTTAAATCTTGATAATTTACTAGCATACCTAGGCAACTACGGTGAGCAAAACTCTCAACAGACTACATCCAAAACTATCTACTCAGTCTCCAATGAAACAAAAGGTTTTAGCTACCCAGATACATTTAACACTAAAGAAGAAGCAGTCCTAGCAATGAGAAATATCGCAGCTCAACAAGCTGGCAATGGCAACCGACCAAGTGCTAACGCACCTATAAATCGTATAAGAAGAGTAAAGCCAGTAAGAAGAGTATCATCATTAGACTTAGTACAAAAATTAGCTAACATTTTCTCACCTGTTCAAGCTTCAGCTTTGACAATAGAATATACAAATGGTCAAACTGAAGAGGTAGAAGACCAAATTCCAACTGACCCAGAGATTTCAGATCGTTCAATCGATCTCTCTGACAATAATTCTATATCAAGTGAAGGTGAAATTGTACAAACCCTTCAAGTAGAAGACACACAAGTAACAGGTGATTATCAATGTGAAGACACAAATGAATTTGAAGTTTTACATTCTGATGGAGTGCGTTCTATGTGTTTGACAGAGGCAGAGATAAATGAAGGTCAAGACGAAATTAATCGTATCATAGAAGAAAATTATACAGGACTGTCTGTACCAAATAATGACCAGACAACGCTTTTAGCTAATGGTTGCCCATCATATCTTCCATATATCACCGCAGATGGTTACTGTGATGTGTCAGAAAATAACTATTCAGTCGCAAACAATCAAGTGGATGAATACAACAAAGGTGATCAAAATATTGACGAAACTAATCTTTTAGCTAATGGTTGCCCATCATATCTTCCATATATCACCGCAGATGGTTACTGTGATGTGTCAGAAAATAACTATTCAGTCGCAAATAATCAAGTGGATGAATACAACAAAGGTGATCAAAATCTAGCTCAAGAAAATACGCAGAACATTGCCTACCAATCAGAAAAAACTCCATCAGAGCTATGCTATGACAACGGTGGAAGCTATCAAGATGAAGTAGACGAAAACGGCGAACCAACAGGACAAATGAAATGTAGCTACTAAACATTCGCAATATTCCATAATTATCCACCTTCAAAAAGGGTGGTTTTTTGTTGCCTGTTGACACAATCTCAAAGATAATGATACGCTCAGAGAGTTATGATTGCATTTTTATCTGGACGAATTATCAACTTTTTGGAGTCCAAAATTATCCTCAAGACAGCAATGGGAATAGGCTATCTCGTGAGTATCAACCCAGACAAGCGTGTAATGATCAACGAAAACCTAGAGATGTATATCCTACACGTCATCCGAGAAGACAAAGAAGAGCTCTATGGGTTTGATCGGATTGAAGATCGCCAGTGGATAGAAAACCTTCTCAAAGTCAACGGCGTTGGCCCAAAAGCAGCTGCAAGTATAATCTACACACTTGGTCATGAGAAAGTCATCCAGGCACTGGAAGATAAAGATATAGAGCCTTTTTGTAAGGTCAAAGGTCTAGGCAAAAAAACAGCACAAAAAATCGTATTAGAACTCAAAGGTGCTTTGGTGGATATCGAAGAAGTCTCAAAACAAGCCGAGCATGCTGGCAATGGCAATTTTGTATCAAGTTTTACTGACGCTATGACCAATCTTGGCTATAAAAAAGTGCAGATTATAGGAGCAATCTCCAAGCTCAAACAAACAGAATCTTGGGATGAAAGTAATCTTTTGTTCACTATTAAAAAAGGGTTAGAGATTTTGGGGAGATAGCTATAATTCATATGGATTGATAAAAAATCGTCATCTTGAGCATAGCAAAAAATCCGTAAGCTGTATAACTTTCAAGTTATATTTTATTGATTAATCATAGCAATTGAGCTTACTATAATTGTATTAACAGATCTTTCGCTACGCTCAAGATGACAGCAACTCTTAAAATAATAACAGGGCTTAAATTAGATTAAATAATAAATATATGACCAATACCAAAACACTCAAAATAGGCTTTGTCAGTAGTTCAGACTTCTGTATACCAATTGCGGAAACTTTGTTGAGCTTGCAGGACAAGACATTTAATGAACTAATTGATAAACATTTGATTGGGCTTAATCAGACAAATTATCAAATTAACAATACTACATTTAAAATTATTGAGCCTCATGACTATCAAGATATCAAAACCTTACTTGGCGAAGTCAACAATTGGGCAATTGAATTAAAATTAATAATTAGTCAGCCTGATAATACCATTAGAAACAAATCTATTCCGAGCCCTATTTCCAAATGGGCAATAGATAACGACGTTGAGCTATGGAAACCTGAGAATATTAACAAGGAAAACAACAAAACTTTTGAGCAGCTTGATCTGGTAGTTACAGCCTCATTTGGGCAGCTTATTTCGCAAAACCTCTTAGATAAGCCAAAGTATGGATTTATCAACTGGCACCCTAGCCTATTACCAAAATACCGTGGACCAACTCCTATGCAATCTACAATCGTCAATCAAGACCAAAAATATGGTTTGAGCTGGATCACTATGACCAAAGCTATGGACGATGGCAAAATTTTGTTACAATTGGAAAATGAGCTAATTCCAGAAGTGGACTTTAATGAAATAGCCGGTGAGCTTGGTGAGCTTGGTGGTAAGACATTGGCAATTGCGATGCTCAATCAAATATTAAATATTGGCAAAAAGCAGAATGAAACACAGGTTAGTTTTTGTAAAAAGGTAGAAAAAGACCAGCGATTAATTGAGATTAAAAACCTCACAGCTAAGGAAATTATGGCTCACCAAAAAGCTTACGTGCAATTTCCTAGTACAATATTTGAAGATGAATATTTTGCAAGTAAAATTAAAATTATTAATTGTAATATTTTGGAACAATCACAGCTAGAAAACTTGGAAATACTTTCTTATTATAATTGGAATGTTGTTAAGATAGACAAAAAGCAAATAGTATATCTTGAGTGCAAAGACAAAACATTATTGCAAATCAACAAAATAAAACTTAACACTGGTAAAATGGTGGATATGAGTGGCTATCAGTTCAAATAGGTGAGCACCATCCTGACGAAGGAAGGATCTGAGGATCTGTTTGCTGGTTATTCATAGACCAAATTCTAATTTAAGACTAAAATACATAACAGATTCTTTGCTACACTCAGAATGACAAATAGAGTTTGATCACTAAGAATTGTTTTTAAAGCAATGATCATATGCTTGACATAAATAGCTCTATAAATCAACATTAAATCTATGTCTAATACAAACTTACAAATAACTGATACTATAATTGGTGACGGAAAAGCTATCGTTTCTGGAGATCTTATTACCCTACACTACACTGGCAAATTTGAAAATGGCAAAACTTTTGACTCCAGTATCGGCGGAGAACCTTTTACGACACCTATCGGTGTGGGTCAACTAATTGCTGGCTGGGATGAAGGGCTCATAGGAATGAAAGAAGGTGGTACTCGCTCGCTAGTCATTCCGCCAGAACTTGGATACGGTGATGCGGAGATTCCTGGTATTCCAGCCGTCTCTACGTTGATGTTTGAAGTAGAGTTAATCAAAGTAAAAGACGGCCTCAAAATTGAAGATATTGTCATTGGTGTTGGAGATAAGGTCCAAGTTGGCGATCGTATTAGCATTGACTATACTGGCGAGCTCCTTGATGGTTCCAAATTTGACTCTAGTGTAGATCGCGGCATTCCATTTCAAACTCGCATTGGTGTTGGGCAGCTCATCCAAGGCTGGGATATTGGCATAATTGGTATGAAAAAAGGTGGCAAACGCAAACTCACCATTCCAAGCGAGCTAGGCTATGGAGAAAAAGGAGCTGGAGCCAAAATCCCTGGTGGAGCAACGTTAGTTTTCAACGTAAAGCTTTTAGAAATATTATAAATATAATTGTTTCTTTAATATGAAGCGACAATAATTGTGCCGACATTTTACGTCTATTCTGCTAACGAGCCACCCCCTTCCCACATTTGTACTATTTTCCCCTTCAACTTTTACAAATTTAAAAAGATAAAATAACTTGCAGTAAAATCCCCCTTTCTTGAAAGGAGTGGCACCGTAGGTAACCGGGTATTGTTTAGTTTGGTGTCAAAGTTAATCAGGAGATGAGTGTAAACGCTAACTTAAACTATATCTTTGCTTAGTATTAAATAAATGAAAATCTTTATTAAAAGTTTTAGATTACAATCAATGAGCAGGGAGGGTGTAAGTCCAAATTTTACAGGCTGTCATCTAGGGCTTGTTTCAGTATCTAGAAATCTCAAATTAATCAAAACTTAATTGTTGAAATAATAGTTATAATAATCCCAAAATTAATGCTATAAAGTACATTTGACCAAAAAGATGCAAATAACATATACTACGGTGTATGTCCACGAGCTTCGCAACCAAAGTCCAAAACCGAATCAAAAGTCTTTTTTTCAAATTCTCTCCTCGCAAATTGGCAGTTATTGTAGGTATTTTATTTTTGGTATTTTCTTTGCCTCTAAGTTTTTTCTTTGCCAAAACGTTTTCAAACGAGTACAAAGTCAATCAAAAAATAGTTTTGGCTGATCAAGTTATTGTTAACGACTTGATAATTGTCAAACTTTCTGATATTTGCCCAACCGAATCAAAAGATATCAAGACTGGTCAGCTTCAAAAACAATGTATAGAACCGTTACCAATTGGAGAGATTTCTGTGCGATTCTACGCAATTTGCATTTTACTTGGTATTTTTGCTGGTTATGCTTTGGCGCTTTATCTCGCCAATCTCAACTATGTCAATGGAAATGTTATCGACAGACTAATAGTTGGTTTAATAGTGTTTTCTTTGATGGGTGCAAGAATATTTTTTGTTGTCTTTAACTTTGACAAATACTGGGACAAACCATACGCTATCGTCACGGAGATAGGACAGGGCGGACTAGCAATATTTGGGGGGTTAATCGCTTCTGCAATATATGTTTCTATATATTGTCGCCGATACAAATTTAACTTTTTTGAATTTTTAGATTTTTTGGCACCTTCAATACTATTGGGGCAAATAATTGGTAGGTTTGGTAATTTTTTTAATTATGAAGGTTATGGTCCAGAGACAAGTGTTTTTTGGAAAATGTTTGTACCAGATAGTGCTGGATTTTATGGTGAAATTGGAGCCAAATACTTTCACCCTACGTTTTTGTATGAAATAATTCCCAATTGTGTTTTACTGGTTCACCTGCTTTATACTTATACAGATTCTACACGCAAGAATTCGGGATTTGTTTTTGCCAAATATGCAATTGGTTATGGCTTGATACGATTTTGTACAGAACTATATAGGCTAGATTCTCTAAAGGCAAAGTTGCCAACTTTTTTGCAATTTGATATACTTAATTTATTCAAACTAGAGTTTGTTATGATTAGTCAGATTGGAGCTTTAATATTATTTTTGACAGGTTATATCATCTGGAAAAAACGCCAAAAAGTTATTTATGCCAAAAAAGATATGACAGAGTTATTTATATAGTTAAACCCAACATAAATTAGACAATAACCTAATCAATATTTAGCAGTAATTGGTTAAAACTAAATTCAAAAATATGTTTAGTTTATAGTGGGTTTAGCTATATAATGAACAACATAGCCTTTAATACAGTTGTTAATTTATAAATTTCAAAAATATGCAAAATAAAAATATCGACAAAACCTCAGAAATGGCAGTTGTCAAAAATTACAAATCTAGCTTTCGCGAAAAACTTTCTGACAAAGTAGCTGCCACGGTTGGAAGCTGGAAATTCATCATCACCCAAAGCTGTATAATTATTGTATGGATTTTTTGTAATGTTTATATTCCAGAGCAAGGATTCAAAATAGGCTCTATGATTATACGTGCCTGGGATCCTTATCCATTTATTTTTCTCAACCTCACTTTATCCTTTCAAGCTGCCTATACAGCTCCAATCATTATGATGTCTCAAAATAGACAGTCGACTATCGATCGTCAGAATGCTGAAGATGATTATCGTATCAACCGTGAAGCCAAAATAGAAGTGGAATTAATCAAAATAGAAATGCGAAAAATCCACACCAAATTACTCAAACATCAAGAAATTCAAGAAGATATGGCAACAATTGCAAATGAAATCCAACAATTAAAAATAATTTTGAACAAATAATCACAATTAAAGTTACAGTTGACAAATATCGATAATTCCAATATTATATAGAAGCAAAGCAGTGAAAAAAGATAATATTAAATTACAAAGTGTAGATAATATTTTTATTGAAACCATACAAAAAACTTAATTCAAACAAACTTATTATGTGTGGCATCATCGGTCTATTTTCCCAAAGTCAAGCTTCAAGCCAGATATACGAGGGACTGATCCATCTGCAACATCGCGGACAAGATGCAGCCGGAATTTTGACTTATAAAAATCATGAAGTAAATAGATTCTATGTCAAAAAAAATCATGGGCTGGTAAGAAATGTCTTTGATGATGGTAAAAACCTAGATATAGAACTACTTGGAAATCTCGGTCTAGGGCACGTGCGATACCCTACCAATGGTTCAGCATTTGATCTTGGCAACGCACAACCCTTTAGCGTAAGTTATCCATACGGTATAGCTATGGTACACAACGGTAATCTTACTAATTATGAAGAACTCAAAGATTTTTTGTTCAAAACTAGGAGGGTACTATGCAACTCTGGTTCAGACTTGGAGTGCATTCTCAATCTTTTTTCTATAAAACTCGCAAAGCTAGACAAAAATGAAGATTTTTTTGAAAATATGTGTATTGCAGCTGATTATGTCTTCGAAAAAGCCCATGGAGGGTACTCAGTCATCGCAATTATTGCGGGCAAGGGAATGATAGCATTTCGAGATCCACATGGAATCCGACCACTTGTAATGGGTAAGAAAGTAGCAGAAAACGGTAAAGAGGAATTTATTTTTGCATCGGAGACTTCGATGTTTTATAACCTTGGTTTTGAACACTGTGGTGACGTAGAAAATGGCGAACTCGTCTTTATCAGCCTAGAAGGAAATATAATAAAGCGCAAAATCCGAGACGAAGAATTTACGCCAGATGCTTTTGAATATATATATTTTGCGAGACCTGATGCTATTATCAACGATATCTCAGTATATCGTGCAAGACTCCGTATGGGTCAAAATTTGGCACAAAAATGGAAAATATTGTATCCAGATATCATTCCAGATGTAGTCATACCTGTTCCGTTCACCTCTAATACTGCAGCTTTATCAATGGCAAGCGAACTCGGTACAAGATACACTGAAGGGCTCTACAAAAATCCGTTTATTGGTCGAACATTCATTATGCCAGGACAAGAAAAACGTCGAAACTCTGTCCGTCAAAAACTTTCACCACAAATATTTGAAATTCGTAACAAAAAAGTAATGGTACTTGATGACTCTATCGTAAGAGGAACAACTAGCAAGGAAGTAGTAGAAATATTGCGAGATGCTGGAGCCAAAGAAATATATTTTGTTTCCGCTTGCCCTCCATTATTCTACCCAGATTTTTATGGTATTAACATTGGTAATCAAGATGAACTAATAGCTAGTCAAATCAATCAAGAGCAACTCAAAAAATATTTGGGCGTCGATGTTTTGATGTTTCAAGATATCGCTGGACTTTCTGAAGCAATATTGAGAAGGGGGAAACACAAAGCCAAAAATTTGTCTATGGCATATTTTAACTGTGACTATGTAACAAAAGATATCAATACTGAGATATTCAGAAAAATTACAGAGTTTAATGATGAAGCCAATCTCCAAATCAACTATGACAAAAGTGACACCGAATAGAGCATTTACTCAAAGACAATTTTAGCATCAAGAGTTTTTGCTCCAGAGCTGTTGTAGCTCACCAAAACTGGGTTCATATCCACCTCAACAATATTAGGAAAATCTAATAATAGCTGTGATAAGTTTTTGATTATTAAAATTATAGCCGACTGATCAAGAGGACTTTTACCGCGATAACCTTGAATAATTTTTTTGGATTGAAGCTGACTCAACATTTTCAAAATATCCTCCTCTTCCAGTTTCCCAAAACCAAAGACCACGTCATTGATCAATTCTACCATTGTACCTCCAATTCCAAACATTATCGACATGCCAAGGGAATAATCTTTTTTTGCGCCAAGAATAAACTCAACGCCAGCTGAGAGATCGACCATTTCAGAAAATAAAACACCTTGAATATTGGCACTAGGTAAATTATACTGAACCAATTCCATCATCGCCATAAATTCATTCTCAACATTTTCTAGTTCAACATCAGCCTTGATTCCCCCTACATCAGATTTATGCATAATGTCTTGAGATATGATTTTGAGAATTAATTTTGATTTGAAATTTTTAAATACTGAATTATGAGCTATATTTTGAACCTCATCCAAATTTCTACAAAAAACTGATTTGACCATTGGAATACCGTATAGTTCAAATATTTGCTTGGCGTCAGCCTCTGGAATATAAAACTGCTTTTTGGATCTATATTGATCAAAAATCTCTTGTACTTTTTGTTTATTGCCTAGGTTGCTTTGAAATAGATTTATAATATCAGGCTGTTTTGATATTGGTAATAATTGTTTACTTGTTTGAAAATTGAAAACACCCAAAGCTCTTGCAGCATTTTCTGGAAATGCTATGTGAACTACTTGATTTTGCCTCAAAATATTTATCCCACTAATAACCTTATCTGCTCCAATAAAGCTTGTAATAATTGGTTTTTTGGAATTGTATACAAAATCTGAAATAATTGAGGCGGTTTGATCGATTTCAGTAGTTGATTGCGGGGTCAAAATAACTATCAAAGCGTCAACACTAGCGTCTTTTGTCAAAACCTCTAAAGCATCTTTAAATCTCTGAGCAGGAGCGTCACCAATGACATCAAAAGGATTATGAAAGTTTGCTGTTGGCGGTAGCACTAGTTTTAACTTGTCAATGGAACCTTGATTAATCTTAGCAAGCTTCATTCCATTTTGAATTATAAAGTCAGTGGTCAGCACTCCAGGACCACCTGCATTGGTAACTATAGCTATATTTAATTTATTTTTGGAGCTGGCGTAATAATCTGGATACCTACTCAAAATCTGCATATAATTAAACAATTCCTGGATTGTATCTGCTGGAATCATACCAGCTTGTCTAAACAATGTTTGATACAAAATATCTTCACTTGCCAAGGCTCCTGTATGGGATGATGAAGCTCCACTTCCGTCTAAAGTCCGACCAGATTTCAATATTATTACAGGCTTAGTAATACTTTTCATTGTCCCAATAATCAAACTAGCATCGATCAAACTTTCGGCATAAATTGCAATTACTTGAGTTTGCTCGTCGTCTTCAAGATATTTTAATAATTCAACTTCACCACAAAGTGCTTTATTACCCACAGAAACAAATTTTGAGAAACCCAACCCTAGCGATTGCGCATAATCAATTATTGCTGTACAAATAGCCCCAGACTGGGAGACAAAAGCAATATTACCTTTTGGTGGGACAGAATTAGCAAAAGATGCGTTCATATTTATCCAAGGGTTGATAACACCAAGACAATTTGGACCTATTAAAGTAATATTATTTGCTATACATATCTCTTTAATTTTTGCTTCAAGGGCAATACCTTCAATACCTGTTTCTTTGAACCCAGCAGAGATTATAACTACACCTTTGACACCTTTACTCACGCATTGATTCAAAATAATTTCAACAAATTTTGAAGGAATGGCAATTACTACCAAGTCTGGAATACATTGTAGATCTAAAATTGATGGATAGCAAGCCAAACTATTTATTTGGGTGTATTTGGGATTAATTGGATAAATCAAACCTTCAAAACCGTTAATTAAATTGGCCAAAATAGAATTACCTACCGAACCTACTTGCTCAGATGCACCAATAATGGCAATTGACTTTGGGATAAATATATTGGAAAGTGACATATACTTATTCTAATGTGTAATTAAAACCGTGTCAAAACAAATTGAGTTAAAGTAAAAAAAAATGAAGGAAATTGACATTAACACCCTTTATTTGCTACAATACTTTTATCCAAAAAATCAAAAATTTATTACCCATATTAGCATTATCAAATTATGAAAAATTCCAATTTAGAAATACAAACCAACGACTTAGACAGTCAAGAGATCACTTCAAAAACACCTAAGAAAACAAACTTCAAAAATTACTACTGGGCTTTTTTGCCCTCTGTTTTGGCAATACTTGGTAATATTTTGGGTGGGATTTATACATTGCTGCCTATTTTACTATTTATAATTCTTATCCCTCTCGACTTTGTTGTTAAAGGACAGTCCAAAGTCGAAATTAAAGACGAAAAAATAATTTCAAACCAAATATTGTTCTGGATGGCTGGATTACAGCTCATTATAATTTTAAGTTTTTTGTGGAGACTAATTCTTGTCAATCAATCGCTATACGGCATTAATTTTGGCAATTGGATATTGCCTGCTATACTTGGCAATGGACTTATCATTGGGTTGACCGTATCTGGAGCTGCCCACGAACTATTGCATCGCCGAGAACAAAACCTCAAAGATCTAGGCACCGCACAATTAGCCCTGATAGGTTATGGTCATTATACTACCGAACATATTCAAGGACACCACCGCAATGTAGGCTACGCAAACGACCCTTCGACTGCAACCAAAGGTCAAAATTTTTATAGTTTTTTGATAAATGCTTTAAAAAGAGAATATACCGATGCTTGGACGTACGAAGCTATGAGATTTACAAAAAGAAACTTATCACCAAATACAATGGACAATCAAGTTTTTAAATGGACTGTGTACTCTTTAGCCTTTTATTTGGCTATACTTTTACTATGTGGGGTTTTTGGGTTATTTTGTTATCTTTTAGTTTCACTTATTGCGGTGGGCTATCACGCTATGATTGTATATTCTCAACACTATGGTCTAGTCAAAAATCCAGACAGTAGAGTGGATGACACTATCAGCTGGCAAACAGATAGCGCAATCACTGAAAACTTTGTACTAGGCTTTGGTAATCATAGCGATCACCACACTCGAGTCACAAAAACTTATATAGAAATAGTACAAAAGCAAGATGGACCATCTATGCCTTGTGGTTATTTTGGTATTATACCGCTAGCTTTGGTGCCTAGTTTATGGTTCAAGTACTTTGGATGATAGATTTTTAAAATCACGTTGGTTAATAATTTTTTTGAGTACCTCAAGGGTAGCCTCGCAGTCACCAAGTGCATCGTGAGCTGTATATTTCGAGCTATCAATTTTGAGAATGTCTTTGAGCCCCCCTGGCTTGGAGAGGCTGGTAATAGGAAAAGGTATTTTGTTATCAAGCATTTTTGCCTTAAGATTAAGACTAGTTACAATACTTTTGGTATCTATAAAGTCATTACCCAGGAATTCACAAAGCTCTTCTTCCATATTACATTTACCAAACACAATATGCAAAAACCCATAGTCAAAAGGCAAAAATTGCCCTATTAAAATTGGCTTTGTAAGTGGAAAGTATTCTTTAACAAGAGCGAGAAAATAATCACAAAATCTCTTATAGCTTATTCCAGCCTTGATTCTTTCTAGTGTAAATCCAGTCATTTCTAATGAAAAACTATTGATTTCAAAAGGCTGGTCTGGACAAATATCAACACAAAACCTAAAAACTTCGTTTAATCGGTCGTCAAGAACTATCCCAGCTGCCTGAATAAGTCCGTTTTGTGTAAGTAACAATCCTGTAGTTTCGGTATCAAGAAGTAAGTATTGGGCAGTTTGTGTGATTTTCATATATAAAAAATTAAGATTAATTAGTATTTATTCTCAAACTCAGATTAGTTTTAACAAGCTTATGAAGAAATTAATTGTTTGGATTCACCTTTTTTAAAAGGAGTGACACTTTAGGTGACGGGGTAATTGCCTTGGAATAAGCATAAATAGAATATTATGGAAAATATGCTAGGGGATTTTGTACAACTCTATTGAGTTTGATTTCAATATGGAGATGCGTTCCTGTACTATTACCTGTATTACCCATTTGACCTATTGACTGTCCTTGAGTGACAGCTTGACCTTTAGTGACATATATTTCATTGAGGTGAGCTGATAAAGATGTAAGTCCGTTACCGTGATCAACTACCACTGCATTTCCGTATCCATACACACTGAAGCGATAAACATCAGAAACTACACCATCGGCAACTGCATAGACTGGAGGCATAGCTGAATTAGCAATATCACAACCTGGGTGCCCTGGTTCAAGGCACCGACTTATAGATCCTTTAGTTGGCCAGATCAAACCTGCTGACACCTTATCTTCACTCTTTGTATTGGCATATTTGTACCCACCAGAATTTGGATCGCTAAATTGATCCAGATAGCTTTTGGCTAGTCTAGATTGGTTGTCTTTGATTTGCTTATAGCGTTCTTCCAGCATAAGTAGTTCTTTTTCTTTCAAAATTACTTTTTTAATTTCAGTAAAATCTTTGGTGGGCAAAATTATAGTTGTATCTTTTTTGAATTTGCCAGTTTCATTTAATTTGTCTTCGTTAGCCTCATATATGATTTTTTCATCTATTTTGTATTTGTCAGCTAGCTCCTTTGGAGCCATTTCAGTCTTTGGAAAATACACAAAACCATCTTGCCAAGGTACGATTAATTCCTTTAATTCATTTGGTATTAGGTCTTTATCTTCCAAGTTGTTGTTGATTTGGATTGTCTCTATTTTGAGATTTTGGGTTTGTGCAATCTCGCTAATTTTTTGTTCAGCTTTGACTTTAATCTTGTTGAGTGGAAAAATATCTATAATTTCTTTATTGGTGGTTGTGATAGCTTGAGCCTTAACAGGTAACACATTGGCTTTATTTTGAAGCGTGCTATAGTTATCAAATGCTTTGTTGATAAAGCTCTTATGATTTAGATTTGGCTTAATATGGTTACTAGATATTTTGAGACCAAAAATTAAGACTATAACGGTAATTATTAAATATAACTTTCTTGCAAAAAACCACATAGAGTAAATAATATTTTTAATCTTACTAATTGTGATGAGAGAGAAAACTTTGATTTCAAACAAAAAAATAGCTCTTGATTCTCTGTCAACTACCACATCGCTAATTTCAATATAAAAATTAATAAATTGACTGATGTTTAGCCTTATCAAATAAATAATTTTTGCAATTATTACAAAGCTAGTACAAAATAAAGAAATAGCAAAATAGCGTAAAAGTTTTAAAGAGTTGAATAAATATTTTTTGATTACAGAAGCTAAGTTTGACTTTATAATTAAGCTTTTGGCTGTATCTTGCAAAATCACAAAGTTAATTATATTTCCAGATTTTATATTTTTTTCTATACCCATACCCATTAATAATGCCTAATTATGGTGTTTTTGTCAAGAAGGGTATTAAGCAATATATTTTAGCAGCAGCATTTGACATCTGTAGGTCTATAAGTAAGAATATCATAATATGAACAATTCAAAACAAGGCTTAGACATAAATACTAGGCAAGCCAAACTCTTATTTGCCTTAATTAAAGAGTATTGCGAAAATGGTGAGACTATTGGCTCGAAAGAGCTCAAAGAAAAATATGGATTTGAGTTCAGTAGTGCTACAATTAGAAACGAATTGGCAGACTTGAGAGACTTAGGTTACCTTTATCAGCCATTTATAAACAGTCCAAGTTGTCCCACCGAAAAAGCATACAAATTGTTTGTCAACCAGCTAATTACAGGGCTAGGACAAGCAAACAAAAACCAATCAGATCTTCACAAAAAGATTCTTGAGCTGCAATCTAGACAGGAAAATATGAATAAAGAAATAGCCAGGCTACTCTCTACTCAGACTGATACAGTATCTTTTTCCCTTACCAAAGACAAAGAATCGATCTCCGGCATCAAGCACCTACTCAAATATTCGCCAGAATCTGCTCCAGTTTCTACCATATTAGACTTTTTGGACAATATAGATCAGCACAAGCACAAGCTACTTGAAGGTGATAACACCAGTTCAAGATCAAGTAAAAAAGGCAAAATAATTAAAACAGTTTTTGGTAAAGAAAATACTGAAATTCCCCTTGGTGAAGGTTATACGCTACTAGCGACAGATATTATAGTTAATAACGAAAAGACAGTAATAGGAATTATCTCTCCCACCCATTTATTGGCCAATGTAAAAAAACTACAGACGATGGAGTCAATCTCGGAACTTTTTCAAAATTAAATCATTATAAAACCTTAATATAAAAAACCTTTAGTATAAATATAACCAAAAATATAGTATGTTCTACCTCACTATCAAAATGATGCAAAGCCTCGATGGTTTCATCGCTCAAACTCAAAATGACGATCTAAGCTGGGGCTCTAGTGCTGACAAACAGCTTTACAAAAAAGTTAGTACGGAGTACGGAACAGTAATAGTAGGTAAAAATACCTATTTACAAATGCCAAAAATTGCTTTTAAGAACCGTAACACTTTAGTCATAGTGAGAAATCTGGAGGACAAATGGATCAAAGATATTTTAAAAAATAATACGATATGTGAATTTGAAAATATCAAATATTGCATTGTCAGCAACATTACATTTATAGAATCCAAGCCCATGTTAATTGTCAAATATCTTGAATCACTGGGTAAAGACAAAGCTATGCTTGTTGGGGGCGGAATAATTAATAATTTATTTTTGCAAGCTGGACTGGTGAGCGAGCTACAAATCACAATGGCACCTAAAATCTTTGGAACTGGGATCGCTATATTTGGATACCAAAACTTAAACTTAAACTTGGAATTAAAGTCTTTTAATAAAATAAGTGATAATGAACTAGTTTTGTACTACAGAGTTTTAACAAATTAGAATATAAACATTATTCCAACAGCCTAATCCTAATTTGGCAGACTATCACCCTGAACATGGTTCAGGATCTAGGAATCTCAAATTAATTAAAGCTTAATCGTTAAAGGAATAGCTATAATTCTAAAAATGTACATATAGATTGACTTTCACTACTTAATGAGTAAGTCTCAATCCAAAACTCAATCCAAAAAAATTAATAACACATCTTACTTGACTTAGAACAATATTTGTGCTAGTCTTTGAGTTATCAGTACAAGCTATTAAATTTTAGCTAGTTCAAACTCAAATATACTTAACTTTCATAACCAAAATAAATAATTTTTAACAACTGCTTTTATGCCTAATTTTGCACCTAATATCAACTCAAATATTCTCACCAATTTGACCAAAGATGAGCATAATCGTCAAAAAAATACGCTTTCTTTGATAGCCTCAGAAAACACTCCGTCACCAAAGGTAATCGACTTACTCGGTGGTAAAAATGAAGAAGGTATACGTTCACTTTGGTCAAACAAATATGGTGAAGGTTACCCTGGTAAACGATACTACGCGGGCAATCAAAATACTGATATTCTAGAATCAATAGTACAACAAAAAGCCCTCAAAGTTTTTGGTCAAGTAGCGATTGATGAATATGCTGTCAACTTACAAATGAACGCTGGCTCAATGGCTAATATGATGGTTTATCTATCCATTCTCAACTATGGTGATATGGTTGTATCACTCAACGTAGCCAACGGTGGTCATATTTCTCACCTTCACACGACCAGTGCTTGGAATAAATTTTTCAAATACGCTAACTACGATCTCAAAGAAACTGAACCAAACACATACGAAATTGACTACGATGATTACTGCCAAAAAATCGTTGACAACAAACCGCAACTTGTTATAATTGGATGCTCTAGCTACCCAAGAGCCATCACCAAGTATAAAGAAATGATAGAATTTGCTCATTCTCACGGTGCCAAAGTACTTTGCGATGTTGCTCATATCAACGGTCTAATAGCAGCTGGCGAGCATCCTAGCCCATTTTTGTCTGGAACAGCTGGCGCAGACTTTGTATCTATGACAACTCACAAGACATTTAGAGGACCGCGAGCTGCCATGCTTTATTTCAAAAAAGAATACGAAAAAATAGTCAATCAAACAGTTTTTCCTGGTACAAGCGGAGGCCCACACTTCAACAAAATAGCAGCAATTGGCCAAGCATGCATGGAAATACTTGGTGAGGATGAGTATCCCGATGGTCGAGACTTCAAAACCTACTCCAAAGATGTTATTAGGCAGACCAAATTGCTAGAGAATACTATTGCCAGTGCTGGACTAAAGATCATGTCGCCAACCCAGACTCACTTAATGCTCTGTGTATTACCGCTAGAATCAGACTCATTGATAGTTCAAAAGCAACTTGACGATATTGGCATTGTCTGCAATCGCAACTCTATACCATTTGAAACCAAATCTATGTGGAAACCCTCAGGGCTAC
>JAYWFY010000051.1:0-17952 GCA_043778555.1 bacterium
TATCTGGAATCCTCTCATTCCTCGGGTAACATCGATTACGGATGCCAAAATTACTGAAATGCTACGCAATCTACATGCAATGATTTGGGAAATGCTATAATGATCATAAACCTATAAAGTTAAATTTTACTCCATATGTAATAAATTTTCCCCGCAGCAAGCAAAGGGGTATTAGGTTAGGTATTTTGTTTTTAAGTCGCCCCAAGGGGCGGGGAATATATCCCGAAGAGATTTAAACTTTAGAGGTGCAATCAAAATTACTTATTTTTAATACCCTGTTGCTTTGTTGAGAAAAAGTCGATTTATATAAAATTTTGACAAACCAAAATTATTGCCTGATTGTCTCCCCAAACTTCTCTTAACTTGGTTATTCTTTCAAGGATAATTTCGCCCTTGATTCTAGGATTTATAGACATAAACCGAAAATAACATAACCCTACTTGATATTCTTTGTCAATAGATTTGCCTGCTAATAACTGTGATGCTAATGCCGACTTGTGAGCGGCAACTTGATACCCAGTATACGCAACATATGACCAATCCAAAGGATTATCGAGAACTTGTTTTACACCATCAGTGTTAAGTTCGGCAACGCATATACCAAAAATTATCCATTCTTTTTGGAGTATTTTTAATGTGTTTGGATCAGACAAATCTGAAAAGCTCCCACTCCATAAGGTTTGATTTGGGTATATAGCATCAATATATTGCCATGTTTGACCATAATGACAGGAAATATTATCATAGTATTTTACAAAATAACTGTTTCCAATATTACCACCACTTAGTAATGGGATACCTCTTTCAAAGGCAACTTTACAAATAGCTGTTCTAGCGAGCAAATTATCAGTCCCTTCAATAATCAGATTAATTTTAGAATTTGAACTATGAATTAAATCTCGTACATTTTGCTCAATCGACAAATCAACAACTGATGCTACGATCTGAGTATTTGGCGAAATATCTTGTAACTGTCTCATTTTTGCAATTGCTTTTGGTATACCAATTTCACTGACGCAATAAGATTGCTGAACAAGGTTTTTAACTTCTACTTTTTCGTCAATGTCAGCAATTATAATATTTTTGAGGGCTAATCTGCCAAGAATGTCTACTATTGGTCCATTAGCCCCACCAACAACTGCTATCATCACTGTCGAATTTTGTATTTTTTCAAGCTCTTTTGGGCTAAAAATACCTATTGCTTTGCGAGTGGCTTCTTGGATCGAATATTGCTCAGAGTGAAAAATAAATTGTTGGTTTACAGACATACAAATAAATATTTAAAAAAGATAATTAAAATTAATAGTACTGGTAGGTTATGGAAAAAAGTGTGGAAAAGCAGGATATGGTTTTGACCAAGCCAAGTTTAATTCGTTAAGTCTGCTATGCAAAAATGGCTCATTACCAAAACCAAAATTGAGCGGCATTAGAGTTGGAGATATAACTTTGATTACCCAAAGATCTTCTTTATTTGATGGTATTTTTAGATCAAATCTCGCAAAGTTAAATTTGGAAATTACTGATTCTAAGGTTTGTAGATTGTAAATATTTGCAATTGATTCAAATTTAGATTCCAAGAATGGTTTGAGATACTCAATGTTTTGCCCCTGAGAATACAATGCTGGGTGGTGCCAAGCCCTTGATATATTTTGTGGCTCGATGTCGTTTGGGATTTTGTGTTTGCTGTTGATCCAATTCATAAAACCTTGCTCGCACTCCAAAAAAGCTGACTCTATAGACTCTTCAAACGTCAATCTACAGGCACACCCCGTTCCAAGTGCCGGAAATTGGTCTTTGGAATAAATAATTGACAAAACAACTGGCAAGCTGTCTTTAGTTATGTTTAATATATAAACTTTGTAACCTAGTTTTTGCCATTCAATCTTTTTTTGAATTAACCAATTCGGTAAATCATCATCTAGTATTTGTGATATTCCGCTACCCGAATACCAGCTTGTGGCAAAGGCGTCACGTTCTATGCATTCCAAAATACAACTTTGGAGAGCAAGCTGTTCATCAAAATGACAAGCTGTACCTGTTGAATTGCCAAAAATATGTTTTTTGTATCCAAGAACTTTGTTAGAAACTGGAAAATATATAAGTTCTATTGGCACATATACAGTTTTATTGCTTGTTAGAAACTTGCCTTTAACAAAATATCTTTGGGAATCTGGGTCAAATTTTTGATAAATAGGATTGTTGTTATAAAATTCATTATGTAAAGGATATATCAAATTAGGGTTTAGGTATTGAGCATCCAAATCTACAGCTTTTGAGTAATTTTGTAGTTTATACTCTGTACTTGAATAGCGTTCATATGCTTCTGCCAAACATTTGATTGTTGATTCAAGTCTATTGGTGCTGTATCCAAAAGCACCGTCTATATATTTTTTGTTACCTTGTTTGATTGTTATATCGCAGATTGAAGTGTAATATCCAGAATAATATTCTTGAGTTTTGGACAGCGTTGTCTCAACCCATGGTGTAATTTTATCTTCTCCGACAGTTTTTAATTTTAAGAATGAAAGATTATTAGCTAGGTTATTTTGATTCAAAACTTTTTTATTATTAAGCTTATCTTTTGCCCCAAAAACTATAGAGATAATTGGAGATTTGTTTTCGTTGAGACCCAAGATTGAAGTTAGTAAATTGGTATTAAAATTGGCATATTCCAAAGCTCCAAGACCCAAATCCACAGCTTTTAGTAAAAAATTTTGACAATTATGTCCAACCTCAATCATAGAAAAGTTGTAACCTCTGTTCGAGTATTTTTGAATGTTTTGTTTGAGGTTCAAAGTGATTACGCAGTAGTATGGATAATCTTTTGTTTCAACTTTACCACCAAAGGCACCTTCTAGCTGAGCCTCGATCAAGTTATTTTTGACTTCTACAAAACCACAACGTTGTGGCACAAACTCATAAATAATATTGGGAAAGTTTTTATCTTTAATTTTGGAGATTAGATAATAAGAAAGTGGGTAAATACCGCCAGCTGAGGGCGAAGTTCTCTTGCCATTAGAGTAAACCAAAGATTTGTAAAGCTCCAAGATTTGTTCTTTTGGCAGGCACGTTAATTCAAAATTTCTACAACTAGATCTGTTATTTATACAATAATACAAGCTTTTAGATTTTGCTTCTGGCTCATTTTTTAACTGACTTATGCTTTTTGAAATGTTTATTTTGACCATATCAGATTGCAAATCACATATTTCTTCTACCGATATTTCTTGACTAAAAGGAGCTTCATAATTGGTTAGCTTGTGAAAGTTAAGACTTAGCTCTCGTGAATCCACGATTACCCCACATCTTTGTAAATCTTCCAAAACTTTTTTAATCTTATTTTTAGAAATATTTGATTCAAGTGATAAATCATCTATTGATTTATGACCATCAATCAAACTAAATAATTTTTCAAAGGTTTTTAACTCTTCTTGATTATCTAGAACTAGCTCTAGCTTTCCGTCTGGCAAAGTGAAAGTATAACCATTATTGTTAATGTAGCCAAAATATGGGAGAATAGGCTTGAAAGTATGCGACATTAAAACAAATATTAAATTTAGTAAACTTTGAAAAGCCCCATACAGTTTGTTAATATATATGGGGTAAAGGTATAACAGTAGCCACTTGTAAATTTACTCAAGAATAATAATTCCTGAAGATGACTCACATGCTAGCGTAGTTCCTTGTTTTGTGTTGGGGGTAAATATAACTTGCATATTGGTTGTGTTTAAAAAAGATTAGAAAAATGTAATTAATACTATTACCTCTAAATCATGAAATAATAATTAAAATAAATCAAATCATTTGTATAAAGTTTCTTTACAACATTATAATTATGCTATAGTATTAAAAAGAATAAGCCATACAATTGTTAATAACAAATTTACTATATGAAATCATTAAACACTGCACTACTCAAAATTGGATTAGACAATACTGATATTGAAATTTATCTGGCTTTTTTACATTCCAAAGATATTAACATCACTTATTTATCCAACAAAATTGGAGTTAGTAGGGTTAGCTTTTATAAATCTTTAGAAAAATTGTGCAGTCTTGAGCTTCTGTCCAAAAATCCAAATCAAAAACCACTCTACTCTCTTAATAATCCAAAACAGATAAATACTTTGCTGAGAATTAAACAAATGGAGTTTACTAGCGTTGCCGACCAAATAGAAGACCTTGTTGAAAATCTATGCAATGACTATGTTAATGATGACGAAATGCCAAAGATTAAAACTTATCTAGGTAAAAACAACCTTACCAAATTCATAGTTCAAAGTATGAGTAACCCCGCAATTAATGTTGATATATTTGGAGGTCAAGATTTTTTTGATTTAGTCGATTTTGATATATGGCGATCTTGGCTCCATAAATCCCTTGATAACAACAAAAAAATAAGAATCATAACTGATAGCAATAATTTTAAATTAAATAAACTTGGATTTATAAATAATCTAACAATAAAAAAGATCAATGGTAATTTTGAGCATCCTGGTTGCTACTCTTTTTCACTTAATTCTTTAATAATTTGGGACACTTTGGATCCAAAAGTAACTGTGATAAATGACAAAAATACAATTAACATTTTTCGTAATCAATTTAATGCTCTTTGGAATCTTATTTGAAATCTTATAGTCTTCCTCCTAACAGTCAAGCTATATTTATCTATACCTTTAGCTCCTAAAACAAGTTCAGGATGACAGCATTTTAAATTTAAGTGACTCAACATTCTAGCTTTCTACCCTCACCATCTTGAATATCAAATGACCAACATTGCTATTTTCCCGCTTGTAGTTGATAGTTTTGACCTCTGGAGTAAGTTGCACCAATTTCCAGTCGGCGTTGGAAAACCAAAAAGTGTATTCTGGAACATATCCGTTGCGATCTTGCAACTGACCTTCTTTTCTCTCATCTTGAAACTTTGGATAAAACGGCACGCAGCCAATAATTTCATTGATTTCTACACCATTGGCATTGTTGGTAATATTGGATAACAAAACATTTTTCCAAATTTCATTGACCTTGTTAACCTGCTCCAGGATCTCTTTTTTGGTTGGATATTTGCGGAAGTTGGTACCAAGGTAACCTTCAGTCACAATTGCAATTTCTTGATCTTTAAAACCTTTTAATAAAATATCCATTGGAATAATCTTGGTAGCGTCAACCGTAAAATTGACTTTCAACTCTGCAGTATTTGAGACTAATTGTTTGTTGTATTGTTGTGTAGTCCAAAAATGTTTTGCAAATTCGTAGTTTTTGTAGAGTTGGGTTTCCACAATAGGATCAAGATCACTAGCAAATAGAGTCTTCTTGACATCCATTCCAGCTACTAATACTCGTCCTTGCCCAGCAAAATTGTCCCAGATGTTTTGACATATAGTTAGATTAAGCATTGAGCGAGCCAATTTCAGGTTGATGATTCCCCTTGACATATCTGCCTGAGGCAAACCCTGATCAATTTTAGACCAAAACTCTTGATCGGAGTATGAAACAATTTTGCAAAGATAAATAGTCGTGCCAAATTTGATTGAAACTAGCCAGTTTTTAGTTTTTTTCCAGTAGCCAAAATTGGGCAAATTATCCAAAATATCTACACGATTACAATGCTTTTTACCTATTGGAAACAAGATTTTCTTATCAAAAGTTGGCATATAAAAACCCACTTTTTTGAACTCCGATTGTTCAAGGTATTCATCGAGCTTGGCAAGAAACTTTGGTCTAAAATCCTCTTTGATTTCAGTCTTTTGGACATCTACTTCAGCCACCACTTCAGCCACAAATATCATCGAACCAAAATCATTGGCGTCCAATAATTGATCTGACATTAAATACTGAGCGTCATAAGAAACCTCAGGGTTTTTACCATTCAAATCTACACGTGAAGCCAAAGAGAAATACTCTGCAATCGCCAAATCGTTACAATGTCCAAGCTTATAAAAGTATTTGTTTGAGCTAAGCTTAGGTTTTTGATTAGATATTTCTGGTTTTTCAGTAGTAATATAATTGTCTAGGTTGTTGAGTGTAGATTTTTTGGTCATAATGGTTGTATATTAACTCAAAATTAGGCTTTTTGTCAAGATTTGACATTGTTGTATATACATGTTAAGATCAAGACACTAAAGACAAATTATTATGTATATTTCAAAATTTAAAAAAACTAAGTATTTTAACCTAAAAAGCTCGTCAGCAGCTGAAAATGAACAAATAAATACCTCTCTCGAACAGTTAATTGAAGATAAACTAATAGGGATAATTGAATCCGCTAATATACCAAATTTAAAAGAAAATTTTGATAAACTAAAAAATGTATTACAAACTTTATCCGAAATGGAGTTAGGAATCTATCCAGAAGAGACTAATCCTATGCCAAAAAATCTACAAAAAAAACGGATGATTGAATGCTTTAGTCACTACTATGATAAAGTGGTAAGTGGTATAGAGCTAATTAACTCACATGATTATAATATTGAACTTTTTTATATGTGGCACAGTGCTATTAAAGAAATAAACAAAATAGCTATTAGCTCTATCACAGATCAAGAATACGAAATTTTTTTAGACGCTTTTGAAAAGGAGGATAAACTATTGGTTACAAAAAATAAAATTCAAAATCTTTTGCGAGAAAAGCGAGAGAAAATCCATACGAGACAAGAAATAGCAGATATTTTTAAAAACTCACATGAACACTTACTATCAACTCCAGATTGTAAAATAATAATTGACTTTCTGATCAAAAAATACAAACTTGAGGAAGCAAAGATGAGATACCCGATTGAAGATTCTTATAAAAATTTGAGAAATGGAGATACGCTTTACTTTGACGGTGGTTATTTTAGAATCTCTCTTAGTTGTTTCGAAAATTATGTCGTTTATAGCCATAACAATCAAGAATTAGAAAGACCTTTAATGCAAGAAATATTTGACCTATTCCCAGAATAATCCAAGTCGCTCATCTCACCTTATCCTGTTTATTGAGTTCTACAATCAAAGTCTTAAGGTAACCATCTTGATCAGCTTTTACCATTAGTTCCTGTACTCCGCCATCAAAAACCTTTTGTCCTTTTTCAATCACTGCTACTCGAGAACAGAGTGTTGTAATGTCAGGCAAATAATGTGACGTCAAAAGAATCGTCAGACCTTGAGTGTTATGCAATTCTAGCAACATTTCACGCATCATGCCTTGAGCCTCAAAATCTAGCCCAAGCGACGGCTCATCCATAAATAAAAACTTGGGAGAGTGTAGAACGCTAGAAATAATCTCAAATTTCATCCTTTGACCAAGTGAAAGCTGCCTTACAGGTACGTCCAACTTTTCACGAATAGCAAACTTGTCTACAAGATAATTTATCCTATCTTCAATCTGATCGGTCAACATATCATACAAATATCCTGACAAACGAAGCGAATCCAAAGCAGAAAGATTGGGGTCTAAATTTTGTTTTTGCCCACTGACCAGCCCGACTTGCTTGAGAAATGGAGCTTTGTCGTATGATCCTCCAAGCAACCGATTGAGTTTGCCTAGCCAGTTGTTTTGATTCGGATAGAGTTTTCTGTTCTCGTTTGATAATGGTTCTCCAGTATATGGATCAAATCCTAAGACTTCGAGACTGCCAGAAGATTTTTCTACCAACCCAATACAATGCTTGATAAAGGTAGTTTTACCAGCACCGTTCGGGCCGATTAGACCTATGATCATAGGCTTTTCGATTTCTAAACTAAAATCCGTTAAGGCTTGGACATTTTTGTCTTCCCGCTTCCAAAATCCTATTCTTTTTTGAACTAAAAATCTTTTGTTAATTAATTGGGCATTGAGAAGTGACATATTGTAGAGATTATATTTTGTCAATGATTGGCTTGGGTATGGCTGGAATAAAACCTTCAAAACACTTTACCCATTCTTCTCTTTCATCATATTCTATCTCACCTTCAGGCTGCGTCATGGTTTGCTGTGAGCCTACACTGGTGGAGAGTATCAATACATTACAAGCTTCTTTTCTATAGCTTGAAGCCATTTTATCTGCGATTTGTAGTGCAACATTTAGAGCTTTTTTTCGGTTAACTTCTGTTATATATTTTGAAGCTTTACTCCAATCTGTCACAACCTTTATTTCGGTTTCATCGGGAAAATTTTTGGACAAAGTATCAAGTATCAACTGCGGATCGTCACCTCTCCCATAATCCTCAGTCGTCACAACACTAAAATCTGCAAACGAATAAGAGAGCGACCCAGTGACAGGTTTTTTCCAGTCATCGCGACCAGTCCCACAACTACTGACTATGTGGATTATCTTATCAAAAAGCTGACGAGTTCGCCAATCTTTAGCCATAGTCAAAATACTCTTAATACTCTCTGGCTCATGAGCATAATCTACCATTATTGAGACTTTGAGGTTGGGTTGCATATTATGTAATTTGGATAATTTGAGGTGGTTGTAATCCTGAAAGTATTTAAAGATCTAAAAAATAAGATAAGAATTAAGCCCGTGTCAACTTTTAGAAATATACAAAAACTCTTTGTTTAAGATTCCCATTCTTGTACGAAGAGGCGGCACCTTAGGTGATGAGAGAAATATTTATAAATCTACTTTCCAGGCATTCCCAAATTGGCTGGGTGCATGTTTTTGTTTGGCTGACTTCGTTGACTATAGATTTCTCGTTTTCTTCTCGCCTGTATCTCCCTCAAATCATTAGTCGATGTATTGGATCTACTTTTACCTGACAATTGTTTGGAACGACTGCTTGAGGGTGGTATTTGACCCATAAGCTTGCCAAGACTATCACTATCTGAACCTGAATATTTGGAGCTATTAATATTTTGCATTGAGCTTCTTGGTTCGTCTTTCGTATTCCCTAAAAATGCATCGCCTATTTCTTTGGTTATATTTCCAAGCAAACCTCCAGAATTTTCTTGACTTTGATTGTTATTAGAAGTACCAAAGATAGTATTTGCAATTAGTTTTGGAGCTGACTTGGCTACTGTCAAAAAACTACTTAGCATCAATAAAACATAGTTAACTATTTTAATGTCAGAGTTTTCAATTGTATTTTCAAAAGTGAGATTTTTTTCTGTGGACATAGTTCGTATTTTTGTAATTCATAATATAATACAACCAAAATTACTCTTTGTCAAGTACACAAACCTTGATTTGAATTGCAAAGTTATTGATTATTTTTGTTTTTGAGCATAAAGAAAAGGGGACGCTATGCCCCTAAATACAGAAATGAGCTAGCAATCCCCTTGTTTGGTAAAGTCAAAGACTATATTCACAACACTGATGTGGTTGACATATAACAATAAGGCTATAAGTAAAGTTTTTCGATGTTGTAGATAATGAAGTGAATCAATACCGCGTTGGAAGATTTGCAACTCTTCAACACTAGTAATTCTATCATATATTTTTTATAAAGTCAAAAGCAGTCTTTTATCTCGCCTTGATAGCCTTAATTTTTCAGTGTTTTTATAGCTCAACCCAATACAAATTATACAAGAATCTAATCAATATTACACACCAACAGGCTGCAACGAAATTAAAAGATATGTTTAGTCTATAGTGGTTGTAGCTATAATATACCCGTTATGCCAAGGATACAAGGATAAACAAAATGGGTTGTCATCCTGAACTTGTTTCAAGATCTAAAATTATGAGTAGACTATGACTAAGTATTGTAGATAAAGCAAGTACAATTTGATGTCTATGATTTTACTTTTGAAATATCTAAGTGAACAGCTATACCAAGTAATAACTTTGAATATCAATTTGAACAAAAGAAATAACCCTAAGTTAGGGAGATTAAGTTTTGAGTTTGTTAATGAAGTGGCGGAACCGGCGGGACTCGAACCCGTGACCTCTGCCGTGACAGGGCAGCGCTCTAACCAGCTGAGCTACGATTCCAAATATAAATTTTGGTGGCGGGAACAGGATTCGAACCTATAATCTCCTGGTTATGAGCCAGACGAGCTACCATTACTCTATCCCGCGATGATTGAAAACTAAAGATATTAACTGGTGGGTAGTATAGGATTCGAACCTATGACCTTTTCGGTGTAAACGAACTGCGCTACCGCTGCGCCAACCACCCAGTGATTTGTTTTAATTTTTTTATAATTATTACCAGTGAATTATCAACTATTTCGAGATTTTTGTCAAGGTCTATCTTAGCTCTTCTTTGCCATTGCTACCTACCTGAGGTTGAAAATAAATACTGTCAACAAAAGCCGACCAACTAGCGGGAATCTCTCTCATATAGCCCCAAAATAAAGTTACAAAGCCAGAGTCTTGAGCAGCTTTAGTTTCAACATTTAGCCCTACAGTTTGGCACAAAAACCTTGCTCTTGGTAAGTGAAAAGCTTGGCTGACCAGCGTAATATTGGAGGCACCAAAATAGTATTTGACACGATAACAAGAATCCATAGTTCGTCGCCCTCCAAAATCTTCTACAATATCCCGAGCAGGAATCCCCAACCTTATAAGATAGTTTTTCATCACCCGAGGTTCATTATGCCAAATTTTAGAATTATCACCAGTGACAACTATGGTTTGATTGGTTTGATTATAAAGTTCAGCTCCAGTTTCGAGTCTTTTTTTGAGAATATCAGTAGGAGTTTCATTGTTGTTGATCCCAGCACCTAGAATAACAATTATAGATTTTTGATCAATAGATTGGTTTGGAGATGTTATGTGATTAAAATTAATAGCGACAAAGGGAACTATTAAAGCTAATAAAATTGCAAATAAAGTATTATAAATTGATTTAAACCTTAAAAACAAAACACTAACAATCAACATTAAAAGTAAAATTATTATCCAAGCTTTTGTCGTAGTCATATTTTTACTATTTTATTAACTTATTAGATATAATACATCCCGACAGGTTGATCTAGCACTAGCTTACCTTTTTGAATTGTGATTACTCGTTTTTTGAGCTTATCGATGATCTCTTGGTCGTGAGTAGAGAGTATAACCGTTGTGCCAGAATTATTGATTTTGAGTAACAGTGTAATGATTTCGTATGCGTTAACTTTGTCAAGATTACCAGTAGGTTCATCGGCAATTAGCAAAATTGGGTTGTGGGACAAAGCCCTTGCTATTGATACCCTCTGTTTTTCTCCACCGCTAAGCTCGTTAGGATAATTACTAGACTTTGAAGTCAGACCTACTAACTCAAGTAATTTTGGAATATCTCGCTTAATTTCTAACTGAGTCGCTCCAGCTACCTCCATTGCAATTGACACATTTTCAAACACCGTTCGGTTATTAAGCAGCTTGTAGTCTTGAAATATTACACCTATTCGCCTCCTGAGATATGGCAAAAATTGTGGCTTGATTTTGTCTACACGAATGTCTTCAATCCATATTTCTCCACCAATTTCTGGCTTGATTGCACCTGTCAACATATTTAAAAGCGTAGACTTTCCAGCTCCAGAGTGACCGATTATAGAAACAAATTCACCAGCAACTATGCTTAAGTTAATATCGTGTAAAGAGTCTTCACCTTTAGTCGTGTATTTTTTGGAAACGTTTATAAATTTAATCATTGTTTTGTGGTTTGAATTAATCTTGATTCTAATTGTAGCAATTCAGAATATTTAGACAGAATCTAAAAAGATGGTATAAAAGATAAGTTAGTTGTTGTAAGAATGATAATGTATCTATGCCAGAAAGGTTGAGTAAAACTTTTTTGGTTAAACTTCCAATTGATAGAATAATACATACTAGTCTTTTTGGTCAAATAAAATTTTTGGTGGTAGGTTTGCTTTCTAATTAAATAAGAAAGCTAAACAATCAAATGCAATCTTCTGTCTTGACTGTTTTGAGAAAATAATGCTAGCATTTGAGCTATACACAAACCTTATCAAATATATTAAAATGTGCGGAATAGTAGGATTTTACGGCAATCCAAATGAAGTCATAGAAACCCTTATCAACGGTCTCAAAAAATTGGAATATCGAGGTTATGATTCAGCTGGTATTGCGACACATCAACTATCACCGACCCCAAAGTTATTTATTCAAAAAGCCACTGGCAAAGTCATAGAACTAGAAAAAAAACTAAGTAAAAACCTAGCCCAACAGTCCAATTTAAATTTTGCAAATGTTGGCATCGCACATACTCGTTGGGCAACTCACGGTGAACCTTCTGAGATCAACGCTCACCCGCACTACTCATACGACAATAAAGTAGCTGTGGTTCATAACGGTATAATAGAAAATTATAAGACTTTGAAAGCTGAATTGGAATCTGAAGGAATTATTTTTATATCCAAAACAGACACTGAAGTAGTGGCACATCTGATTGCCAAAAACTATAATGGAGATATCAAAGAAGCGGCAATCAAAACTTTCAAACTACTACAAGGAGCTTTCGCTTTTGGTATTATTCACACTGATGAGCCTGATCGACTGATTGGAGCAAAAAAAGGTAGTCCACTTTTGGTTGGAGTGGGCGAAAGTGAGATTATTATTGCCTCTGATGCTTCCGCTGTAGTGAGCAAGACTCAGGATGTAGTATATCTTGAAGATGGAGAAATGGTGGATATTCAGGCAGGAGAGTTTCACATTACCAATTTTGAGACCAATCTTTTGGTGCAGCATTATATGCAAAAAATAGAATGGAGCGAAGAGGAAGTCACCAAGCTTGGGTATAAACATTTTATGCTCAAAGAAATTATGGAGCAGCCCAATTCTATCATAGATTCGTTCCGTGGAAGGCTCGATACTGAGACTGGTAATATTCGCTTTGGCGGGTTAATGGATATTCAACATAAGCTAAATGATATTAACAAAATAATATTGCTTGGAATCGGGACTTCTCATTACGCTTGTAAAATTGGTGAAATGTACTTTGAAGAATTGACAGGAATACCAACCAAAGCTGAAATGAGTCCAGAATTTAGATTCAAAGGAGGGGTTGTAGATGAAAATACTTGGGTTATAGCTTTGTCACAATCTGGAGAAACCTTTGACACCATAGCGGCTATCAAAGAATGTCAACAAAAAGGAGCTTTGGTCACAGGTATTGTCAATGTCGTAGGCTCCACTATAGCAAGAATGACGGAAGCTGGAGTTTATAACCATATTGGCCCAGAAATGTCAGTAGCTAGCACCAAAGCATTTACTTCTCAAGTTTTAATACTACTAATGCACGCTATCTACCTAGGTAGATCCAAAAAAGTAACAATTACCCAAGGGCAAAAACTAATAGCCAGGATTAATAGTTTACCAAAAGCTATAGAAGAAGTACTCAAGCAAAATGACAAAATCTCAAAACTAGCTCAAAAATACTACAAATATACGGATTTTCTATACCTTGGAAGCAAGCTCAATTACCCTATTGCTCTAGAAGGTGCACTCAAAATCAAAGAAATCTCACACAGCATTCACGCCGAAGGATTGTCCTGTGGAGAACTCAAACACGGTTTTATAGCTTTGGTTGATCAGAATAGACCCTCCTTTGTGATTGCCACTACAGACACAGTGTTTGACAAGACATGTAATGCGATTGAGCAGGTTAAGGCACGTAAAGGATTAGTTATAGCAATTATATCTGAAGCACTAGAGTCTACGATCAAACTAGTGGATGACTATATCTTGGTGCCAGCCTGCGGCGAAAAAATCCAGCCGATTGTTAATAATGTCGTATTCCAGCTCTTTGCATATCACTGCAGCGTACTCAATGGTCTGGACGTTGACAAGCCTAGGAATCTTGCAAAAAGTGTAACTGTAGAGTAAAGTTGAACAATATCTGACAAAGACAAAAAGCTGTACTAAAATCAGATTAATTTTGTAATCTCAAGACCAAATTTATAAACCAAAACAGCAAAAACTTATGTTGTTAACTCAAACCAAAATCAAAATCTTTTTTACAATAGAATCATCTAAAAATATTGAAACTGATGTATCTACCTACTACTCTGAAGTGGCTTTACAATTAGATGAGTTAGACAAATAACTTGAGATTCTTAGGCTGGAATTTATAAGAGAAAGAGAAATCAAAATCAGACATTTACAGGATAAAAAATAATCCTTAGATAAGCAAATAGAAATAGAAAAATCTGCATACAATTATGCTTGTAGTATTTATCAAAAACCTGGATGTTGGGAAGAAAGCAATTCTTTACCTAGTTTATATGAATATAGAAGCAATATAGAAGATTTGGGTGAAGTGTCTAATATTTTAGGTGACAATATTAAAGTTATTTTTGAAGAAGCTTACAATGATTTTAACGATAAAAGAAAAGAGACTGAAGCAGAAAAATTAAGAATTATCAGTAAATTGTAGTTTTTAAAATATATAAGACTATAACCAAATCTATTTTTTTGTGCCTAAAGTTTTCCTTGCCAAATTTGGTTTGTTATAATACTATTAAACTATGGGAGATATCAATGTTTTTGAGCAGATACGTGGTCGGTTGTCAGTTGTGGATGTCTTGGGTTCGTATCTCAGTCTCAAGTCCAACGGTCGCAACTATAAAGCTGTTTGCCCTTTTCACAACGAAAAGTCACCTTCGCTCATAATCAGCCCAGACAAGGATATTTGGCACTGTTTTGGCTGTGGAGCTGGCGGTAATATATTTACATTTGTAGAGCTATACGATCATATAGATACCAAAACAGCTTTGCATCTACTTGCCAAAAAAGCAAATATCACATTAGCAACAAAGCAACAAAAAACCATACAAGAAACGCTCTCAGAAAAACAGGAAACCGACACACTGGCATTGGGTTATAAATACTTGGAGTGGTCAGCCAATTTGTTTCACCAAGTTTTGCTCAAAATCCTAGAAGATCATAACCATCCAGTGACCAGATATTGCCAAGAGCGAGGTTTGACCAAGGCAACCATACTCAAATTCCAACTTGGCTACGCACCAAAGAACAATTTTATTTTGAATTTGGCTGTGACCCACAAGCTCAATACTGATATTTTGACTCAAGTCGGGGTAATTAATAAATTAGAAGAAAAGAATACTCTCAAGGACAAATTTACTGATCGTTTGATAGTACCGATCAATGACAAAAGCGGACGAGTCGTAGGTTTTACTGCTAGAGTTTTGCCATATGACAATAATCCCAATCGCCCAAAATATCTCAATAGTTCCCAGTCACAGTGGTTTAATAAGTCACAGTTGTGGTATGGCTGGTACGAACATTCACAGAGTATTAGACAAAAAAAACAAGTAATTATCGTAGAAGGTAATATGGACGTGATAGTTGCCAATCAGTGCGGTCTAGATTATACACTAGCATCTCAAGGAACTAGCTTTACGGTAGAGCAATTACAAATCCTAAAGCGACTGACTTGCAATATTCTACTTGCTTTTGACAATGACACTGCTGGTATAATTTCGGGGCAAAAGTTTTATAGACAGGCTACTGCAATGGGGTTTGAGGTTCAAAAATTAATTATCGACAAACAATACAAAGACCTTGACGAAATGTTAAGCTCAAACTTGGCTATACCGTCAGGTCAATCAGCAACAATAAAAACTCTATCATTTTTGGAATATATCTTTGGGCAAAAACAATTGGATTTGGCTTCTTCGGAGGCAATAGTGCAAAAGCAAACTATCCTGGATTTTCTCTATTTACTCAAAGTTGCTGATTCGATTACTCAAGAACAGTATTTGACCAAGCTTTCGGAGGTCACGAGTATTGGCAAAATTACACTGCAACAAGAGCTTTCTAGGCAAGTAGGAGAAAATATAAATTATTTTGCAACTGACAAAGTGCCAGCTAAACCTAGTATTAATAACCAGCAAATAATATTGATGAATTGGCAAACCCTTATGGCAATTGAAAAAGGAAGCCACAAACAATATGAAAGTATCTTTGAGTTGATCAAGAATCTATCACCAAGTTTGGTCAAATACAAAACAGTACAAAACTATTTGGAGCAAAATCGAGATGAGTTAGAGCTTATTTTAAACAATTCAACTGACAAAAAGATAAATGCCCAAGGTATTGTCCAAGTCCTTATAAGTATTATTGACCAAAATATCAACCAGCTTATAGCCGAGGATCGACTTTATAATATTTATTTGGAGTTGAAAAAGACTAAAAGCTAAGCTGCCAAATGGTAAAATATATTTAGATTAGGGTGGGTAAGTAGTGTCTTGATAGGGAAATCTTTTGCTGGTTTTATACCTTGAATTATCTCTTCGAGTGTATCATCTTCATCGTGCAAAACTACGTAGATGTAGCGACTTTTAAGAATTGTTGGAACAGAAATTGTGATGACTTTATTGCTATTGATAACGTTTTGAACAGCGGGTGGACTTTCACCGTCAAGACCATTACCATCAATGACAATTCCTGCAAATTGACCACATTTGTCCACTTCCAAGACACAAATATCAAACCCCTCACCGTCTTCAAACTGATCCAAAACTTCGTTGTAGTGGTTAAGTGCTTTATTTGGGCTAAATTTTGTATTCACAAATTGATGATATCTAGCTTCAACGAGCTTTTCTTTTGTCAGCGACTTGGTGATTTCATCTCTTACGCTACCAGCTTGAAGTATCTCGTGAGTGGCATAAATTTCTGTGTTTTCTGGTGGAAATTGCAAATTTTTGGAGAGAGTTTTATACGTGTCGTTGACAGTCTTGCCATTGCTAAGAGCCAATCTAACGGTACCACAATCAGCTGAAATTTCAATAGTTTTATCTATAATGGTATTAGCAAGACCAATCGATAACATTTCATCAGAGTCGTATTGAATTATTTTAGGTCTGTATAAGGTAATAGTTGGGTGAGAAAATACCTTGGTAGAAGTGTCAAAATCGTACATAAAAAATATAGAGAATTAAAAAAGTAGAGTAATTTAAAAATTGGCTTTGACCAGTATTGTAGCACAAAAAAAATATTCTGTAAAGAACTTTTTGTAATAGTAATTGGTTGAATTTGTATGATAACAAAGGTATTTTTAACTATCTCAAAACTAAACTAAAAAAAGTAAAAATTTATTTGTGTTAAATTGTTTATGTATAGCCCGAATCCCGAAACTCAAAAATTGATTAGATAAACAAAAACTGGGTAAAGTTAGAATCTATGACAAATAGTATTTCTAAACCAACCCAGCTAAATAATCTTGATAAACCTTTTGATATTGTGCAAGTGTTTTGTCAGTTAGACGATACATGTAAATCTTTGTTTCCCGAGTTGTTTGAAAAGAAAATTGGTAGACCTCTAACTTTGAATTTAAGTCTTGTTTGTCTGTTTACTTTGTTCCAACAAAATTATTGCATTACAACTCTCAAAGCTCTTCATAAAGCATTAACTGACTATCATAGCAGTGATTTCAAGCTACCTCATTACACCAAGTTTGTAGTAGCAATGAATAACTATGGTAAGGAGATACTGGCAATATTAACAATGATCTGTAAGCTTAACTTATCTACTTCAGGTAAAATAATGTTTATTGATTCTACAAAGCTTGAAGTATATAAAATCTGGAGAGCAAGAAAACATAAAACTATGAAACTTCTAGCTACCAAATCTAAATCTACAACAGGTTGGTACTATGGAATTAAACTACACATTTTAGTAGATCAAAATGGCAATATCCTAATGTTTATGTTTTCCACTTCAACCACAGATGACAGAATTTTTCTAAGACAAGTACTCAAGATTGTAAAGTGTTCAATTATAGTAGGTGACGCTGGTTATCTCTCACAAGAACTGGAAAAGCTAGCCAAAGAAAACAACAACATCTTACTCACAGCCAAAAGATCAAATATGAAAACTATTGAAGTAATGTGGCAACAAGAACTAATGAACATGAGATCAACAGTAGAAACAGTCTTCTCTGTAATGAAAACAAGAATGAATTTGATCAACACTCTACCTAGATCAGTCAATGGTTACCTCAACCACTACATCAGAACCCTATTCAAATACATGTACCAAAACTGTCTTGTTTTAGACGGTTAGAGAGTTTTGGGATTCGGGC
>JAYWFY010000052.1:0-17864 GCA_043778555.1 bacterium
GTCTGTTTTGTTTTCCCGATTGCGATGGCTATTGCAGCTGCCGACGAACCAGCCTTGTTCATTCTTTGAAATACTTTACGGGTTTGGTTATCAGTTCGATTCATACCCTACAATTCTAACAGATTTTAAGTTCTAGTCAAAATTGAGTGGGGTTTGGGTATAAACAATTTTAGGATGACTACTCGCTCAATGTAAGAAATATAGTCTTTCTGGCGAATTTTGCGTTTTCTATATTTTAACGCCTTTGATATATTTTACCATCTGATTAAAATCTGGTGGGACTGGAGCATGGAAGTTGTATTCTTGCTTGAATAACGTGAATTTAAGCTGGCTAGCATGGAGCATTTGTCTATTAGCAATTTGAAATAGTTGGTTGTTTTTAAACTTATTGGAATAAATCTTGTCACCCATTATAGGACAATCAATTGATGATAAATGTACTCGAAGCTGGTGAGAACGTCCTGTTTTTGGTTGACACGTTACGATTGAGGCTAGGCCTCGCGCTAAAACTGCATTAACTTTGTAAAGCGTTAGGGCAGTTTTACCACCTTCTTCTCGGCGCTTGTCAGTACCGTATTGATTACGACCCGCGTGTTGACCGATATTGGTATCTATAGTTCCGGTCAGTTTTCTAGGTACATTAAGAACGATGCACTGGTACATCTTGGAAACTAATTTTTTAGACCACATTTCTATAAGTTCCTGCTGAGTTTGTTCATTTTTGGCTATTATGACTATGCCGCTTGTTTCTTTGTCAATACGGTGAACGGGATACAAGTCTATCTCGGCATATTGCGGATCTAATTTTTTGACAATATTAAACAATGGATATTTATGATTGACATCTTCTACGGAAATTCCAGCAGGCTTGTTGACAATCATAAAGTTTTCGTTTTCAAAAATAATATTATTCAAATCCATTCTCGTTTTTGCACCATCACCCAATTCAGTATTAATTTCTAATAATTCGTTGGCTTTAACCAAATATTTCGCGATCCAAATTCGTTTTTTGTTAATAAAAACCATTCCAGTATCGAGGTATTTGCGGAGCTCAGTACGCTTGAAATGAGGGAAAAGTTTAACAATAGCGAGGTCAACACGCTGTTCTGGTAAATTTTTTGGAACGACGATAGACCAAATTTTTTTTGTTTCTATATCCTCAGATTCAGGTTTAATAATTTTGGCAACTATATTAATAGCTTTTTTGGTAGGATGTAGATCAGCTTTGATATTTTTGCTGACTCGATGCGATGAAGACTGAGCACTGTTGGCTTCTGATTGATTTAACGCTTTCGCAGTAGCTTTTTCTTTGGCTAGTCTTTTGGCGACACTTGCGGGAGTGTTTTTTCCTTTTCTTGCTCTTGTAGCGTCGGTTTTTGCTCCCATTGTTAATATATTTATTACGATGTTGATTTAATCTTCTTTACTTTGGCAATGTGGTAGTTTACGTTATGATAATTGATTTTAATTTGTTCAGAATTTTTTAGGTTGCTGTTGGGTTGCACCTAATTGATGGTAATAATATTGATTTATAAATACTTTCATGTCAAATATAAGCCCTTGAATTCAATCTTAAAGCTAATATGTTCTTATTCCCAAAATAATTTTTTTTTGCTCTCAATATAGATTTTTGGCAATTTTTGATATATACTTTCTCCAAAAGTCATTACACCATTAAAGATGTTACTATTGCCGTAGTTATTACTATTATTGATATTGCTTTCAGCGCTTTTGTCGTTAGATATTTTTATTCTTGGTGAGTAGTTAATCTCTATGCTGGACTTGTACATATTGAGTGACACATACTCATTTTTAAAAAATTCTTTGACCTGATTCCCTAGCTCAGCGTTGCTCAGGTTTGATTCTGAATAATCTCGGAGCATTTTTTCAACACCTTCTCCATAGCTGGATTCTGACTTGCCGATTCGATTATTTTTGTTGATGCTAGCAATATTCCTAGATTTTGCTCCATACATTGGGTAAGGGTCACTGCTAATTATCGTCGTAGGTAAAAGTACCAAATTGTAGACTTTCTCGGCAATTTTACGGTCTAGCTCATCTCTATCTTTGACAAAAGTAATATTGCTTTCTAGCCCAGCTGTGCTGATTTTGTCTTGGATTGATTTTGTTGACAATGCTAGTTCTTGCAACGTCAATATATTGAGATCGATAAGTTCGCCATCTACCAAAATCTTATTTTGCGATTCAATTTGAGATTCTATGTACGAGTTTTTGCCATTTTTTTGTTGAGCCAAAAGATCTTGCTTGGCAGTATTGCAATTGCCGTCAAATTGATCTTGCAGCTGAATAGGCAAAAATTGTTTATTATTATTAATCTTGGTTAGATTGGACTGGTTTGGCTCTATCTCTGACAATGTACATAAGACATACCTTCTTAGCAAGTTATTAATCAACCACTGGTTTGACTGTAAATTGGCGTACATTATATAGTAAGTATTGGTTGGAACAATTGCTTGCTCTAATTCTAGTTTGGATTTGATTTCACTTTGGCTAATTTTGTTTTCTGGATTGTTTTGCCTCACGAATAAATCTACTTTTTTATTGACGCTGGCTCGTTCTACAGAATTATTATTGGTACCACCAACATCTACTAGATCCTTATAAATCTTTATAACATATTTTTCTACCAAAGGTGGTTGATAGATATTTTGTTTGTTTCTTTCCAAGATAAATGTGTTATAATTACCTGCACTATCTTTGACTGGATTTTGGACTTCTTTTGAGTCCGTCTTAATTTTGGAAGGCATTGTAAAATAGCCCGAAGAGACTTCGTTGGCAAGTGATTTTAGGGAGTTGTTTATCTCATCAGTATTTTTGTCTTCAAAGTATTTGGCGGAAATCGGATAAAAATTCATCAAGTACTTGATCTGAGGGTTAAAACCTTTGTTGGTAACAATCTGCATTAGCTCCATCTCGATAGGTGAAGTCGCCACAAGTTTGTAATTGGCATAAAGATCTCTAAACTCTGCATTTCCATTTGCTTCTTTGATCCTATTAAAAGTATAAACCACATCCTTGCTTTCTAGAGGCGTTCCGTCAGACCATTTGAGCTCCCGTTTGAGCCGCAATTTTAAAACTTTATTATCATTTGACCAAGCTGGATCTGACTCCAAAAGCACCGGTACGATAGTGACTTTGGCGTTACTTTCTACAAAATTGGGATATTCCAATCTGTAAAGTGGTTGATAGATAAGGTCTGCAAGTTTTTTTTCGACTTCGCTCTTGAGTGTCAATGCTGGATTGATTTTGGTAACAGTTTGTCCAAAAATAGCTTCATTAAAAGTGCCTGTGTTACTAGCAGTTTCTACAGATAAAGCGTTAAAAAAACTACCAAGCAAAGAAATAAAAGAGATCGAGAAACAAACCAAAAATACTACCAAAACAATTTTAATTCTATCTGATGCATGTTTGACTGTGCTTGTAAGCAAGTTATAATTATAGAGTTTTGACCAATTGATTGGCCATACAACTTTGAATATTTTGCGAGTTTGGTAAATTGTTTCTTGGTAAAGCCTTACTGGATGGCGAAGTTGTGCCAAAAAATTTTGTATAATCTTAGAGCAACTCAAGACAAAATTCTTGAATTCAATACCCAAATTCTTGAAGTTAAGTTTAGTACCAGAACGGGAAGAGGAATTCAAATTGGTGCGACTGATTTTGAGTTTCATAATGTTTTTAATAATGAATTAATAGCCAGTATTTGTCAAAAATCATAATCTGACTGATACTTTAGAAATGAAGTTTAAAATCTTTACCTTGCATCCAGATATTTTCTCGAGTTTTGTTGCCAATAGTCTTATAGCAAGAGCGATTTCAAAGCAAATTATCGAGATTAAAACTATAGATTGGCGTCAAGACTTTGGCATTGGAAAGTACAAACAAGTAGACGATAAACCCTTTGGTGGAGGTTCTGGAATGGTTTTGATGGCCGATCCTATTGTCAATTGTATGATAGCTGAAAAATGCTTTGATAATTCAATTTTGAATAATGGGAAGATTAACGTAAGCTGTATTAGTGACAAGGTGGTTGAGGGTGATAGATACTGTGGTGACAAGATGGTCGCCGTTACAAAAAGTTATAACAATCAAAATACTACTACTTCACAATTAGATTTACGATTACCAAACAACCATAAATTTTATGAGCAAATTTATTCTGGCAAATTCCAAACCCAAAAAGTCAATATATTGATGACACCCCGAGGCTACCCTATGACTCAGCAAACTGTAGAATGGCTAGCCAAAGACTTTGAAGAAATCAATATTTTGTGTGGGAGGTACGAAGGTTTTGATACTCGTATTAACGATCATATTGACCTAGAATTGTCTATTGGTAGTTTTGTACTTAATGGAGGTGAGGTAGCTAGTATGTGCTTGGTGGAGGCTGTTAGTCGTCTCGTGCCAGATTTTATTACCAAAAATACTTCGGTTCTTCATGATTCTTTTTCTAGTGGACTCAATAATTATAACGAGTTTGAATTTGAAAATAGCAAGCCTCAATATCAAAAAACACTTGAGAAAAGTAAAAATAATAATAGCTCTATATCAACCTGTGAGCCAAAAAAATTTTCTTTATTGAATGGCATTAAGGGAGCTGATGAGGTAGTTTCTTTGATTGATAATCCAGCTCCAAGAGGTAATAGCAAGACTGTGTACGCCGCTATATCGCAAAGTTATAAAAAGCAAAGTTATAGAAATTTATTTGACAAAAATAACTGGCTCCAAAACATTTTGCCTTATATTGAGCATCCACAATATACTCGCCCAAACATTTGGCAGGATCCAATTACAAATCAGCAAAAAAAAGTTCCCGAGGTTTTGCTCTCAGGAGACCATGCCAAAATTCAAAAATGGCGAGTAAGATGGTGGTAAAATTAGATTATACTCATTACTCTAACAATTAAATTCCAATCCAAATACAATACACTTTGCAGTCAAGGTATGAGTTAATTCTATTGACATAAAGACTATTTTCGTAGTAAATTTGGGTATATATTAATTTTTCTATCAGTTTTTACGCTTCTCCAAAATACTACCTCGTCACCACTTCTAAGAGAAGGAGAATCTTTAAATTAGTTGTTTGTTTATAAATTTGTTAAAGTTGAGGAGAAAATTGGTATTATAATTAATTAAAGACATTTAACTAGTAATTTAAGCTTAACTTGCTTAGCTGCCACCTGAAAGCAGTCTCTAGATCTAGGAATCTCAAATTAATTACATCTTAACTCTCAGAGTAATGACTATAGTAATAACCAAATACCACATCAATCAATTAGTTTTTTGGCTTTGCTGGCTGAGTTTGGTTTTAATTGCCTATTTTTCCCAACAAACTTTGAGCTTTTTACAATCCTTAGGGCTTTTTGTTTGGTCTTTCTTAACTTTGTATTATTTCTGCAATTTGATTCATTTGGCAACTCACAACCTACTAGCTAAAAATATTAAATTCAATCATGTTTTTGGTTGGTTTGCTGCTTTGCCGATATTTGTTTTTACTTTTATAGATTTCAAAATTACACACCTAGAACATCATAAATACCAAGGAGACGAGGATCTAGATCCAGATTACAAAATTGTCAAAACTGGACCAGTCTGTTTCTTGCCGCTGCGAATTATTTTTTATAAAGATCTATTTTTTTGGAAATACGTGACAATTATGAGTAAGCCAAAAATGAAACTAGAATACTGCGTTCAAAGATTGTTTCAAGCAAGTTACTTTGGTTGTATAATATATCAATGTCAGATACTAGGCAACTGGAGTTGGTTCATCTTCTATATCTTACCGTTGTCAATTGTAGGTGCTTGTAACGCCGCTTTTTTGTACTATTACCCCCACTATCACAACGCTTTTGAAAATTGGTGTTATAGTTTTAGCAAAGCTAAAAAAGCCTCAAACTCCAAATTTAATTTTATTAACCCAGCCGTATGGTTGACCAGTATTTTTGTTTGGTCGGTAGAATTATCAAGAGCTGTTCACGAACTCCACCACAAAAAACCAAACGGAAATATTTTTTACTACCCAGAATTTTGGCTCTTCAAAAAAATTAAATAAAGAATAAAAATATTAAGCTCTATACAAATTCTATACAAAACAACTTTTTTAGATCCTGAAACAAGTTCCAGGTGTCAGTCTGTTCCAATTGTTCTTCAATTATTATTTATAACTAGTATATATGCTTTTTTTACCGTCATTATTGGAATACTCCACAGCCAGCTTGCAAACCAAACTGGAATTAATCAAAGATAATCTGACCAAGTTTCAAGCTGTCCAGAAATCAGCAGACCAAAAAATTTATTTGCACTTAGATTTTGTCTTGCCTGACTTTGCTGCTTCAAGATTTGTTCAGTCCGGCAACGATCCCAAAATAGTCTTTGACTTGATTGATAGTCATTTCTACGGTCAAAAAGTAGTCTGCAATTCACATTTTATGGGTTTGACCAATGATATCAAAGGTGTGTTGGCTTTTTTCAAATCTTATAGTTGGAATCTTAATTGGGAGTATATTCTGTATGTTGGGCAAGAGTTCTTGCAAGATTTTGAGCAATTTAAAAAGTTTGACAACCTTAAAGTTGGAATTTGGCTAGATCTAGATCAATACAATGTTGAAACCAAATTTGAACTCAGTGACTATCTGTTAATGACAGTCTTGGCAGGCAAATCAGGGCAAAAATTGGCAATAGATACTCGATCAAAAACCTTGGAGATAGTCAAGCAAAACCCTAACATTAATTTTACAATTGACGGCGGCTGGTCTGTGGATGACGAAGTGTCAGAATTGTCTTTGAAACAAAAAAATAACCTCAGTGTGGTGAGTTATTCTAGTTTTTGGAAAGCCTTTGAAAGCTAAGCAAGTTTGGAAATTTATTTTTGCAGTTGAATTGAGTATTATTTCAGATAACTAATAGACAAATGCTCCACACTAGCCAGCTCAAATTCACACTATTCAAGCAAGAATACAACTTTCACGCACCCGTCCCACCAGATTTTAACCAGATGGTCAAGTATATCAAAGGGATTAAGGTGTAGGAAAATGTTACTTAGTTTTCAAATATCCATTCTTTATAGCTTCTTCTTTATTAAAAACCACCGAACATAATTTACCAGTATCTGTATAACCATAGGTTTGATCTACGCAGAATAGATGACCATTTTTCGCTCTTTCAACTGCATTTACTTGTAAGTTTGCAATTGTTGATTTACTTTCACAATTATTTAGATATAAATATGTTTCATTACCATCTTTAATATCATATTTATATTCGAGTGTATAATTAAAATCACCTTTCTTGTAGCTATAATATTTATTGGTTTGATCTTTTGTAGAATCATTATGAATGTAACCTCGAGTGGTAGCCAACAATCGAAATTCTTTTAGTTTTGTAGAATTAACAGTATTTGGCTTTGCATCTCCAAAGATTGCTCCAGCGTAAACTTTTTCACCACTTTCCGATGTTCTCACACAAGAAACATATTGAGCGTCTCCAGAAAGTTTAGGATCATATGTACCAGACTCACAATTACCTTGTTTTTCAGAAGTAAATTTTTTTCCTTGTAAGGTTATGGCTTGTTCAGGCTTTAGAGAATAAATATCTTCAATATCACTTTTATTTATTTGTTGATACGCTAAGCCGCTTAGTCCTATCAATGATGACGCTCCAAGAGCGATTAATGTGTTTTTTTCCATATGGTTTGAGTTAAAATCCTGCAACTTTTATAAATGCATTATACATAATCCAGCTCAATTTATTTCGTTTGTCAATAGCTACTCTTTCACCTTGACAAAAAGGGCATTGTAGCACAAGATTAAAGTCATATGAATATTTCAACATTAGCAAAAGTACTGGGAATCTCAATCAACGATCTGCGGGAAACTGGTGAAAAAAACAAGATTTATGGATTTAAAGGACGCAACACTCGTATTCCTTATCAGTCTGCGTTGAATATTACACGCCTTCTTAAACCAGAGCGACTAGCTAAGCTCAAAAATGACGACAAGATCTATCTTCCTGCTGCAATGACTGTAATGGAGTTTGCAGAGACCATCGGCAAGCAACCAGGTAGTATTATCAAGACGCTACTAATGTCTGGAGTAATGGCGACACTCAATGAAAAGATTGATTTTGATACAGCTTCTTTGATCGCTGAAGAGCTAGGCGTAGAGGTTTTTGCTGAGAGTGAAGAACTTGCCAACGCAGCTAGTGGAGCAGATGAAAACTTGTCTTTGATCAAGACCGTAGAATACGATACAGAAAATAAAATAATGGTACGGAGACCTCCTGTCGTTACAGTAATGGGTCACGTAGATCACGGTAAAACTACCTTACTCGATACAATCCGAAAAGCCAACGTTGTAGCGGGTGAAGCTGGAGCGATTACTCAACATATTTCTAGCTATAGCCTAGAATACTTCCCCAAAAATAAAGACCTACTCAAAGCTGACTTCGTCAAGGGTGCCAATAAAGGTATTAAAATAACATTTGTCGATACTCCAGGTCATGAAGCCTTTGCAGCGATGCGAGCTAGAGGTAGCCAAATGGCAGATTTTATCATCTTGATGGTGTCGGCTGTAGAAGGACCAAAACCACAAACGATCGAGGTCATCGAGCGAGCCAAATTATCCAAAACCCCTGTAATCGTAGCAATTAATAAAATTGATTTGCCTGACGCTGATGTCGAGCGAGCCAAAGCTGAAATTGCTGGGTTTGGTTTGACTCCAGAAGAATGGGGTGGCGAAACTCCATTTATTGCGATTTCTGCCAAGAGCGGTACCAATATTGAAACGCTATTAGACACTATCTTGCAACATGCTGAACTAGCTGACCTTAAAGGTGAAATCAATTGCCAAGGGCAAGCAATTGTGGTAGAATCTCACATGGACAGATCCAAAGGTGTAGAATCAACAGTCTTGGTGATCAAAGAAAATCTCAAGGTTGGAGACGCCATGCGGTGTGGAGAATTTGCTGGTAAGATCAAACGAATTGAAACCACCGAAGGCAAATCTATTCAAAGTGCAGTGATTGGAGATCCAGTTGTGATCTATGGTCTACCTGAAGTGGTTGGTACCGGTGAAGCTGTATTGACTTATACCAGTGCCACCCAAGCTCGCACCGATGCCGAATCTGAGAAACTTAAAAAGCATAATAGCAAGCGAATTATTCAAAACGATGGCACTACCAAATCTAAGGACAATCAGATTTTTGTGATGCTCAAAGCTGATGTGGCTGGTTCGCTAGAAGCTATTAAAGAAGCCATTACCAAGATCCCACAAGAAAAAGTCAAAGTAATTATCAAATCTGAATCACTCGGAGAAATTAATGAATCCGACCTTGACTTTGCTGTCATCACTCAATCCACAATTTTGGCTTTCCACAACCGAATTAGTCCTGATATCGAAATGCAAATCCAGCGTAAAAAAATAAATCTAGTCCAGTCTGACATCATCTATGAAATTTTGAACTGGGTCGAGGAGGAAGTATTGCGAAACACAAAATACGAGATCAAAGTCACAGTGTTAGGTCATGCTGAAATTTTACAACTATTCCGATCAGATGATCCAAAATGGCAAGTAATGGGTGGCGAAGTCAAAGACGGTAAAATCCTTGCGAGCAAGACAATACGAGTCATGAGAGGTGAAAAAGAGATCGGACGAATGGAAGTCGAACAACTCCAACAAAATAAGGTTAAAACTGATAGTGTCAAAACCGGATTGCAATTTGGTATATCTTTATCTGGCAAGTGTAAAATCCAAAAAGGTGATACGATAGAGTCAATCGACGAGACCGTGATGAAGTAGTTTTTATTAATAAATCTGGAATAATGCAAAATAATATCTCCAAATTCAAGACAATCTACAAAAGTTTGATTAGCATTTTGGTTATATTTGTAGTCGGTTTTGGTGCCTTAATTTATTTTACAGATCCATTTGTGGATTATGTCGCTCCTTATCAATTTGCTGTACTATTCGCAATCATTTTATTTTTGATTATATCTTTGGCTGTAATCTATTTAAGATTAAAAATATTCAAAAACCTCAATTTTTTACAAGGAGTCTATAGACAGTTCTTAAACTGTTTTGTTTTTGCTTGTAGCTTCACATTTTTTTTACTTTTAATTTATACAAATAGTTTGAGCTTGATTAGTTTTTTACTTTTTACTTTTTCTTTATTTGCTTATTGCCTCTTCGAGTTTATCGTATGAATTTGACTACTTTGGATTTGTTTTCTAGAATTAAAATTGGAACACTTTAGAAAGTTACGAAAGTTTCTAACTTGAACAATCTTTTACAACTATTATCAAAAAGTGTTTATTTCAAAAACATAAAATTTTTACATATGGAAAACAATATTATAGGCTTATTTTTGGCCTTTATCATCGCTGGTTTACTTGGGCTATGTGCCTATTTGACACGACTTTACAAGCAGGCTATTAAAGATGCCAAACTCAAAAAATACACAGAAGATGAGCTCAAAGATATTACTAGGCAGCTGCAGACAACACAACAAAATGAAATCTCCAAGATCAAAAAGGAATTAGAAGCGACTCTCACCAAACAGTTTGAAGACAAAAATCAACTGATAGTAGAAAAACTCAAATTGGCATCTCAACAAGAACTGCATGATGAAGAGCGTAAAATTAGACAATTAGAGCTTGACGCACAGGCGAGAGTTACTCAAAAATACACACAAATAGATGAAAAAGAGATATCTTTAGAAAAAGATAGAAAGTATATTATCTCAGAAAAAGAAGCTATTGAAAGCAAAAAACTAGAGCTCAACAAAATTAAAGATTTATTAATTTCAAAACAGAAAAAAATAGACGAAGAGATTATACTCAAACTTGAGCAAGTTGCTAGTTTTACATCCGAGCAAGCCAAACAATATATTTTGGTCAAAGCCAAAAATGATATGGGTAATCAACTCATAGGACTTCAATCCAAAATGCTTGCTGATACAGAAGATACAGTTAACCAAAAATCTCGAGAGATTGTGTCACTTGCCATACAACGATGTTCTAGCGAAGTAGCCAATGAGCTCACAGTTACAGTAGTGAAGATCGGAAATGATGATGAAAAAGGCAAGCTTATTGGTCGAGGTGGGCGAAACATTCAGTGGCTTGAAAAAACTCTTGGCGTCGAGCTAATCATCGATGATACCCCCAATATTATCACTGTTTCGGGATTCTCTGGAATTCGCCGTCACATTGCCAAACGAACCCTTGAAAAATTACTCGCTGATGGTCGGGTACACCCCTCTGCAATAGAGGAAATGTATGAAAAAGCCAAATCAGAAATAGGACTGGAAATCCAAATAGCTGGAGAAGAAGTGGTCAACGAACTCGGTATTTTTGATTTTCCTCCCAAGCTAGTTCGTATTCTGGGTCGTCTCAAGTTTCGGACTAGTTATGGTCAAAATATACTCAAACATAGCCTAGAAATGGCAAAACTTGCAGGATTACTTTGTGATGAATTGACAACAGCCTTTCCAACCAAAGTTGAGATTGACAAAATGACCTGTATTAAAGGTGCCTTACTTCACGATATAGGTAAAGCTGTAGATGAAGAACAAATCCCCAAAGGTAATCATATCGAGCTTGGTGAGAAAATCTGTGATATGTTCGACCTTGGATGGAAAATTAAAAAATGTATATCTAGCCATCACACCACCGGGGGCGACTTCCAAAGCTACCAAGATGCAACCAATGGTTTTTGCTTTGAGGCCTGCATAGTTGATGCTTGTGACAATATATCAGGTTCACGCCCAGGCGCTCGTAAAGAAGCTGCCGAAGCCTATTATGGACGATTGGAAGCGCTGGAAAGAATTGCTAATAGCGTTCCAGGAGTTCTCAAATCATATATTATGAGGGGAAGTCGAGAGCTTTGGGTATTTTTTGATCCAGAGACAACCAATTTGGCTGACACACACATAGCTACACGGGAAATAGTTCACAAGATCAATAGTTCTATCAAATCTCCATTCAAAATCCAAGTCAATGCTTTTCTAGAAAATCGAATTGTGGAATACGCTGGATAATTATAACTATTGAATATTCCGTTGCCAAATTAATTTTGAGTAAAATTACGATACAATTTGCCAAAACTGTATTTGATTGATATAATCCAAGGGTACATAATTAAATATTAAATAATTATAACGAACATACACACAACTAAATATACTGCAAACATGACCAACTCAGAGCTAGCAACCTTAGCAATTACAAATGAAAATACGCCAGAATTGGGTCAATATTGGCAAAAACGCTACGAAAAATTTTTAAAAAATAATGTTTTTAGCCTTAGTAATAAAATAGAGTTTTTATTGGAACAAAAATATCCAATTGATGCTCCAGTCACACCTCACGGTTATCTTAATTTACCAGTTTTTCTTGGTAAGAACAAGATTGTTGATGAAGTAATGCTTCAAAACTGTATTGAGACTTCGGTAAGATTTCTTGATTCTATCTTAGATATCATTAATTTCACTCCAGAAACTCGGCAATTGGTAATTCAAAATCGTAAGATTGGTCTAGGCGTACTTAATTTTGAAGAATATTTGGTCAGTCGTGAAGCTGCCTCTAGGCTCGAAGAAATAGACTATCTTGGTGAGATTATTAGTTCAAGTAGTTATCGTGCAAGCGAGGCTTTGGCAGAAGAAAAAGGAGCGTGTATCAACTGGGAAAATTTGGCTTTAACTATTAGACCAAAGGTTTTTGAGTATTGGTACAACAGCGAAACAGGCGAAGTAAAAAGCGGATTGGACATTTCTGAAGAATTTACTTCTAGTAATTTATCAACTAGTAATTTTGAGATTATTCCTCGTCGTAATAGTCATATTTTATTATATCCAGGTGACATGGAGTGGCAAATTTGGAGCGATCGTGATGATAGTATTACCTCAAATAAGACCTCTTCCAAAACTCCAAAAGTACAGCTGCCGATTATAACGACAGACATAGCTAGTTACAATATTTTTAAACCTGATATAGAGCTTGAAAAAAAACAATTAGATCTACAAGCAAACCCAAGCTTTGATATGCAGACCTCACAAATTAACAGTTTTAAAAAACCTAAACAATCTCAGGAGTACAGTCAATTTAACAGCCCTGAACCTATCAGTAACCTTCCACTTATCAATCCAATTTCTACATTACAAAAAAAAATAAGTAGCTGGTTTATGATTGACTCAAATAGCCAAAAAACTGAGCCTCAAAACAAGGTGGATCTCTCCAAAATTCACGAAACTAAAATTGAAAAAACTAGCAATGATATACTAGTTCCCAAAATTGATCAACCAAAAATTGAGCCAGAAGTCAAAAATAATAATAGTGTAAATACAATTGTTCAAACTATTATTAAAAGTCAAATTCTAACAAAAGTAGAAGATGAAACAACAAAAGACAACCTAGAAACAACTCAACACGACAGAATAACCCAAGAGAAATTCCAGCCAATCATAGTCCAAATTATAACTTTGTTAAATGAAACAAAACAAATTTTGGTGGATCAAGACAATAATCTCCCCGAAATTTTTTACAATTTTGAGCAAGACTTTGAACTTGAAGTTTTCCAAAAATTTGATCTCAAATTTGGTGTTAAGATAGACTTTATGGAAATTTCTAGCATTAATTTGTTTGAAGGGCAAGTATATGTTGTTTACCAAGCTAGAATCAAGGGCCCAAACAACAACGATTCCTTACTTCATTTTGATTTTGTAGAAGCTCTTCATACCGAACAAAATACAGTGGCGTATTACAAATCAATGGATAGAATCAATAGATGGCAACAATCTTCCAAAATCAAAGCACAGGAGTTACTCAAAGAGTACATTCAAAATGAAACAAACCAAAATGAAAGTAAAATTATTGCTCAAAAAAATATGTTCATTGAAGGACTACAAACCAAAATTCAAGATCTTAGCAACAAATTGATAGGTGCTACGGCTCAAAATCCAAAAAAATTACACCAAACTACCAATGACGAAATACAAAATGACAAACTTACCCTCGTCAAAAATGATAACTCTACGCTTGGGTTTATAGAATCCAAACATTCCGACGTAGAGACTATTCCTACCATTAATATTAATTCTCAAAACAAAACCCAAGATATTGATCAAAAGCCACATTGTGACATTTTTGGAACATTGCATAGTCAGGACTTAATATCAAGCTTGGAAAATAAAACCAATGACGAACAGTCAATAATTACAAATAAAAATACTCAAAATCAACATAAAACAATCGAAACCAAAACTACCAGCGACACCAATTTGGTTTTGGATTCAGCTAACGTGCTGCTAAGATTAAAAAAACTAGCAAGATAGTTATTTTGCTTTTCTATCTCTTATAGCCCTAGCCAAGCCATCCCCAGTGCATCAGCCGCATCATCTTGTTTTGGTAACACTTCAAGATTATAAAGTTTTTGTACCATGGCTTGCATTTGTTTTTTGGTTGCTCTGCCATACCCACAGAGTGTTTGTTTGACTTGCAGCGGAGTCACAGAGACTATTTCCACATCGTGTTTGGCTAGTAAATAGAGCATCATTCCACGGGCTTGGGCTACACTAATTACGGTCTTTGCATTTTTAAAGAAAAATAAATCTTCGATAACAGCTTTTTTTGGTTTGTACTTCATTATCAATAACTCAAGATCTTGGGCCAACTCCAAAATTCTTAAATGTGTATGGTTTCGGTCTTGCTGCTCTGTATGAAGTATGCCAAAGTCAATTATCACAGGTTTTTTTTTATTTCCATCTACAAAGGCGAAACCGACAATATTTATTCCAGGATCTATTCCAAGTATCATAAAATTATACAAAAGTGTTTATCAATATTTTAAAGATACTAAAAAGGCAAGAACTTTTTAATTTTCTCCCACAAGTTTGATATTGTATCACTAGTAGTATTTTGTACATTATTAGCAAGTAAATTTGATTTTTTGGAAGAGGTAAAACTTTGATCTTGGTGGTGATGTGAATAAGCTGCTAGTGCGATGCAGTTGATAAAAGACGGATCGTTGTTGTAATCTGGTACAAACTCTATGTTATTTTTATCAAAAATATATTTGAAAGTAGGTAACCTTAATATTTGCTTGGCAACTTCATCTACGCCTTTGAGGCTTGATCCTCCACCAATTAGTACTGCCCCACCTGGAAGGGAGTTTTTACCTATTTTTTTGAGCTCTTTATAGATTAATACAAAAATTTCCTCTACCCTAGGTTTGGCATATTCTCGTATTTGTTTGATGCTAAAGGTTTCGTTGACTTGCAAATCAGGGTTAAAAACTTCTATTTGACTACTATTATCGTTTTCAACTAACAAATCTAAATACGTTTTTTTGATCTCTTCTGCCATTTCAATATTAGTTTGAAGCCCGACTGCCAAATCAGCTGTAATATGGTCGGAACCAACAGGTACAATACCACTATGAATAATCTCTTCATTTTCCCAGACAATGTACGAAGTAGAAGCGTAACCAAGGTCTATCATCACTGTGCCAGCTTTTTTTTGTCGAAGCGAAAGAATATAATCACTGGAAGCAAGTGGTGTAAAAATTGTTTCATTTATGTCAATACTAGCTTGGTTAAAAACTTTATTAAAGTTACGAAGGTAGCTCGTGTCGCATGAGATAATCAAAGTCTTGGCTTCCAGCTTACCACCTATCATTCCTGTTGGGTATTTGATGCCACCTTGGTTATCTACCTGAAAGTTTTTGGTAACAAGGTGGATAATTTCACTATTTTGAACACCAAAGGCTTTGGTCAAACTGTCTTGCACTACACGATCAACATCACTATCTTTGATTTCGTTATCAGGATTAGAAATAATAGCAAGCCCTTCAGAATTGGTAAAAGTGATACTTGGACTATTGACACCAATAACAGCATTTTTGATAGGTAGACCTATTATAGATTCTGCTTGGTTGATAATTTCGATTAAAGACTCTGTAGCCTCACTCATATTGGTAATTACTCCTTTTCTAATTCCAAGTGACTCCCTTTCTATCAATGTCAAAACTTGCAACTTACTATTGTTTTCGTTAGATTCCTTTATTACTGCGAGTTTGATTGAGCTGGAGCCTACGTCTATAGCTACTTGATATGGATCTTTTGACATTTTATGATATTGAAGGTTGGCTTTAAATATTTGAGTTCAATTAATATAAATCAATTTTTTATTTCTTTTTATTATTCTTTTCACAGTATTTTTGTTTTTTTAAATATTTATGTGTTGTTTGTGTGTTAGTTGAGTATCAATTCTATTACATATTTTGTCAAATCTTAGTATTTCAATTCAAATTGATAGTTACATCTCGTTATATTTAAATCTGGTTGTAAGTCAAACGGCTATTTTTTTATAGAAGCTGTTTAAAACTTCAAAACCTTTTGTTTAAAATCTTTTACCAAAATGTATTTACTAGTCTAGACCCTATTGAAATATATTTGGGAATTTGACAAACAGATTGTTATATGACAAAATGTGGAAATGAAAATAAAATTCGACAGAAAATTCCTTGCATCCCTAATAATCGCTGGTGGCTTTTTTGGATTATACGCTGCCTTCACAATTACTTTGAATAAAATTGAGCTTATCGCCAATCCAAACTTTGTGCCTACATGCAATATCAACCCATGGCTCGACTGTGGAACGGTTATGAAGAGCAAATGGGGAACTCTTTTTGGATTCCCAAATTCGATTGCTGGAGTAGGTTTGTATTCTATGGCGTTATTGACTGGAGTCACTTTATGGTTCAACGACAAACTCAATCCAAGATTTATTAAACTTTGTACAATATTAGCTGGAATTGGATTTGTGGGAAATAATATATTGACTTATATTTCGTCCAGTATTATATTCGCACTTTGTCCGTGGTGTCTGCTCGCTCATAGTGCGACTACGGTTATTTTCTTTAGCCTACTAACATATCTGATAACCCAAAAACAATTATTCAAGGACGAATCTAGCTCAGAACTCTGGAATAATAGGGTTGAAAAAGGCTGGAGTATAGGATTCACAATTCTCTATATGCTAATAGTTATCGGATATGTGCTCACAATCTACGAACTATATTCTAATTCTATAATCCGAGAATCATTACCAGATCCTATCTTTTGGTTGTGGGGAAAGAAATAATTACTTTTCTAAAATGGGTGACGAAGAAGTCAACAGGTATTATCTTGGAATTATAATAGACCTGAGTTATAAAGTTAATCTATACTCATTCCACTATTGACATTCTAAAATGAAAAATGTCATAATTTGGATATGTCTAGATATAGTAATGATTTGAGACGGTTGGCAATGGATATGCTCAAAACTCAAAAAAAGTCTTTTGATGAAGTTAGTAAAGTTATTAATGTTTGTACAAAAACTCTAAGATCTTGGTTTCATAAAAACAATAATGGTACATTATTCGACATTATTCCTTCAACTGGAAGACATAGAATATACGACTATGATGGCTTAAAAATCTTTGTAGATCAGTATCCTGATAAAATGTTGTATGAAATTAAAGATGAATTTTTTAATAGTAAAGCATGTCTTAGCGGTATTGACAAAGCTCTTAAAACAATGGATTTTAGACTTAAAAAAAGAGGAAGAAGCGGAGGTCTGGGTCTCCCAGACTAGAGCCTCGCCACGACAATCCAGTTATATACCCAAACCAAACCCAACTTTTACACTGAGTGAGAATTAACCACATTACATAGATTATCAAACAGACTAAGTGTGTAATCGTAATAGCCTCTTAGCTGTAAATCCCCAAGCATACTTTACATTTTGAGATAGAGGAAATAGAATTGAGATTGGTAAAACCTTCATAAACTATTAACCCATACCTCAGATGTCA
>JAYWFY010000053.1:0-5807 GCA_043778555.1 bacterium
ATGATATATCATCTTATTCGAACTGTCAAAGAGTTTTCCCGTCTGAAGACGGGGGTTTTCACCTCTTTAGAGGTTCATCCTGTCGGAGACTATAAATTAAAAGGTAAATAAAATTATTAATTTTCCCTCCGTCTCGGAGGTTTTTTACTATCACTGGACAAAGCCCAACTCGCTAGTATATGACCAAAGAAACATTAAACGACATATTCTGCATAATATGCCCAGCATTTATAATATATATAATGTGCATTAGTTTTGCTTTTATAACAAATTCTTATAATGTATATGCTAATATAATCTCTAGCTTATGTCTAGGGGTTATTATGGGTGATTTATTTTACCTATACAAAAAAGAAAAGTATTTAAAATATATATTCTTGATACTTTGTATAATTTTTTTGATTGGAGCATTGCAAGTGATATTTAAACTGTAGTTACTAGTCTATGATTCCTACAAATTCATTTTTTATTTTTGGCAGCATAATTACAATGTATTTCTTATTTGAGCAAATGGGGTACAATAACAACAAAAATATTGAGTTAGTAAAACCTAATTCTTTTAAAGCTTTTTTCTGTTTTATTGCGATATTAACTCAAGTAAATTATATTATTAATGGCATCATTTTACCACTTTTACAAACTATATTCAAATAAAATCAATCAATAGTTTTTCCTCCACTTCGGAGTTTTTTTATTTCTTAAATCTAGCTGTTCGCATATTGGTTTTTCTACAATTAGTAGGAAGATTAGTTATTTCAATAGGGCTAATTAAAAAGCTTGGGCTTAGCCTTGTCAATTCCTGCTGAGAATTTTTTGTCTGTTTTACTTTCTATCAAAACTCCTTTAATCCAATTTATATAAAGACAATCAAAATCATTAAGAGTTGAGACTGTCATATCCTTATTCCCACGAGAAAATTGTTCAATTAAGTCGTTTTTTACATTTAAAAAATTCTGTTTAGCGGTTTGTTTATCAATCCAATTTTCATTTAAAAATATATCCGGTCTAAATTTAAGAATATAATTATTGGTTTCGTTAATTATGTCTGTAATTTTACACCCTTCTTCGACAAATTTTATAAAAGTTTGTAAAACAATTGATGCTATTTTTGGATTTTCAAAATAATAACAACCTCTACTTTTAAAATCTCCATATGGATCTGATTCAATGTGTACAGTGTAAAGTTGATTTATCGTGCTGTTTGGTTTATTGCATCCTTTATAATCAAAATATTCCAAGTCTCCACCCCTCCGTTTTGAAAATGCTCTAACTTCAGTTATATTTGGAGCTCTATACTTATCACCATTAGTTTTCATATTTATTTTATACCCATTGATAAAAAATTCTCTTACACCTGGGTATTCACTTGTAAAAGGTTTTTCATAGTTTATATAATTTGACTAGTCTCTTTCAGCTAATTTTGACATAAAATAATATAATATTGCAAGGTTTAAAATTTACCTTATTAGTTTTATACTTACATATTTTTTTGTTTCTGTCTAGGATTTTATGCTGATATTCTTTTACACTTTTGACATACCTTCAAAATAGCCTTTACAGCAAGACAAAAATAGAGTTTAATTATGTTAAGATATTTTTGCAAATAATTTATATGTCCAAAGGTAATATTCTCAATTCTACACTGGTTCAGCTAGGACTTTCGCCACTTGCAATACAGGTCTATGAGACTTTGATAAAATTCCCTGAGAGTAACGTCAAAAATATTGCCGACCAAATCGGTGTGTATCGGCTCAAGATTTATCAAGCACTGGATGAATTAGTCAATATGGAATTAATTGTTCGAGGTGAAGTTTATTCTAGACAAATTAAACTGAATCCACCGTCCAAACTGATGACATTGATTCGTATGAAGGAGACTGAGATGAATCGTGCGGCTGAAGACTTGTCCAAGATCTTACCTGATCTGCAGTCGCAGTATTATTCTTAAGGTCGTGAGCCTATAACCAAGGTTTGTCAAGGCAAAAAAGAGTTTGTGCAGATTTTTCATCAAATTCTTGAAGAAGCTAAAAGTGGTGATGAAATGTTGATTTTTTCCAAAGAGCAGGATTTCTATGATATTGTAGGTGTAGATTATTTTAAAAATAACTGGATGCAACCAAGGATTCGTAAAAAGATAATCCAAATATCAAATATATGATTGATAATGACAAAAAAGATTTGCGTCAAACCAAGATTTTACCTATTGGATTCAAGTCACTTGGAGCAGTCTGGGTGTGTGGCAGCAAAATTTTAAATTGGAATACTACTATGGCTCGAGTAGTTGTAATTACAGATTCTAATATGGCAAAACTCTACAAAAATTTGTTCAATGTGATGTGGGATTTGGTTTAGTATGGTAGATTTAGGGTTGACTTACACAATTCTATACGGTATATAGATTTCAAATTACTACCTCCAATGCTTAGTGAAAATAAGATAAAGATTCTATTGGTAAAAATAATTTGATAAGATCCTTAGACAGGTATAACCTTGCTAATCTCCCTAAACTCAATCGTTGGATTGTAGTCAAAGCCTAGGCTAGCAGCGGTCTTGGTTCGCTCCTTATCGTTGGTGGGATTGCGAATCTGCCCTGAAAGTGTCAATCTACCTGCAAAAATAGGTTTTTTATCAGTTTTACTAGTTTTGTTTTTTTTGGAAGTTGTGAACAGCTCTTCAGTGGGTTTATTATTGATCGATGAGATAATAGCCAACAAAATAGGTAGATCTAATGAATCATCGGTGAGATTTTTGGCAAGACCAGATATTTGAACATAAACATCTCGCGAACGAAGATAAATCCCAAGGTACTTTTCAGCTATAGCAATGATAGTATTGAGCTTTGGCATCTTCAGGTTAATCGCTTCTCGACGTCCATAGCTTTCCTCGGACTTGGACGGCTTTGAAACTAAGACTTGGATTTCTACTACAAATGGTAAGGATTTTTCAATCGCCAATCCATAACACACACCTATTCCAGTCTCCAAGTTTTCTAGTAAAGCTAGTGACGGATTGGAGACGATTTCCATACCTTTTTCTTCCATTTTGAGTAGTAATTGACTATCAGTAGCTCCATAGCGGTGCTTGCTAAACATCAAGGTTCGGTAATTGGACACGTCCGATCGCTCCAGCAAAAGCACTGAGTCCACTAGGTGTTCAAGGGTTTTTGGTCCAGCTATACTGCCGTCTTTGGTCACGTGTCCTATCAAGATAATTGAGATATTATAATTTTTGGTAATAGACAACAGTTGGCTAGCAAGATACGACACTTGCATTATTGAGCCTGGGGACGACTGCATTTCGGAGCTATAAAAAGTCTGCACAGAATCCAGTACTACTATAGCTGGTCTAGTTTCTATCAAAGTCTTTTCAATCTGCTCAAAGTTGTTGGTCTGAAGTAATAGTATTTCCTTGTTGATGCCCAAACGATCTGCCCGACGAGCTAGCTCAAAGAGGCTTTCTTCAGCTGTAACATACAAGATTTTGTTCTTATTTTTCTCATACAAAGAGCGTAAAATCTGAAGAGCGATTGTAGATTTGCCAAGACCAGGTTCACCAGCTAGTAGCAAGAAACTACCAGAGATCAAACCTTTATTCCAAAAATTATTGAGAATTGGAGAAGAAAATTCGTAGTGGCGTTTTTCAGGATTTTCTTTGACCATTTCCAAGATATCGGCGATTGACGTTGGTGTAGTCACTGGACCAGAGATGGCTATGCCTTGCTTGCCTTTTGGCACATCTACAACTTCTATAAGACTATTCCAAGCGTTGCAGTTGCCGCATTTACCCGTCCATTTTGAAAATTCAAGATTACACTCTTTACATTTATATTTCATATTTTTTAAGTTTTTTAGTTAAATTGTTTTGGTTTTTTGAAATGTTTTATGACTTCGTATAAAATTATGAGAGCAAAAAATATACCAATACCGATTGCTAGATTATCCAAAATTGTTTTGAATTGTGGTGAGACCTTACTATATCCTTTACCATAAATATACCCTAGACCGATCAGAAAAGAGAACCATAATGCCACTCCAAGCATATTATAAACCATAAACCTTGCAAAGTTGAGCCTCAGCAGCCCACAAGGAGCTCCAACAAACCTGCGTACAACAGGTACAAACTGCAAAGGAGTTACTATTCTATAGCCATAGTATTGTATTTTACCTTTGATAAAATCTAGGTGTCGTTCTTCAAAGCCAGTCCAGCGGGAGTATTTAATCAAAAACTCTTTGCCCAAAAAATATCCGCCGCCAAAAATAATTGTAGTCTTAATAGCACTTCCAAGCAAAGCAAAAAACAAAACCAGCAAAAAATTGAGCCGACCTTGTTGGATTTGAAACCCTGCAAAAGTCAAAACAGGCTCGCTAGGAACTACAAAATTGAGTAATCCGAAGAGAAAAAACCCAAAATAGCCGTATTGTAACAGATAAAAATTAATGTCAAAGTTCATTGCTAGATAAAATATTGAATGAAGACAAATTTAATTTTATTACTTTTTTACTATCGTAAAGGTTTTTTATTTAAAAGTATTCTTATGATATAATCATAACCTGAAGCCCCTATACTTGTCAAGATATACTTACAACCTAAATCACAATTAACTGCTAGTCTGCTTTGTTTCTTTTTTGGCGTTATTGAAGTCATTCGTTTTTATACAGAATGGTAATTTGTTTTGTTGAGATCCATCCGACCAACGTTAAAATACTGAGAATATGAAATTGTGGTTAAGATTAATTCAGCTACTTTGTCTATTGGCATGAGTTTATCGAGCGGTCTTGGTTTGCCAGATTTTTCAAAAAGACTTGTCTGCATTCCTTGAGGATAAAGCTCCATTATTTGGATATTTGAACTAATATAATCTTTTCTAATATGCTCAGCAAATGATTTTAAACCAGCCTTGGAAGATGCATAAATAGAGCGGTTTTCTTTAGTTTCAATTGCACAGCTAGAGCCTACAAAATATATGATGCCACTATTTTGCTCCAGCATCTTTGGTAAAACTAAATTAGTAGAATTGATTGCTCCAATGAAGTTGGTTTGGATTATTTGGTTGATTTTATTAGGACCGATTTCTATCGGCTTGCCTTCTATATATACTCCAGCATTGTTGACTAAAATATCAATTTGTCCAAATTCATCAAATACTTTTTTTAATTCGGTTACATCTCCAACATCACATTGAAGCAGCTTAAACTTTTCGGAATTGATAGAATCCACAGCAGCTTTGATATTCTCAGGATTATTGCAAGTCCCAAGAACATTAGCTCCAAAATTGACTAGCTGCCGAGCCAATTCTAACCCTAGTCCGCTGCTAGCTCCAGTGATTAAGATATTTTTGTTGTGAAAGAAAGTTTCAAGATTGTTCATAAATATTTTGGGTAGATTAAAATTGTTTTAATGTAGATGTTTTTGTTTATTGTGTAAATAAATATTTTGTGCTAAAATTAAAAAGCTGTTACTCACTTGGTCGTTAGTTTCAGATTTACAACAATCTTAAGACTTACACAGACTAAATTTTCCAAATTATGACCAACATTTTATTTATATTAGCATTCGTTTTATTAATCTTACTATCTATAATTATCAGTGGATTTTTAATATCTCTTTACTGGAAATGGTTTGTAATGCCTATTTTTGGACTTAAACCAATCACAATTTCTCAAGGGTTAGGCTTATCTCTTTTTATAAATATGGTTACTTCACAAATTAAAATAAATTGACCCCGCCGCAGAGCAACGGGGTATTGTCGCCACTTGTAGTGTCCAGTTTAGAATAGAGCTTCAGATTCATGTGGTTTTTGAGTATGA
>JAYWFY010000054.1:0-5773 GCA_043778555.1 bacterium
ATCTTCGATAAGGTTGAGAATAGTCTGGGCAATACTAGGATCGAATTCTTCTAATTGTGTACGGAATTCTTCGTTGAGCGATTGCTTGAATTTTTTGGCGAGATCCATTGCTTTTTTATGGTGTTTTTCGTAGTCATACAAAGCTGTACTTTTGGCTTCTTTTGTACCTTCGCCGTACATTATGTTTTCGATCTGTCTGGTATAATTGTCCCAGTAATCATAGAATTTGGAGTCCACACTTTGGGAAGTCAAGGTAATTTGCTTAGCTAGATTTTGGGCTTTTGCCTTGGTGATAAAGTTGTTTTGGAAGTCTGTTAGGGTTTGTAACTCTTGGCAAGCAATATCTAGACATTCGCCAATTGTATTCTCGTCAATAATTCTAGCACCAGCCTCAACCATCATAATATTCTGACCATCTCCTGAAACAATTAAATCTAAATCCGAACTCGCCATATCTTGGTACGACGGATTAACAACTTTGAGATTATTAACTAGCCCGATTCGCACACCACTCACTGGGCCTTGGAAGTCTGGAGTTGCTAGACTGAGAGCTGTAGAACCTGCTAGAATTGCCAGAATATCAGGAGAATTGACTTCATCCACAGATAGAATTGTAATAACAACTTGGACAGAGTTACGGAAGTCATCGGAGAACAAGGATCTGAGAGATCGATCTACAGCCCGACCAGCTAGAACTGCATTGTCACTAGGCTTACCTTCACGCTTTTCGAATCTAGAACCACGGATTTTGCCACTGGCGTACATTTTTTCTTCGTAGATGATCTGGAGAGGAAAATAGTCAATGTTCATATCAACTTTACCCACGACGACATTGGCCATAACGGTGGTTTCGCCAATAGTTGCTACGACCGAAGCAGTTGCCTGAAGAGCCAAGAGCCCAGTCTCGAGAGTTAATTGTTGGTTGTTGAAAGTTATAGTTTGTCGAAGTGGAACGGAATTAAACATAAATAATAGACTAGGTTAGTAGTCTAAAGTGTGTTTTATAAAATGTGAAGTGTCAAGGGTTTGCGCTTACCATACTTTAACTAACCCAGCATTTCCTCTATATTCAAAAATATCATACAGGTTTCCGTCTCTCTCAATTTCAGCTTTGATTTGTGAAACATGCATAATTAAAGATACTACAAATCTTTCTTCACCAATAGGTTCTAGAATATCTCTTTCCTTTGCCCTTGATCTCCAAGCAAAAAGTGCTCTTAGGTGGCTATCTATTAATTGTAATTTTTGCTCTTGAGTCTTAACTTCGATGTTTTCTTGGTTGTTAAATTCAATTTCCTCAACACTTTTTCTAATTTCTTTGTTAGAAATAGTTTTGTCATATCTTCTTCGAAAAACTGACATTTCTTCATCTGGAGTACCTTCGTATTGTCTTATTTTGGCAAGCATATCTATTCTTTCGATTTGAGGATTTGTTTTGGTTGCTTCACTTTTTGGTTGCTTGGTCATAACGGTTGGGTTTTATAATATTTACTTCAAAAAGAATATTATCAATTTTGTGCAATTATGTCAATTGTCAACCTTTACAACCCAAGCAGGAATACTCCAACATACCACAGTGGTAATTGATTTTTTTTGAGTTGGTTGATTTGGTCTTGCGAGAGCCAATATTGGTCTGTTACTAAATTTTGATTTTGTTGTTGTAATACATTTTCTAGTTTATCTAAATCTACTTTTAAGTCACATTCTTCGGCTAACGATTGAATTGAAATTATGAAGTCGGATTGGTGAAATTCCCCTTCTTTAAACCTTTCATCCACAATTATACATGGCACAGGATTGGGATTATGTTCTGTGTCAGTAAGGTTTTGAATTGTTTCAACTTGTTTGTTTAGTTCACTTGAAAACGAAAAGACTTTTTTGGTATACTCACCGACAAATTCACAATTACCATGATCAGCTGTAATAATCATCGAGTGTCCATTTTGCTCTACTTCATCTACAAGCCTACCAAGTTGTAGATCCAAAAACTGTATTGAAGTAATACTTTCAGGAATCAAGCCAGTGTGAGCGACCATATCAGGATTGGCATAATTCACTATAATATAGTCATACTTTCCAATACCATGATCCAGAATATAATCCGTAATTTCTTTAGCTTTCATTTCAGGTTGCTCTGCATGAGATTTGACTTTATTGCTAGGAATTAATTCCCAGGTTTCACATTGATTTTTTTCTTGCGAGCCGCCGTTGAAGAAATATGTCACGTGAGCGTACTTTTCTGTCTCGGCAATGTGGAGCTGGCTTTGTCCTTGTTTTGCTATTGTCTGTGCCAAAGTATTTTGTACCTTTTGGGTTTTGAAAATTGGCTTATATCCATCGTTGATAAATTTCTCTTTTTGAAAAGAAGTGGCACCGTGGGTGACAGGGTATTCCCTGCCAATTCCATAATCGTTCATACTCAAAATATCTAATCCTAAATCAAATTCCTTATTTATGTCACACAAAACCGTTGAGAGTTGTTTCATCCTATCTGAACGGTGGTTGATTAGCCAGAGCGTATCTTGAGGTTGTATTTGACTAAGACAGGCTGGAATCAAAGTTTCATCAAAACAATCTTGGTTATAATTGAGAGTTGTATAGTCACTCAAAAAACTTTTTATCTTTGGAAAAGTTAACTTTGTACCGTTCTGTAAAATGTCGATAATCCTTGCTGGATTTAGATTTGCTAGGTTATTTTCTTCTTGGCTATTTAGCAGTATTTCTTTCAATTTATCTGTCAATTCTTGCATTAGAATATTAGATTTTTTTAAGAAACTTGGATTATAAATTTTTGATACAAAATCAGGAATGTATATTGATTTTTTATTTGCAGCCAAGGCAAACCAAGGTATCAAATGAACTATAACTCTCTCCCAGTTTTTGTCCCGATCCATAGCGTAAAATCGCCCGCCAACCGACCCCAAAAATATTTTGTCTTCAAAAGATTGCAACCGATCTTCAAATTTGGAAACAAACTCCTGCCAAGTCGCTATAAGACTTTTACGATCAGAATCTCGCCCATCACTTATCAAATGCAAAACTATTTTATCGGCTCTAGCTTTGCCAGCAGCTTCAATTGCTCCGACCCAATGTCGTATATCCGAGTGTATAGCCCCAGTAGAAAATAGCCCGATGAGATGAACAGTTCTGTTATTTGAGTTTTTAAATTTGGATTGTAAGTATTGTTTGGGGCAAAATACTTGATCTTTGGTCGCTAATTCGAACCCAGATTTAGCACTTTTGGTGATTTGATAGCTAAGTTGAGGAACTAATTGCAATCCACCAATATTCATATGACCAACTTCACTGTTGCCCACCAAGCCATCTTCTTGACCGACAGCTTCTCCATCTGCACAAAGTGTTGTCCAAAAATATTGCGACATTATGCGTCTGAGATTTGGCATTTTGGCCCTTGTTATAGCGTTATTGACAGAATCTGCTCCGAGTCCAAAGCCGTCCAATATACAGAGAATTTTTGTTTTCATTTTTAGATTTTATTGAAAAGAGTGGTTGCAAAGCTGGCAAAGTATTATATTGAACTTACTCCAATTATAAAATTTTAGACTTGTCCTGTCAATAGCTTTTGAGGCTCTAAAGAATCGGATAAAAATACAAAGTGCGTATAAATCTACCAATTTATAAAAATTGCTTAATGATTTGACAACACACCATAATTATTATAAATTTAAAAATATGCACGAATCTATATCACCGACAATTACTCAAGAACAATTACAAATATTGACTCAAAAATTTATAAAGAAACAAGGATTGCCCGGAGCTTCATCCCAAATCAAGAGCAAACGTGAACAAGAAAATATAGCAATGAATGGCAAAACTCCAGACGTGCAAAATTACAACGAACAGCTACAATTTATCATAGATAGACCAATTCTTTTGGCTCCTATTCTTGCATGTGGCGCAGGTGTTTATTATGCATATGAGTTTGGAAGTGAGTTAATAAATAGACTCGAAGAAGAAAAGTTATTTATTCATACAATTAGTCTAAAGTGCAAAATTAGTCGCCTAGGTGCAGAAAATTTGTCAAATGCCAAGTTATTTTTCCAAAACCTCATTAGCAACGAAAACACTCCTATTGCAGTTGAATCTTCTCTTTTTATATATGAAAATAGAGCAGTCTTCAAATTAATTAAAAAAATATACGAACGATCAATAAAAAATAGATCGAAAAACATTAAAGAAATAAATTTGATAAAATCTTTGTTGGAAGATATTCTAAAAAGAGAAGCAGAGATTAAAGAATATTCACAAAAAATTTTAGAAACTGCTGAATCTAAAAGCAATAGCGAGTTAATGAAAACAATATTTAATTTGTTGAGACAAAGCTATACCCAAAAATCAGGTGATACATACCAAGTTATGTTCCTCAATAAAAATCTAATAGTAGATCTAGTCAATATTTTAAATTCTAGAATTACTAATATTAATAACGGGTTTTATTATGGTCAGAAAATTAGAAACCTCTATGACGCGATTTATTATTGTAAAAATGAGCAAGATTCTAATAGCCCTTGGTTTGCCTTTGGTGGTATAAGTATTACTCATCCAGACCATATTAAACTTCAAACTTTTCTTGCACAACTTTATAGTGAGAGAGAAGATATAAAAAAAATTAAATAATTTTCATATAACTATAACTATCACCAAAGCCAAATTTTACATTATTCTTTTGGAACAAAACATATGATCACCAAAGTCCTTACCACCACCAACCTCGGGCTTCAGACTCAGCTCATAGAATGTGAAGTTGATATTACTCCTAGTCTTCCAGCTATAATAATAGTAGGCCTACCTGACAAAGCCGTTCAAGAGAGTCGTGAGCGTATCAAATCTGCAATCAAACAATCAGGCTTCGAGTTTCCCCTCGGCAAAATAACCATTAATTTGGCACCAGCCGACGTTACCAAGTCTGGTTCAGGTCTGGATTTGCCTATGGCAGTAGGTATCTTATCATTAATGCGGTTTATAACCAAACCAATCACAAATAAACAGCTATTTCTGGGGGAGCTTTCACTTGATGGTAAGCTCAGGGCCTGCAACGGAATTTTGACAATGTGCCTATGGGCAAAAACTCACGGCTATGAAGAATTTTATGTTCCGTCCACTAATATCACTGAAGCCAAAATGGTACGTGGTATTAAGATTTTTGCGGTAGAATCATTATCCCAACTAGTCGATCATCTCAATGGTAAAAGTCTGATTGAGCCTGTCGTACCTTTGGATTTGAGAAGTTGTAAGCCTATGCAGCGTGATGTACTTTTATCCAACGATATGGCGTATGTCAAAGGTCAAACGACGGCAAAACGTGCCTTGGAGATTGCGGCTAGTGGCGGACATAATGTTATGTTTATAGGTCAACCTGGATCTGGAAAGACTTTATTAGCAAGAGCGTATGCAGGAATACTACCTCGGATGACTGAAGACGAAATATTAGAAGTTACTCAAATCTACTCTGTAGCTGGTATGCTAGACCGCCAAGAAGTCAAAATAGAAAGACCATTTCGGGCACCTCACCACTCTTGTTCTCATATTGCCCTTGTTGGAGGAGGTAGTAAGCTACGACCAGGAGAAATATCACTTGCCCATCGCGGTGTACTTTTCCTCGATGAGTTTCCAGAATTTAGTCGTGAGAGTATAGAATGCCTACGTCAACCACTTGAAGATGGACATGTCACGATCTCTCGAGCAAGTGGAAGTGTGGAATATCCAAGTCGGTTTTATTTATTAGCTGCTGCCAATCCGACACCGAGTG
>JAYWFY010000055.1:0-53104 GCA_043778555.1 bacterium
TGATATATCATCTTATTCGAACTGTCAAAGAGTTTTCCCGTCTGAAGACGGGGGTTTTCACCTCTTTAGAGGTTCATCCTGTCGGAGACTATAAAATTATTCCACCAAGAATCTATATATAGTTAGTTCAGTTTTTTAGATCCTGAAAAAAATTCAGAATGACATAAACAAAAAACTCCCAAATTAATGAGAGTATATATTTTGAATAACAAATTGTGGTGGAGATAGAGGGAGTCGCACCCTCGTCCAGCTGGCTCGAGATCACACATTTTTTCAGACTAGACACATATCTATAATCAGATTTCAACAAAGAGTATTATAGAAAAGTCCTTTGAATAAGATTTATAAAATACAATTATTATCTATAAATCAAAGATAATAACTATACACACTTGGGTTTTTGGTGAATAAGTTAAGGCAGAGACGATTGGTGTGTTCCCGTACATCTACTTAAAATGCCCTTTTCAGCTTATACAACAGTTAGATTTTGAAAATAAATTCCTAGAACTAAACGCTGTATGCGTAATCGGGAACACCGCTAAATGACGCGATTAATTCTTGTGTTTTACCACAAAGAGTGTTAATTCGTGCATTTGCGAATTCTAGCAAGTCGTTAGATTTTGCATTTGTTTTTCGCTATCTCTTGAGGTGGAGACAACCAGACCATCTAGTATGTGCAATTTTGTTATCCAGCTGTCAAAACTAAAATATCCCCGCGGGTTTATTTGATTAAAGTATTGTTATTTTTACTCAAATTTTACAATTATTAAAAATATAAAGTCTTAAACCCATCAGATGGGATCTTTTGCTAGGCTCAAGATGACAAATTTAAATAGGTTTGAATACCTTTTTTGGTGCCGAGAGTGGGACTCGAACCCACACACCATTACTGATAGAGGATTTTAAGTCCGCCGTGTCTACCATTCCACCATCCCGGCATTGATTGAGAACATTTTTGTAAATAACTAATTTTGATTATTAAATATTATTTTTTATCAAATTTTTCTTTACTCTTTATTAGTTTAGGTAAGTTAGAATTTGTTGTCAACAAAAAACTCCCTATAGTTGGGAGAGATTGTCATTACTAAAAGCTATTAAGCAGAGGCTTTGACTGAGTCTTTGAAGTTTTTGCCAACTTTGAAACCAGCAGTTTTGTAAGCTGCAATTTTGATTTTCGCTTTTGTTTTTGGGTTAACGCCATCTCGAGCCTTTCGTTCAGCTTTGTAAAAAGTACCAAAACCAGTGAGTTTGACATCGTTTCCTTCTACTACCATTTTGACGATAGCTTCGAGGGTTGCGTTAAGGTTTTTTTCAGATTGAACTTTTGAGATATCAAGTACTATTGCTAGCTTGGCTACCAAATCAGCTTTTGACAGTTTTACGTTTGGTACAGGTTTTGTTGTTGACATAATATATAAAGTGTTTTGATGCAATAGGTTTTGATTTGTATTGCATCGTTCTCTAATATTCTAAATTGATTTTTATTTTTTGGCAAGTAAAAATATGTGATTAAGTCTATAATATAGAAGTTTTTGAGCTGTTAGAATTATTTTTTCTATACAAACAGTTATATGTTTATTGACTTATTTGTCAATCTCTTTTCCAAAAATCTCTTTTCTATAAGATTGTATGACATATAGCCAGCTATTAAAGACAGTACAACTGAAAGAGTTACATATTGCCAATACCCAAATTCTGCAAAGCCTAAGGAAGTCAAAATGATTTGTATTGGAGCCGAATAAATATAAACACCGTATGAAAGGTCCCCAATGTTTTTGCTAATATTTCTTAATGGCAAAACTGTAGCAATGTATAAAATGCAATATGTCAAAGTAAAAGGGGCAACTAGCGCAAATTTGTCAATATCAATAAAATAAATTGTCGTGCTTATGCTCAGAATAAAGACTTTCCAGTCCATAGCTACCTTGTCTTTCCAAACATAAAAGGCTGAAGCTACAAAAAAATATGAAAATAAACAAGCAATTTTCCAATCACCTACCCAAATACTAAACCAATCACGGTAACCATCTACAAACGTAACTCCATAGTAGGCAAACCAAAAAAAAGCAGCTGGAATAAATATCAAAAATTTATTTTTAAAAACTCCTATTGCCCAAAAAATAGCTAGCAAGATATACGCTCTAACTTCAAAGATCAGCGACCAAAAAGGATCGTCAAGTTTATTGACTTTGGATTTGGCTAAAATATCGCCGATACTGGTATTCTTAATTTCTAAGGTAGAGTTATTCCAAAAATATTGATACGCTTCTACTCCATATTTAGAAAAATACTCTAGTAACTGACCATGATTGATAAAGTATAAGATTGGTGCAATTAGAGTAGTAAGAACGAACAAACAAGTCCAAAATCCAGGCATAATTCGGATAAACCTCTTGGTAAAAAACTCTCTAAGGTCATTTGATCTAAGTATACTAGCGGTAATCAAAAAACCTGAAATCACAAAAAAACCATAGACTGCGAGACCACCGAATGCCAATTCTCCGTACATATCGTGGATTTTGAAAGCTTCAGATCCTCTGCCAAAACCATAAGTCCAGCTATGACCATATACAACCATCAATGCAAAAAATAACCTCAAAAAATCAAAGGCATTATCCTTCATGTCAATTCGTGTATTGGAAAACTGGAGTAAATTCATATGGTTTTGAGCTTTAAATTTTAATAGTTTGGTGGCGTACTAGCCAGCGTTTTTCGACAAAATTCCAAGACAAAAGTGCTAGTGGTAAAGTGAGTAGCAAATCAAGCCCGACAAATTGCCAAAAACCAAGAGTCGACTGAAAGCCAAGCATTTGCAATGTCAAACGAACGGGCCAGTGGTAAAGATAAATACCATAAGACAAATCTCCAATTTTTTTGCTAATATTTCTAATCGGTAATGTAAAACAAAGGCAGAGAACAAAGTAAGTAAAACAAAAAGGTAAAACTATTGGTAAAAAACTAAAGATAGTAGCCACTAAAAGCGTCAAAAAGCTCAAAGCCATTCCAGACCATTTGATGGGTAAAAAATCTCTAAAAAGATTGATACTTACTCCCCACATAAAGACAGCTATAAACAGTAAAATTCTTTCGTCTCCAAACCACTGTCCATAAAAACTAGCAAAATCTAGGTTGTAGGAATAAACAATTCTCACGACATTTAAAAAAAACGTGATAGCTAGAATTAACCACCTATACGAGCCTTTCAAAAATCCTAACGATCCCAAAAATCCCAAAAATATATAGGCTCGTACTTCGTGATGAATTGTCCACCAAGGTCCATCGATAGTATCAATTGCTACTTTGCCAACGGAGTTGATTTTTATCTCTGAGTCAAGGTTGCTAGACATAAATCGCCACCAGTCTAGTCCGTTTATTGCCCAAAAATCTAACAAAGTTTTTTCTTTGATAAAGTACCAGAGCGGTACAAAAAAACACCCACAAACAAAAATAGAAAACCAAAATCCTGGGAAAATTCTCTTGTAACGTTTGACCACAAAATCTACAATTCCATTGGATCTTTGCCAACTAGAAGTGACCAAAAAACCTGAGATGGCAAAAAAACCCCAGATAGCTATTGTGCCGGCGTGTAGATTGTCAAAGTGAGTTTCCGACCAGTGTAAGATATCGTCGGCTTGGTATAGATACCTAGAGTGAGCAAATACTACAAACAGTGCCAAGATTAGTCTAACAAAGTCAAAAGCATTATTTTTGTTGTCAATCTTGATAATATCTAGTTTGATAAGTTTTGCAAGGAAAGTGTCCATTTAAAAGAGTTTATTTTTAATTATTTTACATTAAATTTCAATTTAAAGACGCCAATTGCAGCTTCCTTAATAATCGAGCCGGACATTTTGGATTCCCCGTTAATACGGTCGGGAAATATAATTGGGACTTCGGTAAATTTGGCTCCAGCTTTAATGCTACGATATTTCATCTCAATTTGAAAAAGATAGCCAATAGATTCTATTTGCTCAAGGAGATTGATTTGAGTTATAAAAGACGAGCGAAACATATTGTAACCACCTGTAAAATCATTAACATTAAGACTCAAAATAGTCTTTGCATAAAGCGAACCAAAACGACTTATCGCCTTACGCTTAATGTCCCAGTTTTCTATTCCACCCCCGTCGATATACCTAGAACCGATTACTAGATCTAAATTATTTTGATCAGCTACACTTAGAAAATCTACAATATATTTTGGCTGGTGTGAAAGGTCGGCGTCCATTTCCATCACAAAATCGCACTCATCTTTGATCTGCCCGATTCCTTGAATATAGGCTGTACCAAGACCCAACTTACCGGTACGCTCAAAGATTTTAATATCCAAAAAGTCAGATTGGTTTTTTTGCATAATTTTTTTTACTATTAATGCAGTGCCATCAGGTGAAGCGTCGTCTACGATTAACATTAATGTTTTGATTTGAGCTGCGCAAACGACTTGGTCAATTTGGCTCAAAAGCTGGCTTATATTTTGCGATTCGTTGTAACATGGCGTTACGATTCCTAGTTTGTACATGCTGAGTAAGGTATTTATTTTTTATCTTGTGGCTATATACCACCTTGGTTGATATTCATAAATTTTAAAACCATCTTTCCATTCTATCAAAATTTTCTTGTCTCGCAGTCCATCTTTATTGACACCACCAAAGTAATATTTGCCAATTTGATTCCCCATTATTTTGGTATCATAATAACCAGGCTCAATCGGCTGGAAAAATAATTTATAAATATATGGTTGATTAATATCTACTATTTCTACCTTATCAAACTTGTCGTCATTAGCTTTGAGATAGCTAAGCATCTCTTGTATTCCAAATTGAAAATTGCCTTTTTGACTTTCAGAATACTTGGTAAAATAAAAAAATGAGAAGTGCAAGGTCGTTATGAGTAAAACGGTTCCAAAGACAACCCTAATGGATCTCAAAACCCTTTGATCCAAGCTAATTTTACTGATTAACCAGTCAATTGAGAGAGGTATAAACAGCAAGCTCAAGACCAAAACTTGAATACCTCGGGTAACAATAGTGTGATCTATAGTCAAACTTGGAGCAATTGGAGCCAAAAAGAAAAGAATAACTAAAAATAGATAAAACTCTCGATCAGGGTTCTCTTTCTCCCTAGATTTCCAAAAAGCAACTAATAGTCCAAGATAAATAAACGGTGTCAATAACTCGTTGATTGGGGCAAACTGGGGAACATGATGCATTTCATTGGTGTCACTTCGACCAGTCATAAAAAAAGGTGTCAAATATTCCCAGTACCGTGAGGCAAACCCAGCAACAAACCCTTCTCCATTGGCTGTGACTGAAACTTGCTTATATCTGGCGTTGTACAGATCAGGATGAGTAATAGTCAAGTAATAAATTGGTGAGATAAACAAACAAATAGCAATAATTGGTAAAATTAATTTTTTAAAACTTTTGAAACTTGTCATCTTGAACGTAGCAAAAGATCCCGTATGAGTGACTTTTTGATTGTAAAATTTAGCTTTCAAAAGAGGAAACAAATAGACCAAAGCAAGAGTAATCAAAACTAGCGGCACAAAGACTTTCATAGTTGGATATGAATATGTCAAGGCTATTCCAGAGAGAGAAAACAACGAGGAATTAATAATAATTTTTTGCTTAGAATTTGAATCTATAAGCTTGAGAAGAGTAAAAATAAAAGCTAAAAGGCAAAAAGGCACAATGCTTGGTGGAATAGCCCAATGTGAAAGGCTGATCATAAATGGTGTGACCGCTGCGATTAAAGCTCCTATCAAGGCAATACTAGTTTTAGACGTCAATCTTTTGATTATTCCATAGATTAAAGGTATGCAAACAATTCCAAAAGTAGCATTAGCAAACCTTATTGACCAAACGCTCAAGCCAAAAACCTTGACAAAAGGAACTGTTAAGTAAGTCAAAGTCGGTGAAGCCCAATCATTAAACGACTGCAACATTGGAGGTAAAAAATTACCATGATGATCTCGCAAATTGATTCCCAAAGTGTAGGCGTCTACGCCGTTGACAGCCTCATCTTGATTTAAGGCAGGTGGGGCGATCTCAAGATTATACAATCTTAAAAAGGTTGCAATTACAATAATAATAAGTAAGACTTGAAAATAACTAAGTTTAAACATAATTTTAATCGGAGTAACTTTGGCTATAAATTCAATGATTCTTTTTGATTCACTTTCCATAATTTTAATTGATTATTTGGACTTTGTTAGTTTTATATTCTTTTTTTAATCCTTTAACCAAATCATAAAACACATAAACAATTATTCCAAAAATCCAAAGTACGTCAAATTCACGGCTCAAGAACTGTGGAATATTACCACCAATTAGCCCAGAAATATAAACTGAAAGTGAGATAACCGAAACAATAACACCAACCCAAAACTTTTTTGGAAACCAGAAAGAATAAATAATTGCTATTATGTCAGCCAGAAAAAAGTATCGTTCATGCATTTTTGGAAGTAAAAATGGGACTATCAAAACCGAAAGTAAGCTTATTTTTATTATTGTGTCATTATCTATATTCTCAATTTTATTATAGACAAAATAATAGGCCACCAAAAGAATAGCTATTAACGCAACACCGAGTCCAGCCTGGTAAAAATATTCGTATTTGTCATTAGAAATCCATTGATATACGCTTGGTACCCCACCCATCACCAAATTGCCATAAGCTTTGGATTGACCGAAATAAATAGTTAATAGTCCGTCAGTTTTACTCACAGGAGTGACTATTCCGTTTCTGATTTCAGTAGTTGTATCAAATAAAGGTCTTGCGTCGGATCCAAAAATAACATTTTGGGAAATTGGTAGAATAGTTATCAAATAAATAGTAACAAACAAAGCTCCAATCGTTAATATAAATTTTTTGGGCAAGTTCTTGGTTATTATTAATATCAAAAATACAGGGGCAAAGAAAATACCCTGAAGCTTGAGACAGAGAGAAAATGCAAAGAAAAATGCTGCCTTAAAAAACTTATTGACAAGCAAAAAATATAAAGAAGCAACAACAAACGAACCATAGACAGAGTCACATTGTCCCCACATACTCCCATTAAAAATCATTGCTGGTAGCATTAATGTAGTCATAAAAGTGAGCTTAAAAACTTTTGGGTGTTTGATAGCTATAATTTTGGCTACAAAATATGACAGCACAAAGTCAAAAAAAACTGACACAATCTTGACCCAAAACAAAAAATTAACTTTCAAAGCAACACCTAACCCCAAGATATAAACATAAAATGGAGTATAGTTAAAAAAAGCCTCCTTAAAAGCTGAGAACCCTTCATTGTCAATTTTTTCCATCCAAGGCTTGAGGAAAGTTCCATAGTCACCAGATATAAAAGGAAAGAAAGAGAGTCGTACCCTAAAAGCCACAAGACAAACGATAAGGAATATAGTATTTTCGAAAGTAAATAGTCTTTTAATTAAGTTCCCCAATTTGATAAAATAATTTGGTTGTGTCGTCGTTTGAACTTGTTGGCTACTTTGTTTGTCTTCACTTTCTCCAAAAACACTATCTCCATATCCTCCACTTAGTTGACTAATATCTTTATGATATTCTAATTCTAGATTATTTTTTGTGATTGGCAGTGATGGTTGATTGCTCTGCATTTTGAGATCGTCGAGAGAATTTGGCATAAATAATTTTGATTTAGTTTTTTTGATTTATTTGTATTAAAAGTGATATACTCTTTACTCTATAAGCTTTTACAACTCTCCAAAACACTTACCCAGTCACCTTTAGCGCCACCCTTTTCTAGAGAAGCACAATCTTTAAACTGGTAGTTTGTTTATAGATTTGTAAAAGTTGGTGAAGAAATTAGTATATATTTGTTATTTTGGAACTAAGGATTGCTATTGGAATTAATATAAGGTTGATACTGTTTAATAATTAGCAGTATTGATTTTTTGGTCAAACAAATTAGCATTTTAAAACCTGTCCTAAATTTTTCAATTTAGCTCTAAAAATTTAACTTTAAAGTTTTTTCAGATATACAAACTGCTAAGTACCCAGTATAATAGACAGTAGGTTCCATTCTTGCTAAGATTTATCTAAAACATCAATAATATCTATACATGCAGGACAACTGTCTAAACACTAAATACCATGAAAGGAGTAAAAAATTTCTTATACGGGGGCTGCGGTACTTTACTTTAAAAGATCTCTAGATTGTCTAATAGTCTCAAAATTATTATTTTGCTGAGCTGGTAAAACTTTTGCAGCTTGATCAGCTAGACCCAAAATCTGCTTGATACTAGTTATAAATGGTGATAATCCAGGAATCAAACCATCTAGAAAACTGTTAAAGATAGGAAACCAGTCAAAGTAATAGATTACCATTGTTATAACAATTAAACCAAATATTTTGAATGTCCAATCGATTATTTTGAAGGGAAGCGAAATTATAGTGAGCGGAAGTGTCAAGATTTTGTAGAGCCAATTGAATATTTTAAACATAAAAATATTGTAATTTGTATAAAAAAACTTGTCAAAGATAATATACATGGAAAGGTTATGCCAATTGGAAAGTGTGTAGTAAAAACCCCGCCTATTATGACGGGAATTAATTTTAATTTAATTTTTTGGTGGCTCCGAAGACAGGACTCGAACCTGTGACCAAGAGATTAACAGTCTCCTGCTCTACCAACTGAGCTACTTCGGAAAACTCACATATTTAATTTTAAATAATTCTAATGTTTATGTCAAGGTATACTCAAACGCTAATCTTGATTGTTAATTTTTCGTGCACATTTTGCCACAAGATCGCTTACCCGATTGGCGTATCCCCATTCGTTATCGTACCAGCCATAAACTCGAATATTGTCATTGTCCAAGCCAAAAACTTTGGTATAATTGCTATCAAAAATACATGAATGAGGGTTGCCAATATAGTCTGAGGATACGAGCTCAGCTGTCGCAAATTGCAATATACCTTTCATATAGTTTTGGCTTGCCATTAGGAAAAGCTTGTTGATCTCGTCTACACTAGTTTCTTTTTTAATCGTAACAGTCAAATCGGTAAAAGAAACCGTAGGTACAGGAACCCTTAACGCCATTCCATCAATTCTACCTTTGAGTTGCGGCATCACTTTACCTACTGCTTTTGACGCACCAGTGGTTGTGGGTATAATGTTGAGGGCGGCTGCACGTGATCGATTTGGTTCTTTGTTAAACTCGTCTAGAAGGCTTTGAGTAGCTGTATAGGCGTGTACTGTTGTCAAAAAAGCAGAGTGAACTCCAAAAGCGTCGTCCAAAACCTTGAGCATTGGTGCTACGCAATTCGTTGTACAAGAAGCGTTAGACAAAATACTTGCATCCAGAATCGGTTCATCTTTGTCTAGAGCCGCGTTGACACCCAAAACTATGTCAGGGATAGACCCGTCTTTGGCTGGGCAAGTTAAAATTACTTTTTTGGCACCTTGATCCAAATGACCGTTGAGGTCTTGAGTAATTGTAAATGCTCCAGTAGCATCCACGACTATATCTACGCCTAGATCTATCCAAGGTATGAGGTGAGGAGTCATATGACCTGTACAAACTATCTCACGGTTGTCAATAAAAATAGCGTTATCATTGTGGGTTATAACTCTATTCCATGTTCGGTAGAGGGAGTCATACTGCAAGAGATACGCCATCATTTTAGTATTGTTGGAGCGTGTATTGATGGCAACTATTTCATAATCTGGATGATCAAATGCTATTCTAGTGAGAGCTCGACCAATTCTTCCAAAGCCGTTGAGACCAATTTTGATTTTAGACATTATGTTTGGATTTTTTTAATAAAAAAGTAAGTTTTAAAATCTGATTATTAACTTTTTTTAATATTGTGTCAAGACTTCTACCTTCAGAATCTCTCCTGACTTTATTTTTAAACTTATAGAATGGCATTTTATACTCATTTACCTTTCAACTTTTATAGGCTACAAGGTACCACCCCGTCACTTACAGTGCCACCTGTTCTACAAGAAGGAGGATCTTTAGACTCGTGGTTTGTTTATAGATTTGTAAAAGAATTACCAACTATTTTTACTGTATTGTCACAAATTTAAAATTTTGGATTGGTTCTAAGCTTTTTTCCAAGCTGCGATCACCTCTAGCAATGATTGACTTTCAAGTGCCTGAACTTTTTTTTTGAGAGTATATGGGGTTTCCCCATCGTCAAGCAAACAGTATTTTTGAAGTAATATTTTACCAGTATCAACCCCTTCATCCACAAGATGCACCGTGCAGCCAGATTCCCATTCACCAGCTGCAATAACTTGCTGATGTACATTGGTGTCCATCCCACCAGCAAATTTTGGCAAAAGCGATGGGTGTACATTGATAATTTTACCATTATAATAATGAACCAAATTGGAATCTAGAATCTTCATATATCCGACCAAAACTACAAGGTCAATTGGGTATTTTTGCATTTCTGAAAAAAGTTCGTTGTCAAAGTCTACACGAAGTTTTCCTTTGGATGGGATGCAAATGTGCTTAAAGCTGTAATTTTTTGCTTTTTCTAAGATTAAAGCGTCTGGTTTATTGCTGATTATGATTCGGACTCTTGCATCGAGATACCCCGTGATAATTTCACCAAAGGTTTTGTCAAGGCTTGTGCCTTTGCTAGAACTCAAAACTGCCAAGTTAATCATATTTAGATTTTTTAAACTTATTTCTAAATTTTATCCTCGTCGAGAATCCAACCGACAAGTGAGCGAATACTTTGTCCAGTGGCACCTTTGACTTTGAGGCTATTATGTTTGTTGTTGAAAGCCGAGCCTGCTATATCAAGATGAACCCAAGGATAAATTTTTGGAGATTTGATATTTAATTGGTTATTTCTAAAATTATTCTGATCGACAAAATGGCTCAAAAATAACCCTGCAGTAACATGACCAGATTGCCGAGGTAAAGTAGAGGTGTTATTCAGATCACTAATATCACCGGTAATATATTTTCTCAAAAACTCTGGCATAGGCGTATAAATAGTAGGCTCTTGCTCAACTTCGAACTTTGAGATTAGCTTATTTTTGAGCTCTAGATCATTGGACATCAAAGCAGTATTGTACTCTGAAAGTGCCATAATAGATGCGCCCGTAAGTGTAGCAGCGTCAATAATATAATCTGGATCTAGTAGCGTTGCATAAGTCAAAGCATCAGCCAAAGTCAATCTACCCTCAGCGTCGGTGTTATAAACTTCAACAGTTTGACCGCTATAAGTCGTCAAAATGTCATCAGCTTTGTAAGCATTACTGTCAATCATATTTTCGGCAAAGGCACTAATCCAGTGTAACTCAATGTTATTCAATCCAAGTTTTGCAAGTGCAAGTGTCACCCCAAACATTGTAGCTGATCCGCCCATATCAGATTTCATATCTTGCATGTGACCACTAGTTTTGATATCCAATCCTCCACAGTCATAAGTCAAGCCTTTACCTATTAGTACTATTTTTTTTGTAGCTGATTTGGTTGGATTAATAATCGTGTGAACCAAAACTGGTTTGTGCTGACTTGCTTTACCTACAGCTGTAATCCCTTCCATTCCAAGCTCGCTAATTTGTTCAAAGTTCAAAATTTTGATCGTAGTGTTGATTTGACCCTCAAATTCTTTATTGATTATATCTATTATTGTGGTCGGATTGATAGCTGTGGGGGTGTCATTAACCAAGCTTCTAGCCAGATCAACAGATTGAGAAACCACATCAACATAGTTCAGATTGGACTCTGAAGTCAATACCAACAAATCCTTCGCCAGATAAAAACTATAATTGACGGATTTTGGTTCTTTGATGTATTTGTCAAAGTTGTAACAAGCTTGCAACAAGCCTAGAAGTAAGTGCTCCAACTCTTTTGGTGTAATTTTAAAATCACAATTGATTTGATAGTCTTGAAAATTGGTTTTTTTAAGCTGGCTAATTATCTCACCGCCAAGAGCATAATAGTCTGGTTTGTTGAAAGGATCAATACTGAGATTTTTATTTTCAAAATTTGCCCCGACGAAGAAACTACCATTATTAAATACAACTTGCCCAAATTTTGCTTCAAATTTTTGACTTGTAAGACTAGTATTATCTGATGGAACGGTTTTGATCAATTGAATTGGAATTGCTTGAGTGTTTTGGGATAGAAAGATTTTTGACATAGTAGTTTTTTTAAGATTGTTTAAGATTCTATTTGATTATTGTTGTGACTATTTGAAACCACCTAGCTTTATAGTACAACAATGCAACAGGACCTAATCGCCACAAAATATCTCTAAACGACCACAATTGTCTATCTTGCAAAGTCTGTTTGTAGTTAAAAGTATTCTCCAAACCATCAAATAATGTAATAACTTCTTTTGGAAATAGCTCTGCTGGCATCGGTACATTTGGTAACAATATATTCATTATATATATCTGAAACCCAAAAACTACAGCAAATAGTAGTAAATTACTCCAGCCCGGTAGCTTTGACTCTTTATGAATATATAAGTCAATTGGTATAATAAATATGTGCTGAATTAGTAAAATAAAAAGCGTAAAACTAAGTACAACTATGAGCCAGCTCTTGGATCCACTAAAAAAATCTCGAACGGGGCTAAAAGCTACAACCCTAGTAAGCCACGAAGATATGTCAAAGATGAGATTGTTGAATAATTGTATCTGCAGGACAAAGTACGAGATCAAAAGTGTCACATAGTATGATGAGAAGAATTTGAGATTAAGGTTAATTTTTGGCATAATTGGTCATTTTAAAATCTATTTTTGGAGCAGTTAATAAACTATAATTGAAGTGTATAATCAGCATCGTTATTTGTCAAGAATTTGTCTACGCCTTAGTTAATTTTATAAATTTGTGCGTATAACAAAGCCATTATTTTTTTAACATACCCCTTATTCTCCAAAGTAGTCTTTGATAACAAAAATAGCAAAATAGCAACGTCAAAATAGATAAAATTGGCTTTGACAGTGTGCATATCCACAGTAAATGATTTCAAAGACGCAACGCCAAATATTTTTTCTTGATTCTCATCTAGAATTTTTACTGTTTTGGTTTGGTTGGTCAAAGATTTGTTTAGGCTTGTATTTAATCCTTCAATTTTGGGTTGACTCATTGCTGGGGTAGATTGAACAGCCAGTTTAGTAATTTCTTGAGTTTTAATAACAGCTGGTTTTTGGAAAATTTGTATAGGCGCTGCATTTTTGGTCTCAAGTTGGAGGGGCATGATTTGTTCTTTTGACTTTTCAGCTTTAAACTCAGCTTTATCATTAATTTTATTATTTTCGATTTTATTTTGAACTGGAATAGTCTCTTGCTCCACTTTAAAAATAACTGGTTCTATTTTTTTCTGCTTACTTTCAGCTTTATTTTTTACTTCAGTTTTAATTTCTATTTTTGGAATTGTTAGCGGGGCAATTTGAGCTTGTTGGGGTGGGTTTGGCACCTTGACTGTTGGCAAATTTGCCGTTGGGTTTGGGACTGGTTTTTCTGCTTTATTTTCCTGCTTTGGTAGGCTGTCAACATCTTGTAAAGCTTTGTCTTTTATAATTTCTTTTTGTGATTCAGTCGTTATTTGAGTCAACTCTGCAGGTTCTTTGATTTTTTCGGGTTCTTTGGTGAGTTTTGGAGTCTGAAGCAAAACTGCTGGAATGATTGGTGAATTTTTTTCTGCTTTTGGACAATCGTTTGGTAAACCTGGGGTTGAAGGCTTGTTTAGGGATTGTACTTTGTCTCCAGTCACAGTTAAGCAAAACTGAGCAGAAGTAGCCATTGGTTGGAGACTTTGAGTTTCTAATATGGCTCTACTATCATCTTCAAAGCTAAAATAAATATTACTTTCATTGATCATATTAGGATGAATCAAAAATTTTTTATAAGAATTTGGAGTAGAATCTCCTAAAGAACTAATAAAACCCTCACCCAAATGCTTGCCGAACTCTTCTTTAAAAACAATTTGAGATTTGGGCTCGATAGAATATCCATCAAGACTGATTGGCTTACAATATACTCCACTTTCAGCCACACAATTGCCGTTGGCAGATTTTCTATAATTTTCAACAAAATTGAGCTTGTATCCCTTCAGATTTATTACTGAGCTAGTTGGGTTGGAGATTTCTATCCATATATCTATATGACAAAGCCCTCTTGGATAAGTTGAAATTAACTTTCCTTCGTAGCATTGTTGCGGCAACACAGCATTATTTTTGTAGACCTCGCTAATATAAGGCTTTTGCAAATCCAATGCGTCAGTGGTAATTTTTGGTAAATAGAGAAATACATTCAAGCCTGCAAGTAACAGTAAAAACAAACAAAGAAACCTATAAAACATAGATACATAATAAAAGACAGCCGTCTGTTTTGTCAAGTAAAAGACCCCACATTCAATCTCAAAGTGCATAACTAGAATAAATATGGTATACTGATAGCTAAGGGATATTTCTAAAACAATATCAAATCATAGTATCAATACTAATTATGTCAGCAAACTCTAAAACTCCCAAATCCCTCAAATCCACCAAAACCTACAAACAAATATGTAGAGATGAGAGAATATTAATCAGTACATATCTCAAACTAGGTTACAGTCATAACAAAATAGCCACAGAGCTAAACAGGGAGCAATCAACAGTTTCAAGGGAGATTCGCCGTGGAAGTGTATTTGATGTGAATACTAACAAGTACGAATACAACCTAGATTACTCTCACAAGAAAAAACTCAAAACTCGCATAGAGACTAACAAACAACAGATTAAACTAGAATTTGAAAGTCAAAAATGTCCAAACTTGGAGAAATATATTCATGACAAAATAGCTCTAAAGTGGTCTCCACAGCAAATATCAGGTAGAATCAAAAGTGGTCTTGAAAAACAAATTAACAACCTAGAAGCAAGTATTAGCACTGAAACTATTTATCAGTACATCTATGGATTAGCACCCAAAGAACTAGAAAAATCAGAGGATGAAGTAGACCAACAAACCTATCTTAGACAGCTAAAACTCAAGGTAAAACTATCTAGTAACCTCAGAGAAAACAAAGGTCAGTTCAACAAATACCGTAGAAGACATGGAACTAGAAAAAGGGCTTTAGAGCGAGACAAATTGAACAAGAAACGAATAGACACAAGACAAGAGATTGTAGAAACCAGAACCAGAATAGGCGACTGGGAAGGAGATACAATAGTAGGCAAAGAAAAAACCCAACATATTTTGACACTAGTAGAAAGAAGATCCAGATACCTGCAATCAAGAAAGCTAAACCAAGCCACAGCTACCGAAACCAAAGAAAAAATCATAGATATTTTTAGCACTATCCCAAACCACAAAAAACACACTCAAACCTACGATAATGGCGTACAATTCTCATGCTACGAAGCAATAGAAGAGATAACCAAAGTATCATTTTATTTTGCTTTTTCATACCATTCCTGGGAAAGAGGAACTAATGAGAATACCAATGGACTTCTCAGGCAATACTACCCAAAAGGAACTTTATTCAGCAATATCACTCAACAAGACCTTGACCAAGTTGTAAAAGAGATTAATAATAGACCAAGAAAGACCTTAGGCTATCTTACCCCATATGAAGTTTTTGAACTTGGAATGGAATTCTAGCTAATGCACTTTGGATTGGAATTCAAGGACCTTCGATTCAATTTTAAAGTGCAACACCTTATTTTATAAAAACTTAATTGTAGGGTTGCGAAAGTGGTTATTGACAAAAATGATATTAAAAGGCACAATAAAGCCATATGTCCAAAATAATTCTACCCTCGCAGCCCTACAAAGGTACTCGAGATTTTTATCCAGAAGATATGCAAAAACGCAATTATATTTTTGAAACTTGGAAAAAAGTATTGATTGCAAGTGGTTTTGTAGAGTATGATTGCTCGGTAATAGAAAGCGCCGAGGTTTATCTTGCCAAGTCTGGAGATGAGCTAGGCTCCAAGCAGCTTTATTCATTCACCGACAAAGGAGACCGCAAAATAGCTCTTCGACCAGAGATGACCCCTAGCTTAGCTAGAATTATATCTGCCAAGTTTGGTGATCTCAAAATGCCACTACGATGGTTTTCTATTCCAAACTGTTTTCGCTACGAAAAACCTCAAAAAGGGCGACTTCGAGAGTTTTATCAGCTCAATGTTGACATCGTAGGCAAAGCAGCTGGAGAAGTAGATATCGAGCTATTGGTGGTTACCGCCAAAATGTTTCTTGCCTTTGGAGCGGACAAAAAAATGTTCAAGATAATGTATAATCATCGCCAAGTTTTGGATTTATGGCTAGATAGATACGCTTTGTTGAGTCAAAAAAAGATCGTATATGCAGTTCTTGATGACTGGTACAAATGCACAGAAGACGAGAATTATAGAAAACTAGCCAATGATATAGATGGAATTCAAATCACCAATCTCATTAATCTTTGCAAAAAAGAAGGACAAGAGTGGGATTATTATACCAAAATAGCCAACACTTTTCCTGACATCAAGATGGCTTTGGAATTATTACCCAAAATATTACCAGACCTAGAGTTTGACTTTAACCCAACGATTATCCGAGGTTTGGCATATTACACAGGACTTGTAATGGAAGGTTTTAACAAGAATCCCGTTAGCCCAAGAGCAATGTTTGGAGCTGGAAGGTATGACGATCTACTAGATCTATTTGGCAAAAAAGCACCTGCAGTCGGAGTCGGCATAGGAGATGTGACTTGGGGAGATTTTCTCACGGATTGGAATTTGTGGCCAGATTTTCTAGCCAATCAAAACAAAGTTGGAATAATGTTATTTGACAGTAACGACATTTATAAGATACATTCTGAAGTAATTCCTAGTCTCAAAGGTCAACCTTACGATATAGACTATGAATATCAAAGATCAGAAAACAAACGCTACGAAACCCTCAAAAAACGTGGCTGTACAAATATAATCAAAGTCGGCGATAAAAAAATATATAAATAAAACAACCCATTCAAACTATGCAAACAACATTAGAGCAACTTGAACAAGACTTGACATCTATCCAAGAGCAACTTGACTTAATTTTAAAACAAAGAAAGATCGATGAGCTAGTAAACCAAGCAAACCAATATGCTGATAGTTTACTTCAATACAGAAAAGAAGTAAAGCGAGCTCAAACAAATACAAATAAAGTAAAAGTCCAACATAAAATTTAATTTTTTTGAAATATTTTTATTAAATTATCGATGTACCTTAGGCTCAATAATTATCGCTGTTTTGTGTCTGCAAGTTTTGAGATCCCTAGCACGGATTTTATTATTTTGGACAAAAATGGCAGTGGTAAAACTTCTATTTTATCGGCTATTTATTCTATCTACACTGGCAAGTCGCTACCAAGTACCAAATTTCCAGAATATTTGCAAAGTGGACAAGACTATTTTGGTATTAGCACTGACGACGACTGGTTTATCAACGGCAAAATCTCAGCTTCGGGAAGGGTGATAACTAAATACTCTAACCCCTCAGAAATCAAAGATACAGTTTTGACATACCAACCCAGTGACAACTATTGGCTCCAGCAAAGTCGTGTTAGCAAGCTGAGTACCTTGGATCATATCATAAGTCAAACCAACAAAGAATATCTAAAACTAATAGCTAGTCTAGACAAAGTTTGCAAAAATAAACTGAGCTCACTCAAAGAATCCAATCTCTCTGGGGTTACTGATATGATTTTAGTCAATTTTTTGGGTCAACAAATTTTGGAATTGTCAAAACAAATTTGGTCTATAAGATGGGATTTTATATATAACATCAAAGAATCTCTGCCACAGTTCTCTAGTATGGTTCAATCGCCCATTGCAGATTGGCAAATAGAAATAGAAATCACAGGTGCAAATGGAAATAAAATTAAAATTCATAATTTGAGTAAGTTTGGTAAACAATTTGGAGAGCTAAGTTCCCATTCTTTAGGAAAGATGAAACAAAGTGATGAAGTAGTTTTTTTAGTGAATAAAATTAAAATTTTTGAGCTCCAAAACCTAGACCAAATAAACTTTGAAAAGCTCTGGCAACGCGAGCTAATCTGTGAAAAAGTGTTATTTGGAGCCAATCGTGATGATTTTAATATTACAAATGGCAAACTTAAAATCGAACAAATACTGTCCCGAGGAGAAACTCGACTATTCGTTTTATGGGTCAAAAAACTTGGTATAGATCCAAAAGAGACAATTTGGCTACTTGATGACATTTTTAATGAGCTTGATGACGAGCGCGAACAGTTTTTGATGTCTAATATTCTGTGCGGTTGCAAGCAAATCATCGCTACAGGTACAAGATGTAGCCTCAAAAACCTTGAGCAAAGGAGTGTGAGTAGCATGAAACTTGAGTAAATCGCTATCACTAGCTTCATAAAAAATATTATAGGCATTTTACTTCCAAGTTTTCTTTGACAAAAAGCTCAGGATCAAGCTAAAATCTATACAATGATAATAGCAACAAACAAAAAAGCCAAATTTGACTACCATATCTTGGAGACATATCAAGCAGGACTTAGCTTGTCTGGTGGTATGGTAAAACTAATCCGCAACAAACAAATCAACATTCAAGGTAAATTTATAGTTTATCAAAAACAAAGGTTAGAAATCTTGGGTATGGGTAATGAAAAAATGATCGAAAATATTCCTCTACTTTTAAAGGAAAAGGAAATTAACAAAATCTCTGGACAAATTGCAACAAAAGGAATATCATGCATAGTCATAAACATCAAAATAGTAGGTCGCTGGCTCAAAGCTGACATTGCAATAGTTAAAGGTAAAAAAGAATATGACAAACGAGAAGCTATCAAAAAACGTGATATGGATCGTGACGACCGCCGAGGTGATTTATGACACATTATGTTATACAACTAAAGCTATAATAATCTATATATCTTTGAATTTAATTCAAACTTATTACTGTTAAATACTGATTAGATGCTTATTTAATTCATCTTGGGTTTAGCTATAACAAAGAAAAAAGCCTAATGTCCGCAGTCAATAAAATTCATATATACTTATTTTCACCGATTTTCCCCCTCAACTTTTACAAATTTATAAACAAACTACTAACTTAGAGATTCCCATTCTTGTAGAAGAGGCGGCATCGTAGATGACAGGGTAGTGTTTTGGAGAAGTATAAAAGTCAGGGGTGGAGTAATTATAGCAGCGGCAACCGTGTCACAACAAAAAAGCATAAACTAATATTTTTAAAAAAATCATGTTCTTAGAGCTCAATATTAAAACCCAAGAAAACCTAACTAAATATTTGGAGGTTCTAAAATCTCAAGATTACTCTGAAGTTTCAATCACGTCCAAAAAAAACAACTTAGATTTGGTCACAGTTTTAAACACCCTACAAAACAATAAACTCAAAATAATTCCAACTTTTTCTTGCTCTTCCAATTATAACCAAAATGCAAATCAGACTTACAAAGAATTTTTAAGCTTTGTCAAAATATTAAAACAAAACAAAATCAACCAATTACTCTTGGTCTCAGGCAATCCAAAAATGAAGCTGGAGACGCTCAAAGTCCTAGAGCAGTTTGGCAATGAATCTGACGATCAAAGTGAATATCAGAGTATCAAAATTGCTGTTGCATACAATCTTTATTGCAAAAATATGGACATAGAAAACCAAAGATTAAAAGCAAAACTAGTCTATCCCAATGTCAACCAAGTATGGCTCCAGCTAGGTCAGGACTTGGAAAAACTTAAAACTGGGGTAGATTTTATCAGAAAAATTAATCCAAATATTGTTATTATTAACTCTGTTTTGATGCCGACCCAAAGTCTATTAAAAAGTTTGCAATTTCGACCTTGGGCTGGAGTTTATTACTGTGACCAATTTTACAATGACATCAATTTTGCACTAAAAAGTACCGGTGAGATGAAGCGATTGTCCAAGCAGCTTGGTTTAAAAATCTTAATTAGTGGAGTCTAGTATGTTTGATATTCTGGCAATTGATTGGGGGAGTGTAAGATTTGGAATGGCGTTTGGAACGAGCCAGTTGAGTATCGGATTGCCTTGCAATTATGACTGTTTTAAAAAAAATATCTGGGATATTCTTGAGGTTGAAATCAAAAATCGCTCTATCAAAACTATAATCCTTGGAATGCCAATGACAAGACATCTACGAGACACGGAAGTAAGCCTGCACATAAAAAGTTTTTTGGTAGAATTAAAGATCAAATTTCCTGATTTGACTATACACACAATCAACGAGCGAAACACCACAGCAAATGCGTTAGACAAAATTTTTAGTAATCCAACTAAAAACAAAAAAGTATCAAAACACGGAGTTAATCACAATTCTGCCCTAGAAATCCTCAATTTATGGCTTGAAAGCTCCAAGATTAGTTAAGTGTAAAGGTGATCAGTGTATTGCCGAATTATTTTTTGCATACAATGATTGAAAAACAAGTAATAATCAAGTCAAATCAGAAAGTATAATGTACGATTTTTACTATGGTCTTGACAAATTTTTAGAATATTTTTTATACTGTAGATACTTAATTTTCTTATCTTGTTAGGAATCTTTCTAAATCAATACCATTTTTTATGTCACTATTCATTAAATTTTCACAAGCGTCAAAACATTCCAACACAATCGCAGCAACCTATAGATTAATACAAAGATCATTTTTTGTTTAATGTCAGTATTACTTGTAACCACTTTATCAGTTGCAACGGTTAGTCAAATATCAGTCAGTGCAATCTCCAATGAAATATCTCAAGATCCAGTAGTATTAGCTCAGCAGTATTTGGATAATTCACAAAACTCAGTTTCATTTACCAAATCAAAAAGTTTAGAAAGTGTTATCGAGTATTTGAAAACCAACAACTTCAACGCTTCCAACGTAATTGCTTATACTACTATTGAGATTGATAATCAATTTTTGGATATTCCTTTTAGCTTAGATTTATCACAAGATATAGCAGTAAATCAAAAAAACTTCGAAGATTCAAAAACCAATTTGATCACTACAATTAAGCAATCCAAACAAGACAAGTCAGATCCGCAAGCTCCAATCGAAATTCGACTGGGTGAAATTAGTCTTAATGTAAAACAAGCCCAAACTATTAATGATTTAAAATTGGATGAAGCAAAACAATCTAAATCCAAGATTAAGATTAGTAGAGTTAGTTTTATAGCTAAATCGAATAACCCAGAAATTCAAAACTTTAAAAAATCTAATAAAAAAGTTGAAGTTAAAAGTACTCCAGCTTTAAGTAAAACTTCAAAAACTGATGATGCTTTAAATGTGAAAATAATTAATGATAATGACATAGAAAGTGTAACAACTAAAAAACCTAATCAAGAAGAAAGAGCAAAAAACCTTTATGAAGCTCAAAAAACCAAAGAAAGTATAATACAAAAAAATAACGAAAAATTCCTAGGTATAAAGGGTAAAGAAGATAAAGAACAAAAATTAAACCAACAATCTAAAGAAAGAAAAATTTTAAAAAGCAATTTACAAAATAAAATTAAAGAAGGTAAAAAATCTAGTATTAATATTTTAGATGTATATTTCCTTGGTGATGAGGCAAAGGATATTGGGTTAAGCATTTCTAATTTACCAGACAAAGATAGTAAAATGAGCTTGACGGTAGATGAAAATGTAGCTAATGGTTATGATGTTGAAAGAAAAACTGACAATATTTTTAGTAACTTATTAAATATTGGGTCAATACAAGTATCTGCTTTCTATCCAGAAAGAACAAACGAGACGATGTATCATTCAAAAGCCTTTACTGGATATGGCACCTCTTGGGATTTATTTAATGGAAATTCGAATAATGGAGCTGATATTGGCGTCTATACTCAGGTAGATGGAAATCAAAATCAACAATTTAATCTTTACAATGATAATACAATAAGAATAAAAAATAAATGTGTTGATTTGAAAGACAACTTTAGAGCGAATAATCAAAAGATTCAACTCAATGACTGTAATAATTCTACAGCTCAAAAGTGGATATACGATACTGATAGTTTAATAAGGCTTCAGGATGATAAATCTTTCTGTATTGACGCTAATAATGGGTCAGCTGGACAAAAATTATATTTGTACAAGTGTGCGAGTAGTACAGAATCTTTTAGATCTGGTCAAAATGAAATGGTTATAATGAATAGAAAGCCTTCTACATCTGGTCAATGTCAACTAAATTCAAACCTAAGTATAAATTCATCTGATTGTGGTCACACTCTTGTATATATGGCGAGATACAATAAGTACAATAATGTAATTGACTTATCTACTTTTTCTAAATGGTCAGTCACGGATAATTTAGTAAATAATCAAACAACCTATAAGGCTCCGTTTGATAATAATGGATTCACTGGTAATAACATTCATTTCAATAATACTCTTGATCTTCCAGACGCTTTTAACCTAGCTCAGAACAACACATACAATTCACCAAATGGTAGTTATACCTTTTTCACAAAAAGTATAACTTATAATCAATGGTATAACACGACAGTAGGAGGTTTTAAAAATGGTTATAGTACAGGGTATAATTTCTTTGCGGCTGATTGGTGCACTACTTATGCAAAAGATCTATGGCAAAATAACAATGGCAAATACTTCTCAAATAGTTATAATGGATATTGGTTTACGCCAACTAATTTGCATTCTGTGACCTCTAGTATTGGATATTATGAATAATAAAATTATAGCATTAGTCATTTTTTGTTATTTATTTGCTATTTTATTTACATGCCAGTTTTTGAGCAGTAACTTTAACACGATATTATTAACAAGAAATATTACAAGTCCAGTTCTAGATTTTAAGGGCTTAATCTTCTACTTTATACTCTTTTTGTTTTTATGCAACTTGTGGCTTTATAATGTTAAAAATCAAATGCATAATCTCATCAGTCCAAAATTTTTTTTATATTTAATTTTTATTCTTTTTATTCCACTTTTAATTAACTTTAATTATAATAGTATATTTGGTGTTATAAATATACCTTTAATATCAAAATTATATAACTATATTCAACCAACTCTTTTGACTATTTCTATGATTATAGTTTTACCTTTAACAGGTGTATTAGTATATTTTCCTCCAGCCTTTCTAATACCTTTATTCGTAAAAATATTTAAAAATAAATACAGTAAAAATATTTCTTGGATTTCTTTAGTAAATATGTTGTTTTGGGTTTGCTTTTTTAATTTAATTTTGCTACGGCAAGAATTTTTTTCAACATTTAATTTAGTTATTATTGAAATCCTGTTTATTGCTGTATATGTATTAAACATATATTTATCAATCAAGAGCTTTAAAAATAGAATTTAGTGTTAAGTATTATGAGTACTTAGTACTCTAACGACTACGTTTTAATTAATCTTATAATCGTAGATCACGAAACAAATTTAGGTTGTTAGCCTGCTAAATTTGAATTAAGTTGGTAGCGGAATGGGTATTTTGCATTTTTGTGGTGGTGACAAAAATTTGACCAAAATGTATATTGGCATCAATCTTTAATTACATATGTTTATTACCAATCTCGGAGGCTCCAAACTCACCAGCTTTATCTACAACGCTTCTGGAGTCAATAACCAAATCTTGCCTCAACTCAAAAAAATTGCCGACTCTGCTTCTGGTGCAATCGTTCTCAAGTCCACCAGTGTCAACAAATGGCAAGGTAATCCGACCCCAAACTATATCGTCAAATCCAAGCTTATTCCTGGAGCAACCTTAAACTGTATGGGAATTCCAAATGAAGGCATAGATGCGACTATCGAGTTTATGAAGGAGCTTAGGCAATATACCAATAAACCTATTATTCCTTCTATTTTTTCACTTGGTGGTATGGATCAATACTATGAAATGATGGATAAGCTAGAACTCAACAAAGAATATTTTGATATACTAGAAGTCAACGTCAGCTGTCCGAATATTCCTAGCAAGCCTTTACTTGCTTATGATATGGAGTCTATGGAAAGTCTTTTGATCAAAATGCAAAAATACACATTCAAAAAAGCTTTAAAATTGCCACCATATTTTGATATCTCTCAGTTTGATAGCATGTCTGAAATGGTTGTCAAATACAAGATTGATGTAATTATAGTGAGCAATACTATTGGAGGTTGTTTGGTCATTAACCCTGAGACTGAAACAACAGTTTTAAAACCAAAAAATGGAATGGGAGGACTAGGTGGAGACTATATCAAACCACTAGCACTTGGTAACGTCTGGAACTTTTGGCAAAGACTCCAAGGTAAAGTCCAAATCGTAGGTGTAGGCGGAATAAGAACTGGAACAGATGCTTTTGAATTTCTTTTGGCAGGTGCGGATGCTGTGCAAACTGGTACCACTTGGGCACAGGAAGGTATATATGCGTTTGAGAGAATTGCCAGTGAATTTGATGCTATCATGGCTGAGCATGGTTATGCTAGTATTGAAGCAGCTAGAGGTAAGTTGAAGGTTAATGGCGAGTAGTTGACGGGAAAAACCTACAAGAATATACTACAATATATGACTACAAAGCAAGTAAAGAATTCTGCAAGTGTAAAAATACCAACCAAAATCAAAGACTCCATGCAGGCTTTAGCCAAAAATCAAAATACCACACTGAGTGGAACTATTACTAGTGATTTAGAACAATATTTGCTCGAGCAAAATAAAAAAATAAAGTAGAAAAAATCCTCAAATTGCAAAAGCAAATCCAGAAAACAGAAGACTGGTCGGCTCAAGAAGAAACCCAAGCAATTACAAAAATATGTATTACCTAGACTCAAATATTATAATCTTCTTTTTTAAAAATCAAATCACGCTCTAAACCAAAAAATATTTACTGCTTTGTTAAAAGATGATATAAGTGCTACAAATATTTGTGCGAGCAAGCTTTTATACTACTCACACAGAAATAAAACAACTAAAAACTTGGAACTAAGAAAAGAATTCTTGGAGCAAATCCATATATTTAGATCCTGAAAGAAGCTCCAGATAATAGTCTACCAAGATTTGAATACAAAGGTATAATTCATAGTTTCTAAAAGTTGATATAGTCTCGTGGTCGGTAGCATTTGCTGTTGGCATATTTGCAAGATGGTCCGTCGTAGCCAGCTCCATCGATAATCATAAAATGAAGATGCGGACCGGTACTGTTACCTGTTGAACCCATCACACCAATAAGTTGTCCACGGGTAACAGCTTCACCAGCGGAAACATTAAAGCCTGAAAGGTGACCATAAAGAGTATAGACAGCGTCACCGTTTGGAAGTGTATGCTTGAGAACTATATTCATTCCATATCCATCATAACTAGTTTGAGCCCTTACTACACTACCTTTATCAGCTGCATATATAGGTGTACCGGTATTATTGCTTATGTCTATCCCATCATGGTTACATAATCCAAATTCTCGTTCAAAATTACCTGAAGTTGGTTGTGCAAAATACCCAGACGAAACTGACAAGACACCCTTGGCTTCAAATCTACATTTACCACTATAATCTGAGGTTTCTACGCTGTCAAAGGCGATATTTTTAGTTTGGTAATTACTGGCTACTTGTCCATTTGAGTTGTTACTCAGGGCTTGTGACGCCAGTCTTCTAGCTAGCTCTACCTGCCTCTGTGTCTCAATCTCTTGCCTAATACGCTCTTGCTCTTCTTTTTCAGCTATTTCAAATTTTGCTTTTTGTGCATTAGCTGCATCAATTTCTGCATTTGCTTGGGCTGCCAATTGTCGATATTTGGCTTCTTCTCCTTTGGTTTGCTCAAGTACTAGTTGAACTTCAGATTTTTTGTATTGGGCTTGTTGGTCAGCTTTGGAGGCTTCTTGAGCAACTTTTTTTTGATTTTCAATTGCTTGTTCTTTGAGAGCAATTTTTTCTTTTATGTCTACCTGAATTTTTTCGGCTTTTTGCTCAAGTGTGCTGTTTTTGTAGATATTACTGATGACTTCACCAAAATTACGCGATGCAAAGATGTTTTGAATTGGGCTAATCAAGTATTGCTTTTGAATTTCTTTATAAATATTCTTACTATCAACTTTTAGCTTAGCGATCTCAATTTCAAATTGTAGTTTTTCACCTTCGTATTCTGTAGCCAATGATCGAGCTTGAACAGCCATATCGGAAAACTTTTTACTCTCAGCGTTGAGTGCGTATATTTCGTCAGCCAAGCTACCAGCTTTTCGCCTAGCGTCTTCTATTCCGTCGCGATTTTGAGCTAATTGCGTCTGGAATTCGGCTGCTCGTTTTTGTGTTTCAGCAATCTTGGACTTGAAATCCGTTGCCACAACTTCGAAATTGAGATTCAATAAGAATAAAATCGCAATTAGAAGCAAAAATATTTTTTTTAAGTTTTGGAAAAATAAAAATTTCATAATGTGTGATATTGACAGAAATAAAAAATTAATATACTGTGTGATGGTAGATTGCCTACAGAAATCTAATTTAATTATACGATAGCGACATATATCTGTTGTGTATAATTGAATAGGTTTCTTTTTTTTGTTCAAATTTTTTGTTAAGTTTTTATAATTTTTATGTTTAATTTTACAAATAACAGAGTTGCGAGAATTAAAAACAACCGCTTTAGAACTCGTAAAAATTTAAATCTCGTAGATTATATTTGGATTAAAGATTGACAAAAGTTATAAAGTTAACTAAGATTATTCTTGGTAGATGCAATTAGCCTGAATAAATAATTTCAATTATTGCATCGCGTATAAGAAGCTAATAATTTTTTAAAGGACTATATCGTTCTCTAAAATCTAATTGGTTTCTTTTTTTTGTTCAAATTTTTTGTTAAGTTTTTATTTATAATTTGTAAGGTTAGCCTATAAGCGGGATTCTGTCTGACGCTTTGACTACAATTACTTATTGCCAAATCGGAGACGGTAATTTCTCTACGCTTCCTACCTTTTTTGGAATTGCACCAAGCAGGGTTTGCCAAACGGACAATTGCTTGCCTTCGTTAGTGAGCTCTTACCTCACTTTTTCACCCTTACCATCGCTGGCGGTTTATTTTCTGTTGCACTTTTCAGCCTTACTTTCTTGACGATTTTGAGCTCCCTATGGTTACCCACGGCGGATTGGTTTGCCCGCTACTCATAAATTATATTCTTTCAAACACAAGATGGTGTCCCGACTTTCCTCTACAATTGGGTTTAATAATTATAGCTACCGTCCGACTAACCTTGTATTAATAATGCCTTTGGTTCGCTTTCTTGTCAAATTACTTGCTCAACAAAAAAAACTGCCTATTGGCAGCGTGATTCAAAATTTTGGAGGCATCTAGCGGAGTCGAACCGCTCTGGAAGGTTTTGCAGACCTCTGCCTAACCGATCGGCCAAGACACCATGTTTTTGTTGGTTTGCTATTAACATATTAATTATAATGTATCAATTTGACAATGTCAAGTTATTTGACCACAATATTTAAAGTCACAAGATAAAATAGACAATTTAAAGAATTTTTAAAGAATTTTCACCACTTTTAATCAGTTTTAAAAAATATGCAAAAAATAGATCAAAATAAAAATAAAGTCGGCAATTTTTCTGGTAACCCTTTTAATTTTTTTGGTAAAATAACCATAGAAAATAGATTTGCGTTAGCTGTTTTGACTTTTAGTTTTATAATTATTTGGTTCTTTAATATCGGGGAATACAAAACTTATATTTACAACTACAGTCTTTGCTTATCTTTGGTTGGTGTATTGTTTGGCTTGCAGTCTTTTTTTTATTGCTTTACCCAAATCACAAATAATCTCAAAGCCAAAAACTGGTTCACAATAGGTATAGACACTTTATTTCACTTACTTCAGCTTATCTTGCTTATATCAGGTGTAAAAGAACTAACCCAACGAACAGACCCTTTCAATACTATTCTTTTTATTTTTTATGCAGCTATAATATTTTTTGCTCAGATTTATATCAATAAGTCTTATAAGCTATTCAAAATTACAATTATCACAACTACTATTTTGGCATTGGTCACATCAATTTTTCGTTTGTTGCAAACTTATACACCTTCAAGTTATCTTTATTTGATTTGGGCTTTGGGTAGTTATGCTATTTTGACCTGTGCTTGTATTTTATTTTTTAATGTGGTTAAGTTTAGTACTGAGAAAATGTAATTTGACAATTTTGTAGTTCAAAAGCAATAATATGATTATGCAAGACACAAATTTGGTTAAAAAAAGTAATATTAATACATCAGCTATAGAAAATCAGCTTAAGCTTCGTGTAGAAAAAATAAAAAAACTACGAGATCTAGGATTTGATCCCTTCAAGGTAGAATCTTACAGAGATTTTAATATTAATTTTATAAAATTTTGGTTTGGATTTGTGCACAAATTTGATATTGGAAAACTAGAAATAGATGAGAATAACTATATGCTTGAACACTATTTGGCACAGGCTATCTTTCCACAAACCTTGATAGAAACGATGGAGGAAAAAATTCAATTTCGCCATACCGCTCGTCAAATGGGTATAGATCCAGACGACCAAGATAGTGTTGACATCAAATTTGACGACGAACTTATAGGTGAAATTCGGGCTTGTATTCCAGATATTTTGCAAAAAACTCAGGAGCAAAAAGAAAAACTGTTATACGCTTTTTTGAGTGAACAAGGTGAGATTGACCACAACGGTGATATTCCCGAACCTGATGGACTAATGGTAGAGCTCCAAAAAAATCAAATTGCCACACTTTGCGGCCGTATCAAAACCAAACGAGTAAGTGGTAAAATAGCTTTTGTAACGCTTGAAGACGAATCTTGCCCAGAGGGGTTTCAGATTATCTTTAAAAAAGATGATTTAGATAAGGATGTTCGTGACAAAGTATTGCAGGCTTTTGATTCAAGTAATATCAAAAATAAATTAAAGCTAGTTTAAAATGCAGTCTATTTCTAACCTTCTTGGTAAGTCCAAAAAGCAAGATTTATTTCAACAGGCATATATTATGACTACAATCAAAAAAGGTTTGGAGAAAATCCAAATAGAAAACTACCCCAATTTGAAAACTGAATTTGGAAACATACAAGTTTTTATAACACCTAAGGCTAAAAACTCTTTCACTATCAAGCTCAAAGTAATAGATAATTCTTTCAAAACCTTTATCAAAACTGAAATAAACAACGTTGATTTTTTATTACTAGAAATTCTACAATCAAAGGGTGTCACAACCCCAAAATTTGAAATTGAACTCAAGTAAAATTGCTTGACAAAAAGATTAATCCTTGGTTTAATTATGATTATGGTTCTGTAGCTCAGTGGTAGAGCAGGGGACTCTTAATCCCTTGGTCGTGGGTTCAAATCCCACCGGGACCACCAAAATATCAAACATTTACTTCTAGAAATAGGAGTTATTTTTTTGATAAGATATTATTAAAGTTGCATTTTTATACTGATTGCACATATCACAACTAAGCTAATTTCTTCCCGCTCCTAATGTCTAATTCAAAAATTTTAATAAAGACTTTAATTTGTTTGTCTAATATGCTCGTTACACCAACTATCCAAGAATAAACAAAATGGGTTGCCATCCTGAACTTGTTTCAAGATCTAGAACTATGAATAGATTAGAGCTAGGTATCAGATATAAATTAAGCTAGCTTTTAAGGGTCGAAAGAGAGTTGTCAGCCTCCCAGATTTTCCAACACTAAATTCTCTCCTAGTTCTTGAGTGAGATTGGTCTTTGGAAGAACACCAGCAAATGCAGTGGTTTATCAAATCTTCTATTGAATAAGATTATTTGAGCTAAAAAACTATCCTCCCGTTTTGGGAGGTTTTGGTCTGGATATATTCTTATCAAGAATACTACGCCTTGCAAAGGGGCTGGCAGTCGCAGACTGACTGGGTTACATATGTTTAAGAGCTTTGTCAGAACATGAAATAGTTTAAGTTTGACTCAACTACAACTCGATATTGTTTTCTTTGAGCATATTTGTCAATTCATCGTAAAACAAATCTAATTGTTCTAGAGTTGGTTGGATATACTCACTAGGTTTTCTGTAATGCATGAAGCTTATAAAACGCAAGTCTAAAGAATCGTTTGATTTAGAATATAGTTTAATGTATAAATCGTCAAACTCTCTTAGATGGTTAACAGCTAGCCGAATTTTTTTGTCTTCAAACTGGATAATACCGTACAAACTTTCGTCAACACTCGAAATTACCTGGGCGTTTCCCATATCAAAAAAATCTGATTTATCTATAATATTGAATTTTGATTGTCCTAAAAATCTAAAAGCACCAGATTTTATTTTTATATCAATTTTCTTACAATATCCTGAATCTGTTTATACTTCTCACGAGCGAGTTGCTCTTGGCTCTCAAAAGCATTTTTTGGAGTTTCTGCTATTTGATTGTTGCCTTCCAAGTTATCAATGTTTATTTCAAAATCTCGCTTGAGGATGGTTTTAATATTGTTGAAGGCATCTTTATAGGAACACCTATCTGCATCAAAATTTTTCGTTATAAATTGAAGTTCATTTATTTCTAACTGTACTAAACCTCGGTTAGTTTTAAGTTTTATATTTAAATCGTAAGTACTTTTGTTTTCAAGTGATAACTCATCTCTATAAATTGTTAATTTATCTCCGATAGTCCATATAAATTCTGGATCACTTTGACCAATAAGAAAAGGAACTATAGACAAAATACCTATTTTACCTTCTTTAAATAGACGCTCGAATAAGAGGTTTGGCAATTTTATTAATTTATCCTTATACTCTTTTTGCTCAGTTTCAAATCTATTAATCATAATTTCAGCTCTAGCTTGTTTGATTACAATCGCGCCTATGTCTGGTTCTCCACTTTCTGCGCTATTGACATACGCATCCTCCAAGCTAGATTTAGCCGCTTCCAAAAAATCTTTTGCAACTTGCTGATCTTGCAAATTCATAGATTGGATTTTGTCTCTGATTTCCAAGTTTAGCTTTTCTATTTGAGCTTTGAGTTCTTGAATTTTCTGGAAATGTTGCTCGTTAATATCCAATATTTTGGATTGACATTCTTTGGTTGAGATCTCGCCGACTACTTCCAGTTGTTTCTGTAAAAAGGCAATTTCAGATTTTTTCCTAATGATGATTTCTTTGAGTTCGTTTACAGATTTACCTTCCGGTAGCCCAATATCAAGAATTATTTCTTTTAGAGTTGTATTTAACAAAGGTTTGAGTTCTGGGGATTGCCTAAAGATGAGTTTTAAATTTTCATCAGATTTGATCAGCGTTAAAACTGCTACAAGTTGATCGTCAGACAAATTTCCTTTTTCAATATACAGATTATACAATTCTAAAAGTTGATTAATTGCAGTGATTTGACCTTGGTTTAATTCACTTGATTTCAAAAGTTGCTTTAGAGTTTTTGGAAATATATCTGTAAATACGCTCCCCGCCAATTCAGGCTCAGACATGGTCGCATTCAAGCGCAATTGTGATTCTAAAGACTCTTTGTCTTTGAAGATATCTGGATGAAGATTTGGACTAAAGAACTGCTTACCGAGTCTATTGGATACAGCCATTGTGCCCTCATTTATATTAACTATTTCTTCCAAATCCAAAAACTGATCTTCAAAACTATCTTGTGCAGATTGAGCATTCTCTATAACATCAAGCTTTAACTGTTCAAAGTCAATGGATTTTGGGTCAACACCCGAATTCAAAAGCTCAAGCCATTTTTGGAGTAGCGCAAGCTCAGCTTGAGAAGCTTTGAGTTCGTTTCGGTATTTAGTAATGTCTGTAGCACTCTCGATTTGAGACAATTTTACTTCCAAACCTTTCTGTTTGACGCTTTTGTTCAAGTTTGCGATTTGAGCATCGAGAACTTCGATCTTATTGAGGAGCTGTTTACGAAGAGATTCGACGTGAATTATTTCTGAAAAATTAGACATAAGAATTCAAATATACTTTATAAATCAACTTTAGGCAAATAAACTTTTTTGGTCAACAAAAAACCTCCCTTACAGGAGATAAATGATAGCGCAAGACTACAGATAAGAAACATAAAATTACTAATTGAAACCGAAGATACTAAATAAAATTGTGCATTATTTAGCAACCAAAACGGTATAACCTAATCAAAGTATTAACAATAGAATTACAATAAGAGAAGGTTTAGTTCTGACTTATCGTTATAAATATTATAAGATATTTTGTATACGATTAGGATTTTTTTCTACATTAAAGTAGATGATTATCATTATATTTTTAGTATAATAGTTAAACAAACAAAGGTCTGTTATCAACCAAGAAGAGATGCGAACGAATCAAACATGCTCTAATAATCTCCTTAAAAAGGAGGTAATCCATCCACAGCTTCCGCTACGGATGCCTTGTTACAACTTAAATTCAGTCACTGAGCTAGCCTTCCATTCCAAAACTGAAATTTTGGGGCTCTCTCAATTCCCAAACCTTGATGGGCAGTGTGTACAAAACCCGAGAACGTATTCACCGCGACGAGGCTGATTCGCGATTACTAGCAATTCCAGCTTCATGGAGTCGAGTTGCAGACTCCAATCTGAACTTGGGGAGGTTTTAGAGATTTGCTTACTCTTGCGAGGTAGCGGTCTTGTTGTACCTTTCCCATTGTATTATGTGTGTAGCCCTAGACATAAGGGACACGCTGATCTGACGTCATTCTATCCTTCCTCCTGTTTAAACACAGGCAGTCTCCTTATACATTAAATAAATAAGGATTAGAGTTGCGCTCGTTTTCGGACTTAACCGAACATCTCACGACACGAGCTGACGACGACCGTGCATCACCTGTGAAAGCTTCTCTTGCGAGATCATCTGTGTTTCCACATCTTACTACTAACATGTCAAGCCTAGGTAAGGTTCCTCGCTTACTATCGAATTAAACCACATGATCCACTACTTGTGCGGGTTCCCGTCAATTCCTTTGTGTTTTAGCCTTGCGGCCGTACTATACAGGCGGAGTGCTTATAGCGTTAGCTTTTGCCACTGAAAAAGGTTGATTTTTCCCAATAGAAAGCACTCATCGTTTAGGGCGTGGAATACTGGGGTATCTAATCCCATTCTCTCCCCACGCTTTCGTCCTAGCAGTGTCAGGTGGCACTCAGTAGTCTGCTTTCGCTTTTGGCGTTCTTTTGCATATCAACGGATTTCACCCCTACTTGCAAAGTTCCAACTACTTTTTTACCCCTCAAGTCTAGCAGTTTTCAAACCAAACACGCAGTTAAGCTGCGGCCTTTAAATTTGAACACACTAAACAACCTTCGGAACGCTTTACGCCCAATGAAACCGGATAACGCTTGGAGCCTCTGTATCACCGCTGCTGCTGGCACAGAGTTTGCAGCTCCTTTCTAGAAATATCTTCATTTTTTTAGTATATCTCCACAGAAGTTTACGACCCAAGGGCCTTCATCCTTCACGCGGTATGGCTCGGTCAGACTTTCGTCCATTGCCAAAAATTCCCCACTGCTGCCATCCGTAGATGTTTGGGCCGTGTCGCAGTCCCAACGTGCCTATTCGTCCTCTCAGACTAGGTACCCGTCATAGACTTGGTGAGCCATTACCTCACCAACAATCTGATAGGAATTAGGCCTTGTATATAGCGGCTTACGCCTTTAATCTTGCGATCACATCTGGGATTACCTAATCTTTCGACTAGCTATACCAAACTATATGGAAGTTCCTAATTATTACTCACTCGTTTGCCGCTGATCATTTCTCTGTATTACTACAAAGACTTTCACCGCTCGACTTGCATGTGTAAGGCCTACCGCCAGCGTTAATCCTGAGCTAGGATCAAACTCTCAACAAAATTATAACGTTTTAGTTGCTAAATAATATACAATATTAAATAATATGTTTATAAGATTATCTCAGTAAATCCAGTTTCAATTAGTTTTTTTAATTATTATGTTTCTTATCTGTAAAATCTCTAGTATTAGTTGTTTTCAAACCTCACATAGCACTCAATGAGTATAGTATGAATTTTTTTATGTTGTCAAGACTTTGGCTTTTGAAACAGCTAAAAACCTATTGTTAATCATACTTTCCAAAAAACATATGTTTTTGATTTAGGATAATTGGTGTAAATAATTGAAGCTCAAAAGGTGTGTCGTCTTGAGAGTAGCGAAAGATCCTGTGCCAGTAGGAAATATACACCAAACATGTCATTCTGAACTTGTTTCAGAATCTAAAAAGAGTTTATAGCTCTAAATTCAACTATTTTTGGGCGAAAAGAAATCACCCGAAAGTGAAAATCTTATATTTTGAATTGTCTCCTGAGATTTACCTAGAACCTCCAGATCTTTTTTTTGATTGAAAAGACCTGACTACCCCATTAGGAATATCTATTACCTTATCAATTGGACTTTTTGGGAAAATTTTAACTCCTTTATAACCTCTTCCACTTGTTGCTGTGAAAAAATTTAAGTCTGGGCCAATAACTTCTGCAATCTCAGAATCTGGCGTCTTGTCAAAGACAGTAACTGGTGCAAAACCGTTCATAGATTCATTACCTTGACTGTCTACTTCAAATCTAACATTTATTTTGTTAATTACATTTTTCTGTCCACTTAAATCTGTTTTAGCGTCATAATTTTGGTTGAGGAGATATTCAACTTTTGAGCCTGCACTTACAAGATTGTTATGCTCATTATTTTTGTAGACCTCATTTCCAGTGCCTAACCCTAGTGCTGCAATTCCAACGATAGCTGCTTTTCTTAAACCTTGAAGTTTTTTAGAAGTCTTTTGTGAATCAATTTCACGAGATTCACTAGACACTTTAGGAGCCTCTATTCTTGAGCCACCTTCCTTACCTGAAAATTTGAATTGAGTTGTGTGTAGTTTTGATATAAACATATAGTTTGGTTGTATAAAATTGTAAGATTTATTTTCTAACATTGACAATCATACCACAATAGCGTTGTTCCTGCAAGTTTATTTATTGGCTTGGAATGTGTATTTTTGGCAGGGCTTGAAAATTTTGTTAGAGCTTTATCGCTATAATAAACCCAGTCACTTTGTGACAATTTTCATTTTGTAGTATTTACAATATTTTATACTAATTTCTGTATTCTTTGTTGATTCCTTGCACCATTGCTATATTACTGTCGTGTCCAGTGCCTGATTTGGCAAAATATTTTTTTCCACTTGCATCAGATACAAAAAATAGATCATCGGTCTGAAGTGGGATGAGAGCTGCCTGCACCGAGCCGATAGTTGGTGTAGCTATAGGAGCTATTGGATAGCCAATATTCTCATATGTGTTATATTTATTATCAGCTTGTGGTGAGTCTAGGTATAAGCAATCTGTTTGGGATATTAGTGTCTGTTGGCACAAACTTTTGCCTGTTCCATATGTCACAGTCGGGTCAGAGCTCCATTTCATACTATTTTCTATTCTGTTATAAAAAACGCTTGCAATATTCTTTTTTTCTTTGTTGACCTCTTCAATATTGGCTGAGTTGATACCTTCTATTGGTCTTCCAGTCTCTTTCTCGATGACTGATGCCATGACAACTGCTTTGTTAAAATCCTTGATATTCGTTTGAAGTTTTAACTTTGACCAGACTTTATTTTCAAAATTGGTGACTAGTTTGCTAATAGCGTTATCTGCTCCAAAATTGACAAAAAAACTATAAGTATCGGGATAGAGATAGCCTTCAAGATAATACTTTGCACAGTTTTTGAGGTTGCCGTATTCGCAGTTGAGCTTATCTGGCAAAAAGTCATATTTTTGTTTGAAACTTTCTTTGTTGACTGCTGCTTTGAGATCAGCTACGCTTGCTACGCCAGCTTTGGATAGTTTATCAATGATTTTGTCAACGGTCTCACCCTCTTTGATCGTTACTCTGACTTCTTTTTGCTGACTAGCAAGATTTTTACCATAAAACTCAGACTGTTCTTTGATTTGACCCATAACTTGATCTGGTTTTGCTGGTAGCTCTAAAATGTATTTTCCTGGTAGTAGTGTAAACTTATTGCTAGTTTGTGAGATATATTGCAATGAAAAAGAGTTTGTTAATACATTGCTTTTTTGAAGCTGCTCTCCAATTTTACCAAAGTTGTCACCAGACTTGACTTCGAAGGTATATTCTTTTGGTGAGTTGCTCGGAATAAAACTGAGAGATGCAAAAAAACTATAAATATTCCAGCTCACTAATATGAGTCCTATTATTAAGATAATTTTAAATAATACTTTGATAAAAGGCTTTTTTGGACTAATATTGCGAGCCACAGGATATTTATTCATAACAATTAGAGTTTAATATTTTATTTCCAACTTGGCAAATGATGTCATTCAAATTTTTGTAGAATTATACCTAGGCTAAAAAAAGAGTCTACATGAAAGGATTGATACACGAAAAACACCCTTGCAGGTAGGGTGAGAAATGTACTTTTATAGTTTTAAATTGTTTTTGTAATTTTATTCTTGATTGTTCTCAATGCTCGGGCTGTAATTTTGACTGATTTGTTTGGAGCAAAATATTGACCTCCTAGCATAGCATTGAGGTCGCCACCATTTTTTTTGACTAGATTAGCTTTGAGATGAGTGATGGTTCCGTGCATCGATTTGGATCTCTTGACTACTTTGTGTCCATAGACTCCTGTGAGGGCGCATTGTGCTGGCATTTTAATAATTTTTAGTTGTTTATATATTTTATTTAATCTGATTGTTGGTCGGGATGCAGGGAATTGAACCCTGTGCCCCTTGCTCCCAAAGCAAGTATGCTACCGTAACACTTCATCCCGTTATTTTTTAATTGTTAATTAAATAGTAATTTTTGTCAAGACTTTTTACCCAATAATATTTATTATTGCAAAACATTGGTAATCTTCTTTTACAACTACCCAAAGCCAAAAGCTAACCCTTGCCAAGTTTAAAAAAATCTGCTACATTCATATATATGATTACTATATTTTCACATTTCCAATCCAAATCCACTACAATAATTTTTTTGGTATTACTCACCATTATTTTTGGGGCAAGCTCCATTAACTCCACTGCTCAGGAACCTCGCTCAAGTTTGGCAACTGCAGCTAATCTGGTTTCAGATTTTACTATTGACAATAATGCCTACACTTCTCAAGGCTCAGGTGAGATAATCGATAACTACTTTTACACGACAGGTCATAACTTCACGCTTGATCAAACTAATTTTCTGGTTGCTAATGGTGCCAAGTTTTTGAGTGTCAAAGGTAATTGTAGCAGAGTGGTGGCTGGTGCTCGCATTAAGTATAACGAAGGAGTTATTCAGATTCCGCTGGCTTTACTAAACTCGCAAAAAGCCAAAGATCAAGGCTTGAAGAGTCCTTCAGTACTCAAAAATAATCCAAACATTAGTTTTATCAACTGGAGCAGTGACATCCTCAACCCCTCATATGTATATATCCGTGGAATCGCTAAAAACGAAAATAGCAAAAAAGAACAGCTTTTGACGGGTAGCCAGATGTTTACAGCCAACGGAAGCGGATTGAGCGGAGGAGCGTACAAATACAATGAAGATTTGACTGCAGAAGATGGCGAGAGCAAACATAGCTATATGCTTGGTATTCATATTGGGGCTGCAAATTATCAAGGACAAAAAATTAATATCTTTTGGGTAGCCAACGGTGATGGAACTTTTAGCTATGCTCGATATCTGCAAAATGGTACTGTTTTAAGAGTTGACAACTTGCTCAATTCTGAGTGTAATCTTTAATATACTTATCCGCTAATAACCTAATTTTAATTTGGCTGTCCGTCTGCCCTCAACTTGATTCAGGATCTAGAAAGATGATAAGTAACGACAATTTAATCATTAGAGAAATGAGTACAATATTATCTATCAAAGAACAAATAATCAAAATTGTGAACCAAATTCCCTTTGGAAAAGTAATGTACTTTGGTCAAGTTGGCAGCCAAATTGTAAATAAGAATTATAATTTTCACGAACAACCTTACAAAGGTGTCAGTGGTCAAGTCGTCGGTTTTATACTATCAGGAATGCCTTCAAGTCAGTGGTATTTACTCCCCTGGCATAGAGTTGTTGCCAAAAATGGTTTTATATCTAGTCTCAAGCTGGGTGCCAAAGGGTTGATCCAAAAGCAATTATTACTCGATGAAGGGGTAATAATCACTGATAACAATGTTGACATGCAAAAACATTTGTTTGTACAAAGTGCAGGAGAAATTCATGCTGCAGAAATTTTGTTGAAAGAGCATTTGAAACAACCTTGACCAAAAAATATTTTGCACTCAATATTTGGTCACCCGCAGGCTGTTACTTAAAATTTAAAACACCTTTATGACTACAAAGACAATTGCAATTTATCCCCAGCAAAATAGCAGTAATTCTCAGATTAACCAAATACAGGCATATCAAAAAAGTCAGTTGGTTACTAAAAATGAAGAGCTTAATTACCCTTTACCTGACTATAACTCATTGCTAGAAATTACAAAGATCAGTAAACAGGTTGCTTTTGAGAACAAAACACTAAAGCAAAAACAACTACTTTTGTTGGAAACTAAAAAGCAATATAGGCAAAAACTACTATTGGAAGAGACAAATATTCGCACACGTGTCATCACTCTCAAAAGAAGACAAAACATTGCCCAAGTTGTAGAAAAAATCCGCCAGTCAGAGATACAGCTTCAAAATCAAATTTGGGAAAGAATCGAGCAATATCAGCCTGCTCAAAGTCTAGATAAGAATAAAAAGCACAATCTATTTTTGGCGTTAATTAGCAAAATTACAAATGATAGCTGAGCCCAAAATCCAACCAAAAACCAAAAATATAAGGTTGACAAAATTAAATCGGTTGTTGCCATTGGTTGCTATTGGCACTGTAGCTGATTGTCAAAGTATTATAGAACCAACTAATAGAATGCTTGTCAAAGCTGGAATTCAGATCCTCCAGTCTAATTCTCACAAAATTGCTGGTCTCTCAGAGCTACTCAACCAGTCGGGCTTATCAAAAAAAATCCAAGAAGGGTATCAGCTTACTAGTCAAGACTTGGGATTTGTACTTTCTCCAATTCTCAATAGTTCTGGTAGAATTAGTCACGCTAGGCTTTCAATAGCTACTTTACTCAAGGATCCTAAGATTGATAACGTAAATCAACTCGTAACCGAAAACATAGAATTTTTTGAAAAATCTGAGCCTGAGCTTGCAAAGTTTCTTATCGATACGAACGCTGAGCGTAAAGTTATGGTCAAAAGTATACTTGGTGAAGTAGAGCAGACAGCCAAAGATCAAGTAGAGTCTGGTCAAAAAATTATTTGGCTAGAAGGGAATTGGAGCAAAGGTATAATAGGTTTGTTGGCTAGTAGGCTTGTTAATCAATATAGTTTGCCGATAATCGTTGTGTCAAAGTCAGGTGAGTAAAATTAGTTTTTGCATTTTTGTTCCCGCAGTAATCGCCAAATTGACCAATTACCAATACTGTGTAATTCTTTAGAATATGTCCAATGCAATAGATCAAACTAATATTGTTAAAACTCGCTCATTCTTGATTGCCAATGTTGAGCGTATCTTGGAAAATATATCTAGCAGACGCGAAGCAAAAAAAATTGACACTGATGATTTGTTTAGTGATTCTACAGACAAATCTCAAACCCAAGTCAACTGGAAAACTCAATACAAAGACCTTTCTAAACTGGATATTTTGATGATGGAAAAAGAAATTTTGGGACTTTACGTTTCAGGTAATCCGCTGCAAGAATATGCTCAAATGCAAGAGTGGGTACGAGAAGTGACTGGTTTTGATGATATTTATCTCGTTGTAGTTGAAAAGATTAAAAAGATTTTTACTAAAGCCGGAGCTATGATGCTAGGCATGAATATTACACTTTTACCAGAAGAAGGGAAAGAAGCTCAGATTGAAGGCGTTGTCTATAGCAAACGAACCCCTGCACTTTCACCAGTTTTGGAAGAGAAAAAAATCTATTGGGTCAAAGGAAAATTGTCAGAGCCAAAAGAAAAAGCTAAGCCTGCTGATACTACCGAACCCGCAGAAATTGATGATACTATAGTTGAGCAAAGGGAATATGTCGAAGCTACAAAGCTAATTTTTGATGATGCTTGTAGAATTGATCAAGGAGTCTTGCCAATCTTTGAGCAGGGAGATTATTCTATTTCCAAGCCCAGACAAGAAATTTTAGAAGCTGTGAACTGGACAAAAGCCGCTATTGATCCACAAATTATTTTTGAAATAGAACAACCAAAAGACCTCAAGATCAATAAAAATTATGAAATAAAATCAATTATGATTCGAGATAGCTTAACTATAGATAAAGTTAAAGAGATCAAGCAAAATCTTAAGCAAGACACCAACCTTGACGCAGATTTGTACTACAAAGTTGAGCTAACTATTATCCACTTGGACAAAGTCAAAACAGCTCCAAAGCCTTATTGGATAACCAAAGATTACTATCAACAAATTCAAAACCTTGTCGTATAATGAATCAACAAACGATTGATATCTTAAGCAAATTGAATAAACAGTTTTATGATGAAACCGGCTCAGCATTATGGAACCAAAAACCTGATTACTACTGGGAAGGCTCGTATCAACTCACCAAATTTATTGTAGCCAAATTGAAAGAACTAGCAAAAGACTTAAGTTTGATTGATGACATCTCAGCAAAAAATTGTCATCTTGAGCGTAGCGAAAGATCCTGCGGAGTCCAGCGAAAAGGTGATTTGGAAATAAAAAAAATCTTGAGAAGAAGCTTACCCGCGCAACTGAAAACTTTAGTTTAGATAATTCAAACCCAAAATATTATAAAATCCTAGATCTTGGCTGTGGAAACGCAAGATTTGTTAACTTTTTAAACTCACAACTTGACCTTGAATCGATTAAAAACACAGAATATTTAGGCGTAGATTTTTCAATCAATTTTATGGAACGATCACAGAATGTTGAACAGCAAAACTTTGCCAGTTACAAGCTCAAAGAACTAGATATTTTGAAAGAGCTTGATCAATTTGAAAATAAAAGATTTGACTTGATAGTGATGTTTGGCCTGATTCACCACATTCCAAGTCTCCAAGCTCGCAACCAATTCTTTGCTCAAGTTACAAAATTATTAAATCCAAACGGGCTTTTGATATTTACGACATGGCAATATCTTGACACGCCAAGACGAATCAAGCGAGCAGTAGATCCAGAAACTGAAACTGGAAAATATATTTATGAAAAGTTAGGAATTAAAAAAACCGACCTTGAGGTCGGAGACAACATTTTGGATTGGGTAAAAAAAGTCTTTAGTTATTGCTATTCACACTATTTTATAGAAGTCGAAGTCAAAAGCTACCTTTCTAATAATAATCTAGAGTTAATTCACAGTTTTGTTTGCGATAGTCGAGATTCAAAAAGGAATACATATTATGTTTGCCAACTGAAAAATCTCTAAACAAACGAATTGATAGCTTAAATATGAATTTAATGATGTGCCAAACAACTTTGCATCCCAGGGAAAATTAGACAACTGGTGATGTTGTAGACTTCGTACAATCCAAATAGCGCTAGACCAATAAATGCGACTGTACCGAGCAACGACACGATAGGATTTTTGACGAGTTTGATAGTAAGGTTGGGATTAATAAACAATAAAACATTAAGAATCATATGACCCAAAAATACTCCAACCCCAAATCCAAATACGTTAACAACGTTAAAAAGAGGCACATACCCAGCAAAGTCATCAAGGCCAAGAATAAATGGAATAGTAAATGAAGTACTAATCAACCCCCAGAATGTCAATTTTTTTGTCTCGTCAAATTTGAGAGAAGGAAGAATTTTGGACAAAACTGGAGAAATTACCGTCATTATTTTGGTCAGAAAAATATCTATGACTTTGGCACTTGCTTTGACCCATTTTGGAACTTTTTGTCCTTCGTGTTGCGCCTCTTCGATATGTTCAATACCTCCTTTAGCTAGCTCAAACAACACCAAAGCTGCTAGAAACACCATTATTGCAAGTAGCCACTTGATCTCTTTAAAGAAAAACCAAAGTGTCAAAACTGCCATCGTACCTAGTGCATTACCAAGAGCCGTGCCATTTTCTATAGCTATTCGATTTTTGAATCCTGGATATTTGAGCATCAATAACCCTATTAAGATAGCAAAATCTACAGCTGTTTTGAGGTAAATACCACTGCCAATCAAAACATCTTGAATTTTAATTTGGGTAAGAATATTTTCAGATTTTGTAAAAACACCTATATAGTTAAGGAGGTTAATTTGCCAAAAATAAACAATAGAAAGTACAACAAAAATTATGATTGCTAGGAAGATGCAGATAATATTTTGTGTTGTGTTGGAGAATTTTGGAATTTTGATCGGAGGATTTGGAAAATCTATATTAGTATTAGTTGTAGACATATTAGTCAAGTTTTGACAAGTTAATTATCAATGTCAAGGTTTGCTAGTTTTAATTTTGTGAATAATTAGTATATGCTTAACAAGCAAGTGCAAAACTTACAGCCATTCCAATGACAGCCCACATTGATTATTCTTGAGTTGTTGGTGTAACGGGTATAACAAAAAAATTAATATACAATGTTATATTGGCTATAAATATTCCAAAGCACTAGCTTGTTATAGTTTTCTTTATGTTTTTGTTCATACCAGTAGTTCAAAATTCCTATTGGGGCAATTAATATCAAGGTTAGATAAAATAATATCTTCAAAAATATGAATGCCAAATAGCTAATTTGTTTTTTTGTTTGAATGCTTAAGCCCAAATTAGTTTCAAATTCCTTTACTTTGGAATGAGTGGCACTATAAGGTAACGGTATAGTTTCTTTGTCAAAGCTATTTTCCAACTTTAGAGCTGACCAAACAAATAAATTTCTCTCTTTATTTTTGTAATATTTTTCCAGTTGACATTCATTTTCAAAAACTAACCCAAAATCAATTTTTACTTTGTCGATGATATTATTGTATTTCAAAGCTTCAAGTTTGGTAACTTGGTTGGTCAACAAATAAAAAATTACTAGCCCAAAATTGAGATCGTAGTATTTTATAACCTTGCTCAGAATAGCAAAATAAGGCTTTGTAATCCATACCCAATTTTTTTTTACCATTATCATAAGGTCAATATCACTACCTTTATGACTATTTTCCAAAGCTGCTGAGCAACAAAGATAAATATTTTTGACCCCAGGGAATGCACTGAGTAATTGTCCATATTTGTAAATCCAGTTTTGTTTCCAGTACCAGTCGGTGTTGGAATTGTAGTTTTGCCAAGCTGGACTTTGTGCATGGATGACAAAATTGGTTGATAATCCATAGTGGCTATATCTCAATTCAAAATGTCTTGGGTTGTTATAATTATCAAAAATATTATCCAAGGCTCGATGCTCGTGATTTTTGCGGGAGAAGACTAGTGTAGAAAGAGGATCTTGTAGCTCATAACCGTTTGATTCAACTATTTTTTTGACTTGACTAGGTGTCTTTTTGGTATGATAAAAAACTTCTCCCCAGCCCCAAAATTTGTAACGGTTTTGTTGTTGAAAAACAAGATTATATATTGAAGAAGAGGTAATCTGTGAACTTGTACATGATTTGTTGTTTACTGCTTGAGAGACTATAGTGCAGAAAATAGTTGTTACCTTAAGGAGTATGGACATATGAGTGGTTGTGCTGTGATGATTTGTAGTGATTTACTTAAAAGAACTTTAATTATTCATTTATTCTACTTCCGTCAGGATTAAAAGTAAAATCAATAAATTTGAAGACCCATTCGCTATCTGACTGTTTATAAATCTGATATGTTGCGTTAAGCCTATTTGGGTTTTGGCCGTATGATTTTTTATTAGTTTTAAAGTAATCTTCATCAATCATTGAAATAGAAATCTCAAATTCTGTTTTTGAAACTTTACTTGAATTGTTGATATAGATAAAAGGTTGATTTGAAATAAAATTACTTTTCACTTTTAAAAAATAATCATTTGAAATTTGGTTTAATAAACTTACATTTGACTCTGTATTGTAGAGTTTAAATTCATCAGATTTTAGATTTATTCCAGTCTTAAAAACTATATCTTTATCTAAGGAAAATTTAAATTTATCATATTGAATGTCTTGACTCTCAATTTTAATAGAGCTTACTGTTGAGCTAGGGGGTGTAACGAAAGACGAGCTAACGACTTGACTTTGAGACGAGCTAGAAACAACAAGAGACTTAATACTCGAAACAACTTGTGAGCTTGAAGTTGTCACTACTTTTTGCTCACGATTTTGATCAACAAGGAATATGCTTATAGCTCCAATGACCGCTATTGTAATTGCTACTATCATGATTTTATCAGTATTTGACATAATATTTGAGTTTGTGTTACGGTTATGTGTGAATTGATTTTATATAGAAATATTGTAAACACATAATAAGTTTTAAATTTTACTTACAATCGCTATTAAAGCAATACGAAGAAAAGCTATAAACAAAAAATTTTGGCAAAATACTTACCCATATTATTTACCCATACTATACAATCTTTTTTAATTTTTTAGCAAATTAATTTTATAAAACAAAAGAACTAATTATGAAAAATTTTTGGCTAAAGCTCCCTACACTTTTTTTTATTTTGGCACCAATGGAAGATGTGACCGATATTACGTTTCGCAAAATGGTAAGAAAGGCAAATAATGGTATTCCGCAGGTTTTATTCACCGAATTTACAAACTGTGATGGAATATGTAGCGTTGGGCAATCCAAAGTTATTCATAGATTAAAATACGACCCAAATGAACGACCAATTGTAGCCCAAATCTGGGGCAAAACTCCGCAAAATTATGAAGAAACCGCTCGCTTATGCTTGGAGCTAGGTTTCGACGGTATTGATATTAATATGGGCTGCCCCGAAAAATCTGTAATCAAGCAAGGAGCCTGCTCTGCACTCATCAACAACCAACCACTTGCCAAACAAATAATTACGGCTTGCAAACGTGGAACCAATGGCAAGATACCTATAAGTGTAAAAACTAGAATTGGATTTAATAAAATTCAAACTAATGAGTGGATTAGATTCTTGTTGGAGCAAAATATTCAAGCTTTGACTGTACACGGACGAACTGTAGCTGGTAGCGATCAGCCAGCCAATTGGACTGAAATCAAAAGGTCTGTGGAAATTAATAACCAACTTAATATTGACCTAAAAGCCAAAAAAATAAATTGGATAAAGCAAATTGAGGAATTATACACGTTACATTAATAACCCAAGAATAATTATAGTGAGCTGTCATTCATAACCCGTTTTAGAATCTAAAAAAGTGAGATAAAATAAAAAACCATTTATATAAAAATTGTTAAAATTCTCCTTGACAAAGATTTTGTTAGATTCCATAATGTATCTATACTATATCACACGGCTACTTTTAGATAAAATTTAAATCAAATTAACCAAAAATTAATACAAATGTCAGCTCAAACCCTTCTAAAACTAGCAAAACTTACAGCAGTAAGTACAGTCACTATCACAACGATGATGATAGCCTTTGGTCTCAAGCCAATCCCTGTAAAAGCTTCAACAACCCCTGTTCAAAAATGCTATTTACCAAACGGAAATGATACAAATGGAGTGGTACCCTCTACTCAAGAATTTAGAACTGATTGGGGTGGACAAAAATCCTGTAATTTTACAAAGTTTGATAAATCTTTGGGTGTATTGACTGGAGTTGCAACAACGATCGACGCAACAATGAAAACAGATGCTCAACTAGAAAACCTAAATAATGGGTCAACCAATGTAGCAGTTGTAGCAACAGCCAATATTAGTCTTTCTACCATCACTGGTGAACAATTATCATTGAGTACGCCAACAGTAAAATATGATTCTAAGCCACTAGGTACATATGACGGCACTTCTGATTATGGAGGAACCAGTGGATACACTCTACCTAGTCAGCCAGCTTCAGACTCCAAAACTGTAACGATTACCAGTAAAAATGTACTAGATCAATTCTCTGGAGATGGCATACAAAAAATAGACACTGTAGGTAAAACAACAACAATCTACTCTACGATTGGCTCTGCAAATGTTTTGATGAACGCCAATACATATGCAGCTGCGACTATTTCCATTTCCTACAATTACCAATCGCTGCCAATCGCTGCTTCAGGTACATTCTCAAACTTGTCAGCAAACACTAATGTTGATCTGTCAAATGCCTTAAATTCATCAGATCCCCAATCCAATGCTATTACCAAAAATACTATCAAAAGCTTGCCAGAATGTGGCGTGCTCTTTCATAAAGACATATCAGGAGCTGAACAAAAAGTAACAATCAACCAATCACTAACATTACCTGAATCAAAAACTCTAATGATGAAGCCAAACGAAGACACTCAAGGCAAAACTTGTACTTTCAAATATAGCTCAACCAGTAGCGTAGAGCTCGAAAGTCTTCTTGCCACTATTACAATCAATCTCAAAAACTCAATCGTTGAAAAAGTGGCTCAAACAATACCTCCAGTAGTCAAACAAGCAGCTATAGGCGGACAATATGAACCAAGTAAAAACTGTATAGTGATAGGAAAACTAAAGCAAGCTGTTGATCTCACAGAATGTTTTGACTCCAAATACCTACAATCTAAGACGGCTGAGTATTATAGAATTTCTAGTATAAATACAGGGAAGGAATCTTGTGGAGATTTTTTTATAATCAAATCTAACGGCGATAGAATCCGAATAAGTGAGGGTCAAGATATTACTTTGGTAGATAGCAAAATTCAATTTTCTCCAAATGGTTTGGAGTGTAAAAATTGTAGTGACATAGGTTTTGACATCACACCGTTTTCAAACATAAACGAAGCTTTACCAAAATACCAAGCAATCGTAAAACTTGAAGATTGCGCTATTGACACTATTCGTACGGGCGGATTTGTAGAAACTATAAAAGAAAACTTGGTACTATTGATGATACTAATAGCATCTATTATTTTCTTCTTTACAACTATTACCAGCGAACAAATAAAAGTTAAAAAAGAAACCGTAAAATAAAATCAAAAGCGACTTATTCTTCTAATCTCCTCAAAGCTCCAATCAATTTGGGTTTCTTTCTGTGCTGGATTTGAATGTATTTCATAGTCTCCCAAAAATAGTCTGAACGACCCAGCTTTGCCCATTTGGTCAGCGTGTTGATAATATCTGTATATTCTCCAGACTTTGTAAAATCCGACCAGACTTTGACCTGATTCATAATCTTGATTTCAATAATTTCTCTTTGTTCTGGTAAAATATAGGCTACATCAATAAGTAAATCTGGATCAAACTTATCTATATTATCAATCAAAAATTGCTGATATCGGCTGGTTAATACAAAATCTAGCCATAAGTTGAGATTATTGGGATAGTCTTCTTGTAGTTTTTCTAAAATTTGTTTTTTTTCTAAGTCAGTTTTAGATACCAAAATACTTTCTATCAAATCATTATAATCTGTAGTAATTCTAGACACTTTCCAGCGATAAACCTCACTCCAAAGACTCAATTGTTGCCTCTGACTAAAATCAAGTATCAAATCTTGCCAAAACTCCCACCAAAATCTTCCACCAATCTGCAGCGAAACCGTCATAAGATAATAAACCTTTTTTTCCATGTCGTAGTCTCGAAGTTTGTACCTAAAACTAAGTTGAAGTTCAGATAGAAAAACAGAATATTGATTATCAGAATTTAAACCCGATGTAAATGCAAACGCCGTGTCGTCATCAAATACCCCATCACTTCGTGTCACCCCTTTTTGTAAAAGGGGAATTTTCAGAGTATCATTCTTGGTTTTTTTAACCTCATGGACAAATAACTCGAACCAATAGATACTTCGCAGCTCAGATTTGGCAAAATATGCCTCAAAATGTTCTTGTAGTTTGCGAATCTTGGATTTTTGCTCAACGTCAAAGATATTTCCAATCAAATTGGTGTCAAGTTGGTTTTCTTTTGCAGCGAGTTTTACTTTGCCCTCTACTTCCAAAAACTCTTTTTGCATTGCTTGACATACAGCTACGATATGCCTGCAAACACCAAATTCTCCAAAATAACTGCAAGTACAATTGATAGACTGCAACATGGCTTCCCCCGCCTGGCCAAACTTGGTTTTACTAAGAACTAAATGTAGCACTGGCATAGTCACTCGATAGAACTTGGTACCGTCTTTCAGATTATAAATCTGCCAATTGTCAATCAAAAGTTTTTCAACACCTCCTACACCACCGTCAAGATAAAGCCGAGTTCCAAGGTTGTAAACATCAATGTCTACGATCTCTTTGGCAATCTGAGTATAAGAGAACATAGTGTAATTAATTATTAACTTTTATAAAACTTTGCACAAATTTATAGTTTAGATTCCCCTTATTTGAGAAGACATAGCCGCAATGCTGAGAAGGTCCTATTTTGAAAAGTATTATCCATTCATTTAACAATAAAACTGTACTTTATCTAAGATTTTTAGATCCTGAAATAGGTTCAGGATGACAAACCTGCTCAATTTGAATTAAGTTGTTACTGGGCAAATATAAGTTACTTTGACTCAGAATACTCTGGGTAATTGTTGAGGTGTTTGGACACTTCGGATTCGGCGATGTCACGACCAAAGATACCTTCTACTATACACACTTTATTTTGTAGTCGCTTGTAAGATGTAAAAAAATCTTGGATTTCTAGAAGAGTGTGCGGCTCAATGTCAGTCACTTCTTTGATATTGACAAAGCGCGGATCATTGGTTGGTACGGCAAGAATGCAGTCATCTTGATCTCCAGAATCTATTTTTTTGATGATTCCAATAGCTCTAGCTTTGATAACGCAACCTGGTGAAACGGGGTTAGTCAAAAAAACAGCGACATCTAAAGCGTCTCCATCGGGGGCTTTGGTACTAGGAATAAATCCATAATTGAAAGGATAGAACTCACTAGAATATAAGACTCTGTCTAGGAATATCGCACCGGTTTTGGAATCAAGCTCATATTTGTTTTGTGAGCCATAAGGAATTTCAATAATAACATTGAACTCACTGACACTGCCAGAAGGAAGAAAATAGAGGTTGCTTGAGTGTGGGCAATGTGGCATAAATAAATTAATTTTAAACAAATTTGGTTTTACTCAAAAGATATTCTAGTGACTTGTTTCGTAGAATTATATCAAAAACCTGATCTTTGAGCTTGTCCCGTGATATACCTTTGTCATAGCCATATTTGGTAGGATCTTTGATGACTTCACTGACATTCTGCTCCAATTCTTCCTCGCTAGTTTTATTGCTAACTTTTTGATAATAAACCACCATAAGAATTTTTGATAATGCAAACTCACCTCGAACGTACTTTGCTATTTCTATTTTGAGAGTTTTATCAGTCGCCTCGGTAGCAAATGGGAACTGAGCATCATTAAATGTTTTGACTGGATCTTGATTCTTACCAAACTCAACAAACAACCTTTCTACTTCGGTGTTGGCTTGTTCTTCTTCTATTTGAACTTCTCCAATATCGGAGACCAAACGGTTGATAATTGCTTTTAGTTGTAGATCTTTGACAAGGCTTTCAGTTTCTTGGGCGTATCGCTGTTCCAAATCAGCAACAAATTTTTCTTGCGACTCAAAGTTTTTTTGGACAAATTCTGATGATGCAAATAGTTCTTCAATTGTTTTGTATTTTTGGGCTTGGACAGATTTGATAATGATGTCAAAGTGGAACGGATTATCTTTGCCAATAGTTTTGTTAAAAATCGTGATATCAAAGTTTTTTTCTTCACCAGCTTGACTTCCCACTAAATTGGACTCAAATTGCTCTGGAAACTGACTGACACCTAGTCCAATTAAGGCATCTTTGGTGTCTTTGATCTCATCATTGAGCAAATTCTTTTCGGAGATATCTACAATTAATCTTGAGTTAATCTCTACCCCTTGATTGGTTTCCACGTATTCGTTAAAAGTATTGAGGAAATTGATTCTTTCTCGCACTGTGTAGTCTTTGAGGCTAGTACGATTTTTGATATCGCTAATAGAAGGTTTTTTAAGCTCTAAATTGTCAAGGACTTTGAGGTCTATTTTTGGTAAAAGATAAGCGTTGAGCTGAAATTTGAAACCCCCATCTACGTCTCCAATCGTCTCAGGATCTTGGGAAAGCGTTACGTTAATCAAGTTACGATCTTTAATTATCACTTCGTCTCGGATCATTTTTTCTGCCTCTACATAATTACGTGAAATAGCTTCGTTCCAAATCAAATTTTCTAAATATGGCAAATCAGCTTTGAGCATAGCTTTGTCTCGTGGAGCGTGTCCTTTGCGAAAACCAGGGATTTCTATGTTGGTCAAATATTGCTCAGTAATACGATCTCTAAGACTAGAAAAGGTATCTTTATCTACTACAAAATTAACAGCAAATAAGTTGTCGTTGACAAAATTTTGGGTAACAATTGATAATTTGGCGGATATTGGATTTGTGGACATACTTTTATTTTTGTTTGAATCAATTTTTTTGTCAACTAAAAAAGATGACGTGGATTGAGGCGAGCTTGCAAATTGTATGTTGCAGATACAGATTTGATAATGTCACGAAGTTCAAAATATTGCGTATATTGGCGGGGAAATTTGATCAGTAAGTGGTGAGAAAACATACCTTTTCGCTTTAGGAATTTGGCTTGATATGGCATCCCGATTGTTATTTCTTTGAGTTGATTTTTGTATCCGAAGAGGTATTGCCGAGTTGAATTGATTTTTTGAGTGGATTTTTCCTTGGATTTTTCTTGAGTCGTGAGTAAAACTAAGTTGTCAAAAGGTGGAAACTTGAACTTTTGTCGGTTTTTGGACTCTTCTACTACAAAACTAGTGTACCAATCAATTATGTTTGGAAGTGCTTTTTCTTTTTGCGTTGAATCAGTAGCTGTCTTGAGCTGGTTCTCATTTCCTTCCACCGAGCCACTCTTTATCATTGACTGAACTGCTGAATTTTGTAGCTCTCTTTTTTGCCCCAAAGATTTTGTATCTAGTTCTACTTTCAACTCTTTGTCCAAGTCGGTGTCAAAGTTTGATTCAACTTCAATATCAAATCCTGTGTCAAAACTTTCACTATATGTTTGACTTGAGGCTGTGTCGCTGTTTAATTTTGCAAGCTCTACAAAAAAAGGAAGATCGGGATTGCTAGTTTCAAAAATTACCTCCGTACTTTTATCAAGCTGCAAAAATAACTCGGCTAGCGATCGATGCACATCTTCATTGACCAAATAGTCAGGGCTTGCCATTAGGTTTTGTGCTTGAATAAAAATAATCTTACCAAACCTGTTGTACTCCAGCGAAGGGTCAAATATTCTTGTCGTTACATAAACATACTCTGATCCATAGTCAACAATAATTTTGGAATTGATTTTAATTACTGTTTTGGCAAAATCTTTGATGAGAAGCTCGATCAATTCGTCAACTCCTCCAAAATTACTACCAATCTCAGTATTTTTGCACATTGGACAGACTTTTGGGTAGCTATAATAGCTCTGACACTGATGACAAAGTAGCTGCATATTGGTCTCATAGGTACGATAAGTCGTTAAGTTGCAATCGCAATTGTCACATCCAAATTTGTAGTGGCAAGATTGGCAAGTCGTGAGCTGAAACAAACCTCGCCTTGGATGGACAAAAAGAATAGGCTTTGATAATGGCTTCATAAAAAAGCATTATAACACTACCATCACTGGCTGAATCAATTGATTATCTATTTTGAGTCCGAGACTAACTACATACTTGACTTTAGCATCTTCATCGCTTGTTGGAGCCAAGGCTTGCATTGTCACGGGGTCAAAACTCTCCCCTGCTATTGGCAGTATCAAATCCACTCCTTGAAGTTTGTATTCTATGATTATTTTTTCAAAGCTAGAATTGAAGGCAGTAAAAGCCTTGAGGGATTTTTCGTCCGTAATATCTTTTATAAAATTAAGAGACAAATATTGGTTATTCAAAAACTCAAGAAGTGGTTTGATAGCATTTTTTTTTGTATTTTTTTTGGCTTGGGCAAGTTCTAACTCTTGGTGTTTTTTATAGTTTTCAAGGTCAGCTACATATCTAAAAGCTTTATTTTGCCAATCTTTTGACTCTTCTTCTTTAGATTTTAACTGTCTTTGGAGGAGTTGGAGCTCGTTAATTTTAGTTTTTTCATCATTTACTTTTGGACTTTGGTCAACAATTTCTGACTGCTTTAATACAACTTTATTCTCATCAATTTCTAATTTTGAAATATTTTTTTCTACTTTGGTATTGGTTTGTTTTTGACTATTTTTGAGAATATTTAATTTTTTTATATTTTTAACTTTAGACATATTCTAATTGTATAGAAAATCAATTTTTTAGTCAAATAGTTATAAACCTGACTACAATTAATACTAAAATGAAAAAGACAATCTAAATGCGAGTTCTTTTGTGATTTGGGTGTGGGTTCTAGTTTTAGCTTAGGTTTTTTGTTGGTTGCGGAGAAGATGAAAGTTCCATATGCAATCTCCTAATGACATAAATTGGTCATCACTAAATGGTAGTTTATGTCTAAACATGTGAGCAACAGAGTTAAGTCTCTTTAGACCTGAGTTCGCATGTTCTACCTGAAATTGATTTTGACGATATTAGAACACTTCAGAATTTAGACTTTGAAAAGTTATCTGATACTGTCTATTAATACGCTAATTCTCAATGTGATATTTATTTTTACAAAGCTTATAGAAGAGCGGCTTTATTTGCTGAATATATCGATGAAGTAATGGAAAACTACCAATTTGAGGGTATTATGCCAAAAAATCAATCTTGTCCGTTCTATCACTTTATAGTTGGAGGACAAAATGAATTCTACTCACAATTTGCCAGATTTGTTTTGGAGGAGTTACAAACTTTTGTTGAAGGGCTAGCTTGAAACCCTAGAGAATGATAAAACCCTATGCCATGAGGCGGTATAGAGGGAAGCTCAGCTTTAAGTTACCATTTATAAAAATATATAGTATAATTTAGTCATTATGGAACAGTCTTTCGAAAATTTAACACCATTAGTAGTACAAATTACCGAAAAATTACGAGTAATTAACCCAATAGTTTCAAAATTAGCAGACCAATCGCTTGATACAAAATTTAATCCTGATAAAGTTAATTATTGCGACGGTTTTATTAAACAACCACCAACTGAAGTAGGTGGATTCATGCAACGCAGGGTTGCAGGTTGCCCACTGAAGGTGGGCTAGGCGTGGTCCAACCTTGGATTAGA
>JAYWFY010000056.1:0-17167 GCA_043778555.1 bacterium
GTCTCTTTGGCGTTATCAGATAGTCTTTGCAATAGATTTTTGTCATTTATAATTTTTTGACAATACTGACCAAGGATTTTTTTATCTTTTTTGAATCCATTGATACCATCGTCAAGTAAATAGTCCACACTTTCGTCATTAATAGCCAAAACAGGGAGGCCAAGAAACATGGCTTCAAGCATGTTGGTCGGTAGATTTTCTGACTCCGAACTAAATAAAAAAGCTTTGGAGTTGGTATTTTTGACAATGTTAGCTAGATTTTCTAATGCATATTTACCTATAAAGATAACCTGTTTTTCAATTTTTTTTGTCTTACATAGCTGTTCTAGCTCTTCTCTTTGAGGCCCGTCTCCAGCTATAATATATTTTACCCTTGGATTATATTTGAGGATTGGCTCTAGGATTGCTATTCCACTTTCTACGTTTTTTTCTGGTGACAAACGGCAAAATGACAAAAAAACAAAATCATCATCATTCACAATATTCTTAAAATCGTTATTAGGTACGTCAAACTCAATAGTTGCCAAATATGGAACATTATACATCTGAGAAATAGGCGTGCGAATTCCTAGCTCAAGAAGGTAGTTGTAAGATTTTTTGGACGGAGCGATTATGTGATCTGCACTATTACAGACTTCATAAATACCTCGCTTGATGATAGAATGATAATATGGAAACCTAAATTGAGAATACTGCTCGATCATAGTGTGAAAAGTATGGACACAAGGAATGCCCAGATCTTCTGCAATATAATCTCCTTCAATTCCACCAAAAATAGTGTCATGGCTGTGTAAAATATCAATTTGTTTTTCTTTAAAATATTTTTTGACATCTTTAAAGTAACCTGTTGGGAGCTTGAGATCTCCTGAAATTTTGTCTGGAACTTTGGCACAGCGCATTGCAAAAACGTTTGCTGGATATACTATTCCTTCCAATCTTGGAGTAGCAATAAAAACCTCTATACCTTTTGATTTTAAACTTTTCTCAAGTCCACAGATAGCCATACAAACTCCATTTTTCATTGGGGGATAAGTATTTGTTAATATTCCTACTTTCATTGGTATTCTTATTTTTTAATTAACTTATACAAATTATTATATTGCCCCAACTATTTCTATATTACCTTGGTGTTCGTTTTTTTCAAGTTGAAGATCAACTACAGTGTCAGTTTCGTCTACTATCTCACCAACTAATTGCTCCAAAACATCTTCTAGTGTCACCAAACCAGCAGTTCCTCCATATTCATCAACTACTAGAGCTACATGAATTCGCTGTTTTTGAAAAGTGATAAGAAGCTGATCAACTTTGGTTTCTAGTGTCACAGCACATATTTTATGTAACAATTGTACACTATCTGGTTTTATGTTAACATTACCCTTGGCAAGCTCTTCGAGCACATCACGAAGTAAAACAAAGCCACGAATATCATCATAATCTTCACCAAAAACTGGCAACCTGCTATGCCCCATTGCATAAATTTCTTCTCGTTGCTCATCAAGAGTTTTGTCACAATCCAAGGCGTCTATGTGGACTCTAGGAGTCATAATATCTTTTGTAGTACGATCGTTCATTTTGAAGACATTTTGGATAATTTCATGCTCATCTTTCTCAATACTATGGGATTCAAGACCTAAATCAGTCATAGCAATAACTTCTTCTTCTGTCGCAGTTTCAATATTATGTGAATGACCTACAAATATTGAACTCATTTTTTCAAATATCCAAAGGACTGGTTTGAGAATAAAAGTGACAGCTGACAAGAATGGCAGTGTACTCAAAGCCCACTTGAGCGCAAATTTTTCTCCAGCATTCTTAGGAATTATCTCTCCAAAGAGAATAACTAAAACAGTAAATATTATCTCAAAGTAAGCGATGATAAAATGTTCTATACCGCTAGTTTGAACACTATGCTCAAGTGATCTGATAGCTCCACCGATAAACAACGAACCTCCCACAGCAAATATATTGTTAAGCAAAACCAAGGTTCCAATTGAGTTACCCATAGATTCTTTAATAGCTAGTAGTTTTTTGGCACGGTCGTCGCCTTGCTCGGCAAGTATTTGAATCTTGAGCTTATTGGCAGAGAACAACGCTGCTTCACTACTTGAACAGAATGCTGCACCAATAATTATGACGATAGCGTATGCTAAAAGGTTATACATATAAAAATGTTAAAAAATTAAACGTAGAAATACCCATAAAACAAAAAATTAGAAGGTATTTTACAAAAAATTTGACTTAATTAGAATAGCACTTTCACTACTTGGTTCTTCTGGAGGAGTTGGAAATATTGTCATTGAAATAACTAAAAGTCATAATATATATACAAGTTGTATTTGTAAATTAAATTTTTTAGAAAAGGTTTTTTAGAATATGTAAGGTATCCCTAATATTGGTATAGTTACTTTTTTATGTCAAGATGTATATTTTGGGTGTTTGACATAAATACAGAATTATCATATTATTATTTACAATTACGAAATACTCAAATCATCAATACTAAAGCTCATTTATCGCAATATTTTTAAAATAAAACGATCAAACTAAGAGTATAGTACTTATTCCTGTTTATAAGTTTTTATACATCAAACTCCAAAAAAATATTATATTTAATTATGCCATCTCGTATCGGAAAAGCTGCAAAGCCAACTATCATCAAATCAAATCAAATCCACACCCAAGATTCAGGATCCCCAGAAGTTCAAATTGCAATTATGACAGACGAGATAAAGCGATTGACAGCTCACCTTCAAATCAACCCCAAAGATCACGCTACTAGACGATCTTTACTACGTAAAGTAGGATCTAGAAAACGGCAGCTCAATTATCTATTAGGGGAAGATAGAACTAGATATCTCAAGACTTGTAAAAAAAATGGTATCAAGCCCTCAGCAATCATTAACATCAACCCAGCTCCAAAACCAAAAATAGAGAAAATAGAGGCTTCAGCCTAGTAGTATTTCGTTTTTTACATTCTTCCAAATTAATGCCTCGTCAGCTTGAGCCGCGACCCCCCTTAAAAAAGGGGAACTTCTAATACCTAGTTGTCAAAAAAATATAACTAAACATAAACATAAAATTTTATATGGAAATATTAAACATCAATAAAAAAAATTTAGAAATAGCTAGCAATCAGCTTTGGGATTTATTGATAACACATTTGAGTCACCTTTCTAGTGAGGATTTGAAAATAGTAGAGCTTGCCTTTATTACTATGGTTGACGCACATAGCGAACAACGCCGAAAGAGTGGAGAGTTTTATATCATTCACCCTACTATGGCTTGTATTATACTCTGTGATATGGGTCTCGATAAAGATACTTTAGCTGCTTGTCTGCTTCATGATGTCCCAGAAGACACCAAAGTAAAACTCAAAGATCTTTACAAAAATTTTAACGCAGAAATAGTTTTCCTTGTAGAAGGGGTAACAAAATTATCCAAAGTCCGCTACTATGGCTCGGAGGAGTATATCGAAAACTTACAAAGAATGCTTATGGCAATGAGCAAAGACTTGAGGGTAATACTAATCAAACTTGCCGACAGGCTCCATAATTTGCAAACACTTGATCACGTAGCCCCAGAAAAACAGCGTAGAATAGCATTAGAATCTGTAGAAATTTACGCTCCAATTGCGGAGCGACTTGGTATCAATTTTATGCGAAGCGAAATTGAAGACGCATCCTTTCCATTTCTTTATCCTGAAGAATATCAAAAATATATTTTGGAGTCAGATCTAGAAATCAAATCTCGTATCGAAGAGCTAACTAATGTAGAAATTAAGACCAAAGAAATATTAGAACAAGAAGGAATAAAAAATTACAAGATCAAAGCTCGTGCCAAAAAATACTATTCAATCTACAAAAAAGTTCAAGACAAGCGACATGAGATTGGAAATATTTATGACCTTATGGCATTGAGAATAATAGTTCCAAAAATTGAAGATTGTTACTCTACATTATCTATTTTACATAGACATTTTGCACCGATTGATAGCAGGTTTAAAGATTATATCAAACTCCCAAAACAAAATGGTTACCAATCTATCCATACAACTGTGAGAGACCCCGCCACTGGATTTATATTTGAGTTTCAGATTAGAACTGATGAGATGAACACGTTCGCTGAGTATGGTGTAGCTGCCCACTGGGCGTACAAAAATAAAGGTAAAGAAGATTTTTTACACATGGCAAACTTTGACTGGCTAGAAAATGCTCTCAAGCTTGGAACGGAAGATTGGTCAGAAGAAGAGTATATGCGATATATGAAACTAGATTTATTCAAAGATAGAATATTCGTAATGACACCCCAAAACGACCCAATTGACTTGCCTGAAGGAGCTACAACACTAGACTTTGCTTTCAAAATCCATGATCAAATAGGTGCCAAAGCTATGATGGCAAAAATTAATGGCAAAACTGCCAGCCTTGATACTCAACTCAAAAATGGTGATATCGTCACTATAGTTACTCAAAAAAATCAAAAACCTAGCAGAGATTGGTTGCAAATGGTCAAAACAGTCAACGCCGCTCGACATATTCGTCAAATTCTCCGCAAACAAGGTGAAAAATTACCAACTAAGCAATTTAAAGAAACACGCAGGGGCGCTATTAAACTAGTCTAAATTTTAAACTCATACATTAGGTCCAGGAAAGGCGTAATCTTAATTTGGTAAGCAAGCTGAACTTTTATAAATTGATATTATCACTAAATAAAAACTCTTGAGAGTCATATATAGTTTCAGGATTATCTTCAGTTTGAATCAATGCGATATCATCAAAATTTTGCTCAGTTGTCTCTTGATAATATGCAAGATCTTGTGGTGGATATTGGTAGTAAGTAGATGGTACATAATCTAATTTTGGAGCTGGTACGTTAAAATCAATATGGATGTTCGGCTCACGAATGTAATCTGTGTATGCACATCCAGATTGGGAAGTCTCACACGGTGAATTGTCTACTTTTGTAAAGCTTGTAGGGCTACAGCTAGAATAGCTTCCAGTATTGACATCGTAGTATCTAGTTTTGCAATTACCAAGGTCAGAATATGGAGAATTTGGCGTTGCACAATCTGGCTCAGACTTGGAATATTCAGTGTAGACGTCGTAATACCTGACTCTACATATATTTTGATTGAAATATGGAGGATTCACAAAAGCACATCTCTTATCGGATTTGGCATATTCTGGGTAGGTACATTCTTCGTATAAAGAGGGGAAGGCTTTTACAACTTTAGTTGTGACATTTTGTAAAGCCAATATAGAAACTGGTACTATTACCAATAGGCTTGCTAATATTGTTATGGTTAATTTCTTAATAGTATTTGTTTGCATACACTAAACCTAACTGATAATAATCTTGTTGTCAAGAGTCTGGTACGTTGACTAAAAATTAAAGAATAAAACTTGGAGTGTTGCACTTTGAAATTGAACTCAAGAGTGAGGTATTGACAGAAAAAGCAAAATTGGTATACAATAAATTTTGTAAAATTCTAAAAAATAAACAACAATTTTAAAATCAAATCAATTATGGCAATCTCCAAATCAAAAAAAAACGCAATCCTAAAAGATCTATCAATCAATGTAAACGAACAAAAATCTGTGGTTCTTGTAACAACAAAAGATGTTGTCAAAACTGTTAATGCCAAGACTAATTTTAACCTACGATCAAAAGCTAACACTGCTGGCGTAAAAATACGCATAATCAAAAATTCATTAATTGAAAAAAATTTTGAAGGAGTAAATAAATTATCAGGTCAGACATATATAGCGTATCTCAACGATAAAACTGAGACTAATGAAGTAATAGTCCCCAAGATTTTTATCAAAATGATTGACACAGATTTTAAAGATAATTTTAAGGTAATAGGAGCTATTATTAACGGTGAATATGTGGACGCTGTAGAAGCAATCAAGTACTCCAACATCCCTACCAAAAACGAGTCTATGGCTATGATAGCAGGTGCAGTCAACCAAATAGCTTCAGGAATAGCTAGAGCCGTTCAAGCTGTAGCAGATCAAAAAGCAAAGTAAATCCAAATTTTAAATAATACCAAATCTGAACCTAAAATGGTTCTTTCTCATTTTAAAAATCAAAATATGTTATTTGACCACCACCCTGAAGATCAAAACTTGAGCAAACTAGCTATATTTGGAGATGGTGGTTCTCGTGGTAACCCTGGCAAAAGTGCCTGTGGATTTGTAATTTATGATATCTCATTTCTAAATTTTGACCAGTGTCTCACGAGCCTAGATCAATTCATAATCTCACAAGCCAAAATTATTTATCAAGAAGGAATCTACCTAGGTATTGCGACTAACAATGTAGCAGAGTGGAATAGTGTGGCTTTAGGCTTGGAATACATTGTTAAAAATTTTCCGCAATATCAAGATTTGATAATTTTTATGGATTCAGATCTCGTAGTCAAGCAAATCAAAGGAATTTATAAAATCAAACAGCCTAATCTTATTCCGCTGGGAAAAAAAGTCAAAGAACTACTAAAAAAATTTAATAGTTTTGAAATTTTTCATATTTATAGGGAATATAACAAAATAGCTGATCAAATGGTTAATGAGTGTTTGGATAATTTATGAATATTCAACCTATACTAAATGAGAAAGATAATAAATATGGATCTAGTCTAGATATAGATCAGGATACTATTAAACCTGGTATTGATGAAGATGTAATAAAGTTAATCTCAACCAAAAAAAGAGAGCCAAATTGGCTATTAAACTTTAGACTAAAAGCTTATAGGTGCTGGTTTGACCAAAAAGAAAACCCACCCCAATGGGCAGATATTGACATCAAACCAATTAATTTTGATCAAATAAGCTATTACGCTGGAATCAAAAAGATCAAGACCAAATCACTTGAGGAGACAAAAAAAGATTGGTTTGCAGAATTGGAGGCTTAGATAGCGTCCTAAAACTTTTTGACTAGCAATAATTCTAAAAAGTATTAAAACTAGTAAGTATCAGGGTAGATTTGATTTCACCAACAACTAAACTTGGTTCTAAGTTTTTTCTATACTTTATACCCTGTCTGAAGCTCAAACTGAAAGGTATTTTGTTTGGCTATAATCCTTGACTTTACAATTATCTTACAACCATGGAGAGTCGCTTCTTTGACAAACATTGTGCTATTGTCGTTGTCAGCAAAATCTATCACGCAGTGATTTTTGGATAAATGCTCCATTGGAATAGGTGAAACTTCAAGTTGATTGCCAGCTATAGTGCAGTTAACTATAATGTCGCAAGCACATATGGATTTGATATTCTTGATATCTACATATTTGATACTAGAAAGTGGCAATAATTCTTTAAAATATTTGATCAAATTTTCTACGCTTTTTTGGTTTTTGTCATATATTAAAACTTCACAGCCAGCTGCAACGGCAGCATAAACAAGAGAATTTGTACTATAACCCAAGCCAACCAATCCTATTTTTTTGCCTTCAAGAAACCTAGGAATATGATGAATATTTTTGATTTTGATATCGGCGTAGTCGGCTAGAGAAAATAAAATCCCAAGCCAATCAGTGTTGTATCCTGTCAAAATATTATTTTTGTTCAAAATTGTATCCACGCTACCGATCATCATAGCCGCAGAATCTACGTCATCGAGATAATCTATCACTTCAGATTTGTACGGTGACATTACCGCAACTGAGCAAATATCAAGCGGTTTGATTGACATTATAGCATTTTTGAGACTATTTGGAACTATGGATCGGTTCACAAAGATGCACTCATCACAAATATTAAGATCTTTTGCAAATCTACTATATAAATTGGAAAGATTGACTTGCTGAGCTTTGTATCCAAATATAAAATTGAGCTTGGTGGAATTGGTCATATGTTTAAGGTTTTGATATAATATTTCAAAGCTCGTGCAAAACTGGCAGATTTTGATATCATTCATATTACCATGTTGCAGAATTTCTAGTCAAGTAAACAATAAAAAACTTCTGACAAAATAATTTTATTTGGCTTTGATATAGGTAATTTACGATCAAAATATCTATAAAATTGGATTGATATAGTTATATCTAGTTATTGTAATGACCATTTTGTACTTGACAAACTGCCTAGTTTGAGCTTTACTTTTAAATGTGAATAGTAGTATTCTGGCGGCATAGCTCAGTTGGTTAGAGCGCAGGACTCATAAGCCTGAGGTCACGGGTTCGATTCCCGTCGCCGCTACCACAATCTTACTTTATCAATCCAAAGCAAAACTTCTTAAAATACAAAATTTTGCAAATATTTACGACTAATGAAAAGCTAACTCAATTTGCAAGATCAAAAATTATATATTGAATTATCAAGTTATAGTTAGAAGTATAAATCGTGAGTTAAAATAAGTCATAAGCCGTCGTAGCTCAGTGGTAGAGCACTTCATTGGTAATGAAGAGGTCGGCAGTTCAATCCTGCTCGTCGGCTCCATAACACGTTTATTTAATATTAAAAACCCCATTGGCAACCTCAAAAAGGTTGTTTTTGCTTGTCAAAGTTTTTTAAGGTATAATTTTGGCTGGTTACACCTATTGCATTACTAGCTCAAGGGCAATTACCGTGAACTACCACCTTAAACATGTTTTAGGATGTAAAAATACGAGTAGAAAATATGTAAGAATTAGTACTATAATGGGTTATTTATAGTCAAACCCGCTACAAACAAAACATACAATTGAATTAAATTTATTGTTTTACTGCTTAATATTGATTACTCCTCCCTCCCATCTTTAAAATATGATTTGCATTAGATATATTTTGTGACTTTTTGTATATCTCCAAAATAAAAAATATACTCATTTCTCAATCAACTTCTTCGACTTCTTAAAAGTACCACCTCGTCACCTACGGTACCACCCCTTCTGAAAAAGGAGAATCTTAAACTAGAAATATATTTATTGATTTGTAGAAGTTGAGGAGAAAAATAGTATAAAATTTTGTTATAATTCTTGAGTTGCGTTTTAGTTGTAGTGAAGGATTAAAAAACAAAAAACTTCCTAATAATGGAAGAATTGGAATTTTGGAAGGTTTGATTATTTTGGTTTTTTTGCACCATATTTGGATCTCTCAGACATACGACCTTTGACACCTGCACAGTCGAGTTTTCCACGAATGATATGGTATTTTACACCTGGAAGATCTTTTACACGACCGCCCCGAAGTAATACTACACTATGTTCTTGCAAGTTGTGACCGATACCTGGAATATATGCTAATACTTCCATTTTGTTGGAAAGCTTGACCTTAGCGATCTTTCGAACGGCAGAGTTTGGCTTCTTTGGGGTGGTAGTATAGACTTTTGTACATACACCTCGTTTGAATGGTGAGTTTGCCACACCTGTGGAGTTGGAATTATTATTCCAGTTGACCGCCATTGCTGGAGACTGTGACTTGACAGTCATTTTGTTTCGTCCTTTCCGGATAAGTTGGTTGATAGTAGGCATTTTAATATGATAATTAAATTGAATTATTTGTTAATAATTATAGTTGAGTGAGATTATTCCTTGACAAGACCTCCATCTAGTTCTTTTTTGAGAGTTTCTAACTCTTCAAACTTATCATCTCGAGCAAAGGCTGCTTGTTGGGGCCAAGTAGTAGGTTGGTGAATTGAGAATTTTGGACCAGCTGCAGACAAGATTTCATCTAGTTTTGTAACTTCTGAGCTCGCAAGATCTGCATAAGTCAAAATTCCAGCTGCGTTAAGAAGTTCCTCGATTTTTGGACCGATACCTTCTACGATTTTGAGATCGTCTTTTCCGCTAACTTTTTTTGGTTTAACTTCAATATTAGCGTTAGAAACGTTGGCTAACTTTGGAACTACAACTTTGTCAGTTTTTGATGCTTTGATTGTTGGGACTTCTACAGCTACTTTTGGTTTAATACTTGGAGTAGTGTATGTAAGCTTTGGAAACTGTGATACGACAGTGATTGGAGCCGTGACACCGTGATTGTCATCTTCTACAATCAACAATCTGTTATTAACACGAAGGTCTTGATGACGGTTTCGTGGCATCATTTTCTTGATTGCGTTGTAAAGCGGAAACTTGAAATCTAGCTTGAAAGCTTCTTCATAGCCTCGAGATTTGAGAGAGCCGAGTCTTCGACCATATCGGAAGTAAACTTTCTTTTCAGCTTTTTTACCTGTAAAAGTTTGGTCTTTGGCATTGATAATTATTACCATGCCGCCCATGTCTACATCTGGTGAATAGTCCGCACGGTTTTTACCCATAAGGATACGAGCAGCTTCAGAAGCGACACGACCGATAGGTTTTACTGACGCGTCAATCAAAAAGTAGGGACGATTGAATCCAGATTTTGAAGCTCGTGTAGTTTTGATATTAGCAAAATTTTGAGGATTGTGATTAGTCATTTTGAGATGAGATTTGATATTTAATTTTTCTAAAAAATTCTAAGTATTATTTAGACACAATAGTTTTAATATTAGAATTGAAACCTAGGATTGTTGTAATGCTGAAATAATAGTAGCTGTCATCCTGAACTTGTTTCAGGATCTAAAAAGTTTGGATAGATTTGAAAAGTTTTTTAACATAGGATTGTTTTCTTTTGCTAAATTTATCTTCCAATTGTATTTCCAATTTTTAAGTTGTTTTTCTCTTTCAATAGTTGAGATTACGTCTTCACTACTTTCCCAGTAGATCAATCTATCAAGGTGATATTTTGAAGTGAATCCTTTTACTAGTTTATTTTTATGTTCATATAACCTTCTTTCTAAATTGTTTGTCATTCCAATATAGATTGGTTTGAGTTTAGAATTGGTAAGCATATATACATAAAATGTTTTCATATACTATTGAAGTTTTTTAGATTCTGAAACGAGTTCAGAATGACAGGTGAGGGTTTAAAACTATAGTTTGCATCTTACCTTACTCAGCTATCATGACGATAGATTCTTTTCGATCTGGAGCTTCGAATGAAACATAGTTCAAGATTCTTGTAAAACCAGAAGTTTTACCTGCTAGTTTTGGCATCAGATTTTCTACAAATAAACGAGAATCATTTTCGTTAAGATAAGGTCGCAGTCTTTTGTATTGTAATTGCACGTCGTCACCAGCTCGCTTACAAAGAGTAACAAGTCGCTCAAAATGTGGTGTGAACCATTTGGCTTTGGTAGTTGTAGTTTTGATTTTGGAACTACGGACAAGAGCGGCGATAAGATCTCTCTTTAATCGGGAACGTTCTTCTTCGGTTCGCTTCAGGGTTTTCTTATTTTTTTTATGGTACATATAATAGTGATATATTAAGTTTTGTTGTTTGTCAAAGTGTCATCCTGAACTTGTTTCAGGATCTAAAAAAGTTATCTACTGCTTCAAGAATTCTACAAAGATTAGGACAGTTACTCTCCAAATCTTGGATATTAATGTTATAACCAACAACTTCTCTAATTTTTAATTCTGCGGCTCGCACTTGACCAAATGAACCTCCTAAAACTTGATCCGAATTATATTCTGGATTTTGCTCTAGGCTGATTAATTTATCGATTTGCTCTTGAGTTAAAATTTGTGGTGCTTGTTCTTTAAATTGGATAATTAATATAGTGTTTGAGTTTTTTAGATTCTGAAACTAGTTCAGAATGACATTCTGTGTGTAATATTCCATACTAAGTTACAAAATTTCTAATGTTGTTTGGTAGTGACGGTATCCTGATACTTTATGGTAGTTGGACTTGTTTCGGAACTTGACTACTCGGACTTTTTGACCTTTGCTGTGACCAATTACTTTGGCTTTGATTGTAGCTGCTGCTGTAGAGCCTGTATCAAATGAAAAAACTACCGGAAGATCAATTGTAGAATCTGCTTCCACATTTAATCTGTCAACATTAATTTTTTCACCTGTAGAAACTACGTACTGTTTGGAGCCTGATTCTATGATTACTTGTGACATTTAATTATTAATTTATTTGATTTCTAGGATTTTGACTTGGATCATTCCACTAGGGGTTTTGAATTCGCAAACTTCACCATTAGACTTTCCAAGGATGGATTCTGCAAGCGGGGAAAGGTTGGAGATCTTGTTTTCCAACACATTGGATTCACTGGTACCGACAATCTTAAAAGTCTGTTTAGTTTTGTTCACGATATATTCTACACTCACAGTGTTACCTATTCCGACCACGTTGCTTTTGGTCGCTTTGTCATCGATAAGGGTGATTTGTGAGTTGAGAACATCTTCGATCTGCGCCAGTTCTGAGACTAATTCATCTCTAACCTTGAGTGCAGTCTGAAACCCTGCGTTTTCTTTAAGATCTCCTTGGTCTCGAGCCGTTGTAATGTCGACTTGAATGGCAGGAAGTAAGTCGCTCTCTATTTCTTTTTTTCTGGATTGGAGCTGATTCAAACCATCTTTGGTGAGATAGTTGGACATAATTTTGGATTTGAAATAATAGCAATAAAATGTTAGTTTTAGTCTTGCAAAATGGGTTTGCGAGGTTATTGTACAACACTTAAAAGCCGTGTAGAATTTGGCTATTCTATCTATTAGAATAACACGACAAAGGGTTTTTTGTCAAGGTAATTTTATTCTAACCACACTTTATTTAAATATAACATGCAACTACTTTGAACTTGGTTATAGAATATTAAAAATTTGTATTAAAAATTAGAAATATCTTTAAATATTGTTTTATTAGATTGATGGCGTAAAATTAAAATTATGGCTGACGTTCTGATATGATTTGTTTTAGTGCTGAGGTTGAGACTAGTCTTAATATTTTATTTAAGATTCTAGTTTGATTATCAGTTAGCTCAGCTCCTTTTAATTCAAAAGTTAAAAGTTCACAATCAAATCTTATTGCAATGTTATCCAAGTCAGGGCTAGTATTGCAATAGCCTATATATATGTTTGACAGCTCAGGATTTGATTTTATTTCATTTGATAGTTTTCTTTTAACTAAGTTTATAAATCTCTCAGCTTCTTTGCTGGTTAGGTTTTCTGTAACTGCAACTACGATATGGGCTCCTTCAATGTTTGTTCTCTTAGTTTCCGCTGCAGGAACTTCTCTTGGTTTTGATTGAGGTTTTTGAAGATAACTCGGAATTGATGGGGCAGTGGTTGGTGTTTCTTGTTTTCTCAAAAAAAGTAATGCTGCAAATCTATCAAAATCTCTCTTTTCTTCTAGAGTTTCTTGTTGTGTTGCTACTCGTTTTTCCTCTACCACTTGAGCTTTAATTCGAAGTAATTCAAGTGTAGATAGTGCTTGATATTTTGATTGTGGCAATTGTTCGGACATAATTTGGAAAGTTTGATTTGTATAATTTTAATGTTTTATCTGCGAATTTGGTTTCACTATTGTGAGCATAGTAGAGATGTAGCTATTTTGTCAAGGAAAATTTTAAAGGTTTTCTAAAAGTGTGATCAATTGACATACAAAGAGATTTTTGGTAGAATTCTTGATATGCCTTTTACTCTCAAAATCGTCTCTCCAGATCTTACTATATACGAAGGTCAAGTCCATGAAGCTGTAATGACAACCGCTTCTGGTCAACAATCTATACTTTCCAACCACTGGGATAGTATTATGGAGCTAGAGGTTGGTTTTATATCTGTTTATCTACAAAAAGATGACAAAGATCAGGCACCTCTTCGTATCGCTATCAATGCTGGTGTAGCAACATTTCAAAACAATACTTTGCTGATCTCTACTGTAGAAGGCGAGATTCTCAATGGACGCAAGCCTGATCTCAAACTCTTTCCAAGCTCAATTATCCAAAAAGACGAAGCTGTGGAAATTGAAATCAAAAAAGCCTTGGAGCAAGGCGGTGTCTATAAATCTGATGTTGCCGCTTTTAACAGTCTTATGTCCGAAGAGCGTATGGCAAAAGTCAAGTTGTTGCAGGAAATGATAAACGGAAAATAGTGATTTTTGGTAACGGCACCAAATCTACAAACAAATACTGAATTCCAACACAACAATTTTTTTGATCCTAAAACAAGTTTAAGCTGACAGATTACTTTGATTACATTTTGGTTGCTATTTTGATAATACAGTGCGACATTAGATTTGACAGAAAACAGATTTGCAATTCATAATAGTTGCTATGAATAAGGCACAATCAGCACTAATACCGAGCAAAAAAATAGTAAAAACAAGCTCGCTTGAAAACACTCAAAATATTGACTATAATGACCCAAAATACCTTAACGATCAGACTTTTGTAGCCAATCCTCACGAGTATATCACGATTCGGGGGGCTAGAGAACATAACCTCAAGGATATTTCGTTAGTAATTCCCAAAAATAAATTGGTAGTATTCTCAGGCTTGTCTGGGTCGGGTAAATCATCATTAGTTTTTGATACGATATACGCTGAAGGTCAAAGACGATATGTAGAGTCGCTTTCTAGCTATGCTAGGCAGTTTTTGGGACTCAAAGAAAAGCCAGATTTGGATTCTATTGATGGACTCTCGCCAGCTATAAGTATTGACCAAAAGTCTACTTCTCACAACCCTCGATCTACTGTTGGTACTACTACAGAGATTTATGACTATCTGAGACTGCTCTATGCCAAAGCTGGAATTCAATACTGCCCTATTTGCGGAGCTTTGGTCACAGGAGAAAGCGTAACCAAGATCGTTGATCGTATATTGGCTTTGCAAAAAGATTCTAGAATTGTTATACTCGCACCTATGGTTGTTGACCAAAAAGGTTGGCACAAACAACAGATCAGTGAAATCAAAAAAGCAGGGTTCAAGCGTATTCGGATAGATGGTAAAATAATGCTAGCCGAAGAAGCTGAAAAAACTGAGCTCAACAAGCAAGAGCGACACTCAATAGAAATAGTTGTGGATCGCCTCACTGTAGAGCAAGAAAACAAACAAAGACTGACAGAATCTGTAGAGACGGCACTTCACCATGGCAAAGACAAAATCACAGTTCTTAATATTAACGCTGAAGGAGAAGAGCAGTTGATGTATTTTAACAAAAATAAAGCCTGTCCAAATGGTCATGGTACCCCTGGTGACATCGAACCTCGTGCTTTTTCATTCAACTCGCCACACGGAGCTTGTCCCACTTGTACTGGACTAGGAGTAGTGACTCAGATTGACGTCAACTTGGTAGTACCTTCCAAAAACCTCTCTATTGTTGAAGGCTGTATCAAGCCACTTTCTCAGCTCAGTCTCTCTGGCGGCTGGCTCACTAAGATGTTTGAATCACTTTCCAAAAGACTCAAGTTTGACCTCAAGACGCCATGGAACAAACTCACTGTGGCTCAGCAAGATGCCGTGCTTTATGGCGACGAAGCTGTGGGATTTGAAGGTGTCATCAAAAATCTCGAAAGACGTTATAAAGATACAACTTCGGACTCCGCTAGAAGAGATATTGAAAGCTATATGACCAAGCAAGTTTGCCCAAGTTGTCTCGGTGCAAGGCTCAAAAAAGATAGTTTGGCTGTCTTGATTTGTGAAAAAAATATCGCTGAAGTCTCCAATATGTCCATCAAAGACGCTCACGCTTTTTTCTCATATTTATACGATCCAAAAACTACCAAATTTGACTACAAAGAATACGAAATTGCCAAGATGATACTAAAAGAAATCACGAGTCGTATCAAATTTTTGATTGATGTTGGACTAGATTATTTGACATTGAACCGGAGCGCCGAAACACTTTCAGGTGGGGAAGCTCAGCGTATTAGACTTGCTACTCAGATCGGTAGTGGACTTACTGGTGTCCTTTATATCTTGGATGAACCCTCTATTGGGCTGCACCAACGAGACAATGCAAGACTTTTGGAAACCATACAATACCTCAAAAAACTAGGAAACTCGGTCTTAGTCGTTGAGCACGATGAAGACACAATCAGAATGGCAGATTTTCTCGTTGATATTGGTCCTGCAGCTGGCAAAAATGGTGGTCACATAGTAGCGATGGGTACACCTGAGCAAGTTATGGCTGTAGATACCTCACCAACAGGCAGATTCTTGAGCGGAAAAGACAAAATAGAAGTTCCAAAAAAACGCCGACCCGTTAATATTAACGCTAAGCCAAAAGACGACCAAAAATTTGTAGAAATTATCAACGCTACCGAAAACAATCTACAAGGAATCAATATCAAAATCCCACTGCGAAAGTTTGTATCAATTACGGGTGTTTCTGGATCTGGCAAATCTACATTTATCAACGATATTTTATCCAATTACTTGATGAACTATTTTTATGATAGTCGGTTGCCTGTAGGTAAGTTTGAAACTATTGAAGGTCTCAAATATATTGACAAACCTATCATTATTGACCAAAGCCCTATTGGACGGACTCCAAGATCAAATCCTGCCACTTACACTGGACTATTTACACCTATTCGTGAGCTTTTTGCAGCCATTCCAGAGTCCAAAGCTAGAGGTTATAATCAAGGTAGATTTTCTTTCAATGTGCCTGGCGGACGCTGTGAAACCTGCCAAGGTGATGGTATAATCAAAGTTGAGATGAATTTTTTGCCTGATGTCTATGTGATCTGTGAAGATTGTCGCGGCAAGAGGTATAATCGCGAGACTTTGGAAATCAAATACCGAGACAAAAATATTTCTGATATTCTCAATATGAGCGTGGAAGAGGCTACTGTTTTTTTTGAAACACATAAGTTGATTAAGCGTAAACTAGATACACTCCTTCAAGTTGGGCTAGGTTATATAACACTTGGTCAGTCTGCAACAACCCTTTCTGGCGGTGAAGCCCAAAGAATAAAACTAGCAACGGAATTGTCCAAAGTTGGAACTGGCAACACGCTCTACATCCTCGATGAACCAACCACTGGCTTGCATCCTATGGATATCAAACTGCTACTGGAGGTTTTGCATAGACTCGTTGATAAGGGTAATTCTGTGTTAGTAATCGAGCACAACCTTGATGTTATCAAGACTTCTGACTGGGTAATAGATTTGGGTCCAGAAGGTGGTGATAAAGGAGGTCAAATAATAGCTACCGGCACTCCAGAAGACGTCGTAAAAGTCAAGGCAAGCTACACAGGACAATTTCTAGCAAAGCTGTTGAAATAAAACCCTCGCTATTTTAATCTATCACTTTAAACCTAATAAGATATCATCAAAATAAACAACCACCAACTGAAGTAGGTGGATTCATGCAACGCAGGGTTGCAGGTTGCCCACTGAAGGTGGGCTAGGCGTGGTCCAACCTTGGATTAG
>JAYWFY010000057.1:0-5596 GCA_043778555.1 bacterium
ATTGACCAGAGTCCTAGTGCTTTTGGTGTGACTCGTGAGCGGATATTGCAACATTCTACCCAGCTGTTCCCGATAGAGTTCGAGGCACGCACTGCACGCTGGGACTACGATGTGTTGCGAAATATGGACGATTTTGAGTTCGAGAAGCTAGTCGTCAAGGCAATAGGCGGCGAACCAAGCAAAGCCAAGAAAGGTGGGGATATGGGAATAGACGGCATCATTAACGGCAATTGTATCATCTCTGTCAAACGATCTGACAACATCGGACGTAATGTTGGCGATAATCTTCGTTCGGCGATCCTGCGGTACAGACGAGACAAAACCGTAACCAAAACTAGCCAAAACATGGAGTACAAACTCCAACATGGCGAGGTGGTCAATCTAGGGGATTATGACGGATTTATTATTGCCTTTAGCTTTGGCACAGGTCTCAAAAAAGAATTGGCGGTATTGGAGCGAGAAGAAGGTTTTAGAATTTTGCCTATCGAAGTCAAGGATATTTTGCCAATCGCAACCAAACCAAAAGTAGAGCTAAAAGTAGAATGCGTCAAGCTCGGAGACGCTGGGGATTACAAGTTTATTGCAACGGCAACGACCAGAGATAATAGAATAATAGAGTTTTTTGCGTTCAAGATAATGTGCAAGAACAAAGCTGGCGAAATGGAAATGACAACTGGAGATAACTTTAACAAGTCAGGAATTTTTGAGACCGAGCTAGTCAAAGGCGAATACCAAATAATAGCCACTGCAACCGATGAATACGGACTATGTGGCAGCGATGAGACAGGCGTTGTGGTGAGGTAGGTTCAATTTTTATCAAAGTAAACTATTCATCGTTTCATGTTTTATTTTTTGCAAATGGAATTAAAATTAAGAACAATTAGATTTGACAGTACATTGTAAAAATTAATATAGTTGAAACATTATGAAAATACTTGATCTTAGTTTGTCACAAAATCTTGCTAACGGTAAAATAATTGATGAGTACAGTGTCGCTGGTAATTTGAAAAATAAAACTAATAGATTGTTTGGTGAAAACGAGTCAAAAGTAGAAATTCCCAAAAAAGTTCGCGATATCCAAAACTGCCGTGGTTATATAATCAAAATACTGGGTCTCAAAGACTACTCTTGTGCAGAGCTGCAAATCAAAGCCTCAAAGCTTGGCTATACAACCAAAGATATTCAATCAATCTTGGATCAGCTAACCAAAGACAACTGGATTAACGATGAGCGCTTGGCAGCAAACTTGGTAGAGTGCTACGCAGGCCGCAAGGGTAAATCTTGGCTTCAGCAGAAACTCAATATTAGAATGATTGACAAAGAGGTGATTGCCAAGGTTTTGAATCAAAAAGAAATAATTCCAGATCCAAAATTCAAAAGGCAAGTTGAGATCAAGTATAATGTCAAATTTGGAGAGGACATTGAGCCCAAAATTAAACAAAAAATTATATCTTTTGTAGCTAGCAAAGGTTTTGGTAATGTCTTTGAGATTTTGAAACAATGGCAAAATGGTGAAGGTTAGCTTTCTTGACAAATTACTGATCTTGATTGATTATTAATTCTATTATGTCCATCAATATTAACGATATTAAAAACTCAAAAGTCTTAGTTCGAGTTAATTATGATTTGTCAAATCTTCAAGACGATGAGCGTATTAATGACAGTCTTGAGACTATTCAGACACTACTTGAGCAAAATAATAAAGTCATTTTATGTACTCACTGGGGAAGACCAAAAATAGAAGATATAAAGTCACATTCTGAGTTTTCTACTTCTAGGCTCGACGATGTTTTGGAGGAAAAACTTGCTGAAAGTGTTTTGTTTATCAATCAATTCAACTCTTGGATCGAAGCCAAAGAAGAAATTGATAATGCTAGAGAAAATGTAATACTTCTAGAAAATACTCGGTATTCCAGTGATGAAAAATCTACAGATTCAGCTATTCGACTAGAGCTTGCCAAAAAATATGCTACACTTGCAGATTACTATATTGATGAAGCTTTTGCTGTAAGTCATCGACAAGAGGCTACAAACACTGAGATAAAACTACTTTTGCCTTGCTGTCATGGTATTTCTTTTCTCAACGAAACCACAAATCTTGACAAACTCAAAAATCCTACCAAACTTTTTGCGGTTGTGATGGGTGGAGCAAAGTTGGAAACCAAGCTCGATTTGCTTAACAAAATTCTTCCAAAAGCTGACAAACTGATAGTTGGAGGAATGCTTTGTTTTACCTTTATAGCTGCCAAAAAAGCTATGGGCTACGAAGATATTCCAGAAATATTTGACTCTGTTATCGAGCTAGATTTTATTGAGACTGCCAAAGATTTGATAAGGACATATGGTGACAAAATTGTAACACCGAAAGATTTTGTATATTCTCCAGACGGCAAGTTTGCCTATGACATCGGTTCCAAAACCTTGGAGTTATTTGAAAACACCTTGAGAGATACCAAAACTATATTTTGGAATGGGCCGATGGGTTTTTATGAAAAACAACCGTATGACCGCGGGACACTAGAGCTCGGTACGATCATAGCAAGTATAAACGACGCTTTCAAAGTCATAGGAGGCGGCGATACGGGCTCAGCTTTACCAAGTTATATTCTTGATGGAATGGATTTTGTGTCGATGGGAGGCGGAGCAACGCTCGAATATCTTTGCAAATAACTTAAAATCTTAATGTTAAATTAATGTTAAATAGTAAATTTTTAATCATTGGAGCGGGTCAAACTGGTTTGCATTTAGCCAAAGAACTGTCCTTGATGGGTGAGAATGTTGTCTTGATAGAACAAGATGCTTTTGGTGGAAGCTATCTTCATAGTTTTGACATTCCCAAATTTTGGCTCCAACAAGAGGCCAAGTCATTTGGCTCCGCTCTTGAGATATTTAAAGATTACAAAGCCACCTTTCAAACGTTGCTGAGCTATCGCAAATCAATCAAAAATCTGATACAAGAAAAAGTACTGGCTACTTATAAGTATTTCCTTGAAGATTATGAAAACACATCCAATCTACATATTATCGCTGGCAAAGCCTCATTTTATTCCAAAAATCTAATTGAGATATCCAATAGCGGCGTGACGGAATTTATCACTTTTGAGCATTTGATCTTGGCAGTAGGTAAAAACAGCCTTATTACACCTATAATATTCAAAAATAAAAGTATCAATTTTTTGCATCAATACTCTGCATTTGAGTTTAGCAAAATTCCAAATAGTATTTTGATCTTAGGTTTTAATTCTGCTAATCTAGAGATAGCTGATTTGTATTCCAATTTTGGTATTAGCGTCAGCATTATAGAGGAAAGAAACCTACTAGATATCATGCCAATGTTGGACGCAGAAACAATTAAGTATCTGGAAAAATATATGGAAAATCGCCAGATCAAAACTTATTTTGAAGCAAGCATATTGGAAATCATAGAAACCCAAAAAATAACTGTTCAAGTCCAGCAAAATAAAAAAATCTGGATTAGAGATTACGACGCAGTCTATGTTCAAGTTCAAGAGACATTTATAGACAAAGGTTTGGGTCTCAACAGAGTTGGTATCAATTTTGACATTAGCGGCATTCATACAGACAGTCGTTCTCGTACCAATGCAATCAATATTTGGGCTCTTGGAGATTGCAATTCTAACGTTAATAAGTCCAACAAGCTAGCTAAATCAACCGATTTTGTATTCAATTTGCGACGAAAAAATCCAACTATAAAGTTGTGGGATATGGCGGCAATGGGAGAAGCTAACAATCTTGGCAATAATCATATCAATTTTGAGATAAATACCAGTAAGCCTATTTTTGCTCTTGGGATGTCATTTGCTCAAGCCCAGTTAGTGTACAATCCAGATATTGAAATAGAAATGATTCAAAAAATAGATCAAGAGGGCTTTATCAAACTGTGGTTTCGATCGTCAAGCGGTCAAATAGTTGGATCAATCTTGGCAGGAGAAATGTCACAATATCGGCACTATATTAATGCAGCTATTAGCAAAAATATAAACGCTATAGAAGTTATCCACTATATAATTGGAGATTAATATTAAGAAATGATTATTATAAAAGATTTGTTATGAAAATATTACTCAATCAAAGGTTGTCAGATTATAACACCATCGGAATTGGTGGCAGTGTACACTGGATGTTTTTTCCTGTCAATGCAAGTGAAGTAGTTGAAGCTATACAGTTTGCGTGGGATAATAAAGCTCCTTTTTTTGTCTTGGCTGGTGGCTCCAATACTGTCTTTGACGATGTCGGAATGTTGAGCCGTCAAGTAGTTATTAATCTTTGTCAAATGGATAATTTGGATGTCAAAAGTATAAATAAAAATATTGAGGGCATCACTAAGCTTGAAGATTTGAAATTCCTTGTTATCGAGTGTGATCCTGGCGTCGAGCTTCAAGCAATTGTGGATATTGGCTTGAGTAATAATGCAGGTGGAATGGTAGGACTCAATCGTGTGCCAGGGACTATTGGTGGAGCTGTGGTAGGTAATGCTGGAGCTTATGGTTGTGAGATCATGTCGTTTGTTCAAAAAGTTGAGTACATAGATATTGTAGAAGTGATCAAACAACCCGACTGGGTCGGTGTACATAGATTACAAACCAAAGACTGTCACTTTGGCTATCGTGATAGCGTCTTCAAACGCAACAAAAACTGGCTGATTACTGGCATTGAGCTCAAAATCCCAATTGATCAAGATATTGTTGCTGCAAAGTCCAAGTATAAGGAAATCGCTACAAAACGCGATGCTATCTATCCAGCAGGATTTGCTAGTCCTGGTAGTTTATTCAAAAATATTTTGTTTAGCACTTTGCCTATAGAAATTCAATCCAATATAGATCCTAGCTGGATAATGTATGGCAACAAACTACCCGTTGGTAAGCTCCTAGAAAGTCTTGATCTGCAGGGCTTTATCAATGGAAAAATACAAATGCGACCAACTCACGCCAATATTATGACCAATCTAGGAGGAGCTACATACAAAGATGCCGTAGAAACTGTAGCTATACTACAATCCAAAATCAAAGAGCGTTTTGGTATCGACATTGAGCCAGAAGTCCGGTTCATTGATGGCAACTTTGGTTTATAGGTTGGATTGAAGAGATACTCTCTGACAACAATTCTCTGTTTAACCATATTTAGAATCTTAAAATCAGTATGCGTCGTTGGCTCAGTGATAGAGCATCTCATTGACGTTGAGAGGGTCAGGGATTCGAATTCTTCACGACGCACCATTAATTTAAATTGTAAATAGCTCCTGAGGGGCTTTTTTATTTGGGGTAAATTCTAGCAAAGAAAAAGAGTCTCGGGTGAAACTCTAATAAATACACTGCCACAAAAAACGAGTAAGGCTACTTTTTGAGAAAGCCATATATACTCACAGCAATGTTTCCGAAAATAATTGTATTTGTGAATAATATTTTGATAGTTAAATATAATAACTGTGGTTTTAAATTTTCTATTAACAACCAACCACTTGCGTCTGTTGTCGTTACAAAAATATAACCAAATACATACCAAATTATTATACAAAGCCAACTCAATTTAGGTATTTTAACTATAAACAAGTAGTTAATAATTAAATAAGCTAAAA
>JAYWFY010000058.1:0-16804 GCA_043778555.1 bacterium
CCTTTGTGTTCTTTGTACATTCTCCAGAGTTGGTGCGGACTAGGAAAATCACTGAGGTTAATAATTTTTTCTTTGCCTGTGAATCGATTGTGGAAACAAAATCCGTCACCGTTAGAGGTGAAAATGAAAGGAATATCTAGAATTCCGCCGTATTCTAAAGCCTGTTGCATACCATCGCTTATTTGGTGCTTGTTATCTTTGGCTTCAATTATCGCAATTGGTAACTTGGGTTTGTAGAACAGGATATAGTCAGCTTTTTTGCCAGCTTCTCGTTTAGTTTTTTTACCTTTGACTTTGATTTCACCAGCTGTAAAGTAGTATTCTTCTCGGATTTGGGAGTAGCTATCCCAACCAACTTTTGTCAGTGCTGGCAAGATATATTTAGTTCGAATATCAGTCTCGGTTAATTGTTTTTTGTCGAGGAACATTTAGAATTTTTAGTTTAATTTGATGTTACAATTCTATACGCTTTAATACACTTTAGTCAAAGACTTGAATCTTTTTAATCTTCAATCTCATTAACCACAAACTTGGTCAACTTTCCTGCTGGTAAAACTATTTCTAAATGATTAGAAAGTAAGCAATATTGCCCTTCGCCAAAGAGGGTTTTTTGTTTGGCTTGAAATTCTGTTGCGTTTAATTGTGCAATTGTTTCCGTTAATTCTAAGGTTGAATTGTTTGGATTATCATAAAATTGTTTTGGGAGTTTGATTGGATTGATATTTGTAGTTGCGTCAACATTTACCACCCCTTCAGGCTTTACCTGCCACCCCTTAAGAGGGGAATTATTGTCCACCTCGAATTCTACTTTTAATAAGTTATACGCCTTATCATTGCTGAGAGGAAAGCCTAGAGCTAGGCACTGAATACGGATTTGGTGCATACGACCAGTTTTGATTTGGATCTGAATAATGGTTTGGTTGGTTTCTTTACAAATGTATAATGGCTCTATGATTGATTCCGCATGGCGAGCTTCTTTGCTATAACCAAAAGCCTCGGTTTCCGTCCAAAAAAACTTCTGCTCGATTGGGTTGCTAAGACTACGAGCTTGCCAGTTTTCAAGGTGAATTTTTTGATCTACAATCCCATCAACTACAGCCAAATATTTTTTGACGACATTGCGGGAGCGGAATTGATCTTGCAAGCAATGAAAGGACTCCAAGTTTTTGGCGACCAAAAGCAAACCTTGTGTATCCTTATCAAGTCGATGTACCAAACCGCTAACTGGAATGAGTTTTTTGTAATCTTTATCAGTCGTAATTTCAGCTCCAACTAATGCCCCAAAAGTATAAGGTCGGGACTGGATTTTTTCCTGCCGAAGATAAATATTGTACTGATGCTCTCGCTTCATTTTGCCGACCACGAGGTGTGCGTTGGAAGCATCTTTTTTTGGTCTTTGCCCTGTCATTTTTGCCCAAGCCCGCTGGTTAAACCTAGACTCTTCATCACTCTCGTCATAGTATTTGTCGCCCATATCTTCTGGTTCTTCGTTATCTCCATAGATTTTACGAAAGTCTTGCTCAGGATAATTTGCAAGCAGCCAAGATACAATGTTGTCATCTGGATGTCCTGCACCAGGCTCTACTACTAGCCCGACAGGTTTATTGAGAACTAGACAATCTTCATCTTCATAAAGCACTTTGATTTTGGACATATCACCAAGCTCACGGCTAGGCCAATTATTAAGTGCAATAGTTTGGCTTGGATAAACCCACTCTAGCTGGCTACGAGTCAAAACTCCAGATACAAAAACTCCGTATTCAACAATGTTACGTTTGATCTCAGGCACGGTGTAGTTGGAGCGGTCGTTTTGGGCGAGCCAGTCAATGAGAAATTTGTGAAGGCGGATTTGTGTAGTTTTCATAATGGGGAATTGAAATTAATAGTTAGTGGTGTTGAAAATAAGTCTGTCATCTTGAGCGTAGCGAAAGATCCTGTCTGGTGGGTTTTAAAGCTATCAATGTAAAGTGGCTGTCATTCTGAACTCGTTTCAGAATCTAAAAAGTATCGTAGATCTAAGCTCCAACTAATTCAATAAGCATTTTATTATGTTCATCTTGCCAAATTTGATCTTGTTTTTCGCAATAATTGTCAAATAAATACCGTATTTCACTTTCAAAATAATATAACTCTTCATGAATATCTGAGCTAACTTTATACGACATAGATTTGGTTTCAATTTTAGCAAGGTCGCAAACCGTTTGGACGTTAAATTCTCTAATTGAAGACAAAGTGTAATCTGCTCCTAGTTTTAAAATAGCTAATTGTCTAGGTTGAAGTTCTATATCTTTTGAAAGTAAATTTTGAATGTATAAAACAATATTTTGAGCTGTTAAATTACTAAGTAATATATTACTATCTAAGATTGATTTTGGCATTGTTTTATAATTTATTTTTAATGTCGTTAATTTTTAGATTCTGAAACGAGTTCAGAATGACAGCTTTGAAGATTGCCTCCTTCTGGGACGGGATCTTTCGCTTGTCGTGGCGAGGCTCTAGTCTGGGAGACCCAGACCTCCACTTCTCACTTGCTCAAGATGACAGCTAAGATTTGTTTGAGCGAAAATTAATCTAATTAGCTTTTCCATGAATTACATTTTGTAATTTACCAATATTTGGAGTTATAAAATGATTGAGATTGTCAAGAATAATCTGGGCAAGATCTTTGGCATTTTGGCTTTCTTGCTGGGTAAAATTATTCAAAACAAAAGTTTCGGACTTGAGTCGATTTCCTTCTGGTCGGATGCCAATTTTGAGACGCCATATATTTTTTTGCTCAATTATATTAGATAAATGAAGGTAGTTAGATATTATTCCATTATGACCTGCTGTTCCACCGCCAGAGGTCATTTTATTTGAGTCAATGATTTGATCGCTGTCGTCTTGGACAATCGTTAGTTGAAAGTCTGTAAAGTTAAGCTTAAAATACTTGATTAGCTTTGAAATTGGCTCGCCGCTGGTATTCATATAACCTTTGGAATAAACTAACCAAACGACGGTTTTATCAACCTTTGCTTTAGCCACCATACAGCCTTGTCCAGAATCTAGAAAGTTAGCATTTAGTTTTTGAGCCAATTGCTCTACTGTAATCCGACCGATATTGTGTTTGGTGCCAAGGTATTTGGCTTCATTATTACCTAGCCCATAAAAGATCAGCATATTTTGATTGTGTTTCGTAATAGGTTTTATGTCAAAGAGTGGATTTTGGTGGAAAGCATATATACATGGCTATTCATCTAATGATTGAGCTTTAATTAACTTGAGATTCTTAGATCCTGAAAAGTAACGAGTTGCAAACAAACTTGATTTGTTTAGCTTCGGCACGACAAGTTCAGGATGACAGCCTACCAAATTTGGATTAGATTATTGGTGGAATAGGTATAATTCTAACCAACAGGTACAAAAGTCCACGCCTGACCCACCTCTCCAGCTCGTCCAGTCCGACCAATCCTGTGAATATAATCTTCTTTGGATTGTGGCAATGAAAAATTGATTACATGTGAAACCAACGGAATATCCAAACCACGAGCTGCTACATTGGTGGCAATCAAGATGTCAATTTCACTAGCTTTGAATGCGTCCAAGGCTCGGGTTCGCTGCCCTTGAGTTTTGTTGCCATGGATAGCCAAAGATTTGAAACCCCGCTTATTGAGTTCTTTTTCAATTCTACTAGCCCCATGTTTGGTATTTTCAAATACAATAGATTTTTCCACTTCAGGTTTTGAAAGGAGCTCGCAAAGTTTTTCTATTTTGTTGTCACTTTCTCGGATTTCTATTACACCTTGGTTCACATTATCTGCTGTTTGCCCTCTTATTACCGATATATAGACAGGATTGGTCAACATACCCATTGCTAGTTTTTTGATCTCAGGAGTGGTAGTTGCACTAAAAAAAAGCAAATGCTTGACACTAATAGCTTGTTTGAGTATTTTTTGGATATCTTTAACAAAACCCATATCTAGCATTTGATCCATCTCGTCAAGAACAATAGTGTCAATTTCTCGTATTTTAATATATTTTTGCTCCATCAAGTCTAATCCGCGACCAGTGGTGGAAATAATAAAATTCATTGGTTTTTTGAGAGCTTTAATCTGTTTGTCGATATTTTCACCGCCTACAATTGTCACCGATCTGATTTGGCTTTTGCCAATAAATGTCTGGAGTTCACTATGAATTTGGACAGTCAACTCTCTTGTCGGTGCCAAAATTAAGATACGCTTGTATGGATTTTGATAAACCTGATGGATAAGTGGTAACAAAAAAGCTGCAGTCTTACCCGTTCCAGTGTTGGCAATTCCCAAGATATCTTTGGATTGCATAATGTGAGGAATGGCTTGATCTTGAATGGGGGTCGGTTGTGTGTAACCTTTGATCTCTAGGCTTTTTATTATCTCTGGATGTAAACCATGTTGTTTAAAGTTTTTGGTAGGGGTGTAGTCTTCGATAGATTGTGGAACAGCTTTTTTGACCAAGATTTTGTAATCAATTTCCATATATTTTTGTACTCTGACTGGTCTAGGTTTGCTTTCACTAGGTGATCTTGGAGCTTTTGCAATTTTTAAATATCCGTTGTCTTTGCGTGATCTGTATCGAGCTTGGCTAGAACTTGAACTATTTTTGTTGCTATTATTTGTCGCAAATGTCATGGAAGTGCTAGATTTATTACGACTGTGGGTTGTTGGCATTATAGATTTTATTTTTTAAATGAGTATATAGATTTTCCTTTGATTAGCAAAGCATGGCTCAAAAGCAAAAAGAAGACCTCCGCTATGGAGGAACAACTTTTGGGTTTTATGATCTATGCGATACGCAGTGAAGGTGACATTGTTGACGCCAAATGAATAGAAATTATATATTTTTTTTTGATTACGTCTGGCTTGCATTTTTCTATTGCATCTATTGCTGACTTGACATTTTCAATTAGTTTTGCTTCATCAAAAAATTTGTTAATCTTTCCAAGTAAGAAGTGGACGTTTCCAGTTTTATCATTACGGAAATCTACTTTACCAGCTTTGATAATTTTGATCATATCTTCAATATTAGTACCAACCGTTCCAAGTTTCGGGTTTGGCATTACTCCTGCTGTACCAAGAATACGAGCAATTGCAGGTAGTTTTTTCATCATATCTGGCTCAGCAATAGCCTTGTCAAAATTGACTTTACCAGATTGTTTGATTTCTTCGATAAGATCTTCGGCACCGATAATGTCAGCTCCAGCTTTTTTGGCTAGGTCAGCATTTTCAGGATTGACAAAGGCGGCTACAATTACTTTTTTGCCAGTACCATGAGGAAGGACTACAGAATTTCGCACTAATTGATCAGATTTGGTAGGGTTGATGTTGAGTTTGAAGTGGATTTCTAGTGAAGAACCGTCTTTAAAAGCTGGCTGCTCAAGTGATAAAATAGTTTTGACGGCTGATTCTACAGAAAAAATTTCGTTCTTATTGGATTTGATAGCGTCTTGAATAAGTGCAAAGTTTGCGGAATATTTTCGAGATCGGTTGTTGAGTTTGATTATTTTTTTGGACATAATAGTTTTGGTTTTAACGAAACGTTTGTTGGTGTTTCTCCCAGGTTTTTGAATTTAATTTTTGATATTAGACATTGCTTTTTCCATCACAGTTTTTTGTTCTGGAGTCAATGTTTCCATTGCTTTTTTAATTTCTTCTTGATAATTTTTGGATTGGTTGATTGGTTTTGTATAATCTAGACTTGAGTAATCAGTATCAGCTATATTTTTGGGATCGTGCATACTGGCGTGTTCTTCATCACTCATTCCCATTTGAGTTGCTGATGGTGAGTTATTTACTTGGCTTTGGTACGGGTTGGTTATTCGTGGTAGTTTTGAGTTGTAGTTTTGACTGTTCATCGTAAAATTTTCTTTTTCAAGCTGCTTATAAAAGGCTGGCAAAGCTGAAGCAAACGCGATTCCAAGTATGAGACCTAATGCAAGCGAGACAGCTACAATAATGTTTAGGATCTTGAAATGCTTTTTGATCTCTAGAATAACGTTCATACTGTTGGAATTATATTCATCTTGAGTAAGCTCTGATACCTCGATAATTTTCTTGACAGATTGAGATGCTTTAAGAATGTTTAAGCCCAAAAATACATATAGGATACCCATACCGATATAGATAATACCTAGACCAAATAGTAGCAACAGCGGAAGTCCAAGTAAACAGAGTAGTCCACCACAAATAAACAAGAAGATTGCATATGCTTTGAAATGAAAAACGGCTCCTTTAAGATTAGTTTGGTTGTCGTTCACGATAGTGGATAAGTTGGACATAATTAATTTTTAAAAGTTTAAAAGAGTTTTTAATAATTTGGCTTTATAACGGTTATTCTAATGATTAAGCTGTGTTTCCTAGATCCTCAAACAGATTCAAGATAGCAGCCCACTAAATTAAGATTAGGTTATTATAGGAGTGAGTATATGTAACCGTAACCAATAGAATTTTTACTAAATGAGTGAAAACATTTAAGCTTCTACCAAGACACCCATATTCTTGGCGGTTCCAATTACCATACTTTCAGCTGATTTGATCTCAAAACAGTTTAGGTCTGGCATTTTTTTGGTGGCAATTTCGGTGATTTGAGCCATTGTTAAGGTGCCGATTTTAGTTTTATTTGGAGTTGCAGCTCCTTTATCTACCTTGAGAGCTTGTTTGATTAGCTCTGCGACAGGTGGAGTTTTGAGGATAAATGTGAACGAACGATCATCATAAACAGTCACTACTACGGGTACGGCACCTACCATACTACTAGTTCTATCATTAAAGTCTTTACAGAACATCATCAAGTTGATACCCAAAGGACCGAGGGTAGAGCCAACTGGAGGAGCTGGATTAGCTTTAGTTGCTTGGATAAGCATTTTTACTTCTGATTTTATTTTTTTTGCAGCCATAACCAGTTAATAATCAACAGTTTTCTACTTTCTGTCAAGGTTTTTTACTGCAACTCAAATTTTAACTAAAACTTGCACAAAATAAAAAAATTGAATATACTTAAAAAGTTGGTAAAACCAACAAAATTGTCTTTAATTGTTTAAAAATTAAGAAAAAAAATCATAATAAATTGGTTTGTTTGCCTAGCTAGCTATGGTTGAAGCAAAGTTTAATCTGATATAATAAAATGCAAATTCTTTTTTCTACATAATCCAAGACAAAGCTACTTTAATTACTAGGTAGTTTTTTTATGTTTAAATAAGCTAATTTATAACTCTTTTTTCTCAAGGTTGGTTTTAATTTTTTGGCTGATATCTTTTGGCTGAAATACTTTTTTAGTGTTAGTTACAATTGCTTGACCTGGGTGGCGAATTGAATACAATGAGTTGTTTAAATGAAGGATCACTATGTTTTCTATAGATATAATCTCTATATCAATTTCTTCTAGATCGCAGCCTCCATAGACCATAGTTTCCAAGTCAATGAGCTTTCGAGACAGCTCAGTAAGTGACATGCTTGTACCAATTTTATCACGAAGTTTGAGAATTCTTTGTAACAAATTGTTATGCAAAATTATACGCTGCTCTTTTTCCAGAGCCTGACTTTTAATTGATTCATTGCTTGGTGATATTGATCTGTTACTCATTTTAATATTATAATACAGTTTTGAGTTTTTTGTGAAGTTTACTCACAAACTCTTGACAAATTATATTGTTTTGTAGAATAATAAATCCTGATAAATTAATTACCAACTGGTACAAATAACACAATAATAATTATAACTAATCAAAATTTTTACTATGGCAATCAAAATTAGAGACCAATTCACTCTTAAAAATACTACAACCGAATATTTGCTACAAATCTATACCGACGAAGCTGGTCTTTACAGGTGGAGAGTGATGTGGGGAGAGGAAGAAGTAGGGTCATGTAATCAAGGATACAAATCCAAATCTAGCATATTCTCAAATATTACAAAACAGGCTGCAATCCTTTCGCTTTACAACGATAAACTTGTCAACGAACTCGGTGCAACCGAATAATTTGGTAGGCTAACATTCTGAACTTCCTTTAGGATCTGATCTAAAAATTCTAAACTAAATAAATCTTAATCGTTAGAGGGGTAGTTATAATCAACCTATAGTTAGTACTCCATTTAACCTAGTAATGATAGGTTACAATTTTTCATTTGATGAGTGTATCAAGAAGTTCAATAACATATCTGGGGGTAGGTAAATTTGTCATCTCAATTTTGGTTCTTTGCTCACCTTCCCCTTTTATTTTTAATATAACATCTCCATAATCATTAAGAGTATTTGCGATTTTTTCTGATTTTAGTTTTACACTTTCAATATTTTTGAACCAAATAGAGTAAACATCAGCTTGAAAAAAATTATTTTGCTGATAATGAAGAATTCGAGAAGACGTAAAAGTCCAGAAAGAAAGATAATAATTATGGCAAAAAAAAGCAAATTTTAGCATTAATATACAAACAAAAGTATAATACCCCATATTTACAAAATAGAACCAAGCACTATTATCGTTAACATTAAAACTGTTTTGTAGTAGCAGCTTAAGGCAAAAAATTAACAAAATTAGCCCAAAGCTAGTAGTTAGTTTGCTTTTAACAAGCGAAGTATCCTGTCTTAGTATTAGCAAAATTTTCTCACTTGAATCTATCGGGTTGGGAAATTTTTTGTGGCTCCAAAGGTTTTCATGATCCATAAATTTTAAAAAGTTTAGTTTGAATCTAATTTGACAATTGGTTCTATCAGTCCACCTTTGTCTTTGAGGTATACTTTTTGTGAAGGAGTCAGCAACTCTGATACACCTGGACGCACTTCTATTTTATCCAATCCTTCAGTGCTAAAATTTTTGACTGGCTTGTCTTTGTGCAATATTTCCATTAGCTGGTTCCAAATAAAGGCAGCCGAAGCTGACGACGACGAATCGTTAGACATATCTTTGTTGTCATTGCGCCCAGCCCAGATTGTAGTTGTAAAAAGTGGAGACCCACCTACCACCCAAAAGTCTTTAGGACCATTACTTGTACCAGTTTTGGCGGCGACTTTCCACTTCTTGTCTTTCAATTCTAGATTAAATCTCAAATTGCCAAATTCAGCTGCCCGAATATCATAATCTGTCATTACATTCGCAACTTGCTTTGCAATCAGTGGATCCATTGCACGATCTTCCTTTGGATAGAAACTTTCTTTCTTGGATTTATAAATCTCTTCATCTTTGCTACCATTATGTCCAGTAATTGAAATAAATGGAGTGGCAGTTCTCAAGTTTCCTTCTTGTAGTAAGGTATTAATGCCAGTGGCATGATCGATCATCTTGACTTCACACCCCCCCAGTGCGGTAGAAAGAAAACAGCGACTACGATAAGCGTTGACTGATGAGTCTTTGCTGTTACAAGTTTCAAATCCATCTCCACTAGCAATGCAAGGAAACTTGACACCAACCTTTTGAACAAAGTTAAAAAAGCTATTAAGTTTCTGCTCCAGCTCAGTTTTTTTGTCAGATTGATAACCAGTTGAGCTAGTATAAGTGGAACTTCCCATTAGTAAGGCTTTGATGGCTGGAATATTAAGAGAATTTTGAAGAGCATATCGCATTGATACTGTTCCAGTAAAATATCCAGAAAAATTTTTGGGAATATATCCGTTCCAGTTTTGATAATTGTCGTTGAGTTTGGTACTTGGATTATATCCGTTTTGCCAAGCATTTGCATACACATAGGGTTTAATACTTGAGCCTGGTTGCCTTGGCATCGTTGCAAGGTTGACTCGTCCATCAATATCATCTCTATCATAGCCTACAGATCCCACCATAGCCAAGATTTCTCCAGTCGGACCGTCCAATATCAAAGCTCCAGCATTAGTCGCTCCAACTTCTTTAAGTCTTGATTCTGAATTACTAACTATGGCTTGTGCTTTTTTCTGCAATTCGGTATCCAAGGTTGTGATAATCTTAAGTCCACCACCATACAAAGTGTCTTCACCATAGAGTTTTGTTAGCTCTTCAGTAATATATTCCCTAAAATGAGGAAATGGATCGTCGGCAAACTGCTTAACAATGGCAATTCGCCCCAGTGATCTAGTACTGGTAGCATCTTTAATTTGGCTAGCAACAATCGACATATCTTGCCATTTTACAACTTCTTCTTGGGTTTTGATATATTGACCCAAGGTACCGCTATCATCTATTGGTAGCTCCAACAATTTTAGCTTTTCGAGGCAAAAGTTTTTACGCTCCACTAGGGCTTTGAATCCTTCACTTTCTGGTTTGTCAAGACTATTTGGATAGTAACCAGGGCTTTGGATAAAGGAGGCAAGGAGGCAAGCTTCGGCTGGAGTAAGTACATATTCATTACCATTTTTTTCTTCTACCGACCTGCCAAAATAACTTTTTGAAGCCTGCTCGATACCATAGCTATTGCGACCAAAAGGAACCCAGTTGAGATACGCTTCTAGAATATCAGTGTGATTACTATCTTGGTTAAGCCTAATGGCAGATATGAGCTCTTTGACTTTACGGTCAGCTGTAACTTCTTGTTTTTTTGTCATAACTTTGACCAGTTGTTGTGCTAGCCCAGAGCCGCCTCTACAATTGTCACCTCCGCTTGTAAGACATTTTTGCAATGCTCCAGCCATATTTTTCCACGGTATCCCTTGCTCATTTCTATAAAAATTTTCGTCTTCAAGAGCAATTACTGCTAGCTGCATAACCTTTGGGATTTTGGTAATTGAGATTGCCTCACGTTTTTCTTCTTTATAAAATTCATAAATTCTAGTCTTACCATCGCGAGCAAAAACCGTACTAGACTCACTGGGGCGTTTGATAAACTCTTCTAGGCTTGGCGACCTTGTCCATATATCTCCAATTATAGCTATGAATATACCAATAATAACAACACTGACTCCCAATAACACTATAAGACCAAACGTCACTTTTCTACCAAGCCCTTCTATCCGAAAGCCAAAAAAAGTACGAAACTCTCTATCTTGATCTTTTTTACCTAAGATTTTTTTACCAACAAAACTAGGCTCTCTAATACTTGTAGAATATACACGATTGCCAGAGTCAGTATTAATCTTTGAGCTAGATTTGATCACTGAAATGGTTTCCGAAATATTACTTTTTTGTGTCTTTGGGTTTAAGAATAGTTGATCTTTTTGCGGAAATGTAATTGGTAAGTTGGATTTTCGTAACGCCAGTTGGTTTATTTCTTTCATTGATCAGATTTGGTTGTTGAGTTGTTTTTTTTAACTAAGATTGCCTAATCAAACAGATTGATATATAACTAAAATAGTATTAAAGTATAGCCTTCTTGTCAAAACTAATCCTTATGTTTGCACGGTCATCCATTAATCGATAACTCGCATTTGTTACCAAACTGCAATATCTTTTTTTCAAAGACAAAGAACCTAATGAGCTTGGCGGAGTTCTCTACGCTGTTCAACTATGCCCACCATTAGATATTGGTAAGATTAAACCGGCAGATCAGCGGGAGATTATCAATTATGTTGATGCAGTCAACATCAGTCGAATAGATTCATTAACCAGATGACACCAGAAAATATATTGAAATAAATCAAAAATTAGATTCAATTGTACCGCAAAATGCAGACGCTAAAGGTGCATATAATATTTCTCGTAAGGGGGGTTATTTGGTGATAAAAAGTTTGCTTAATATTGCTTGACACAGTTTTGGTTTTCAAGTTTAATAATAGTATTAATCATTTTCAAGGACATTTTCTATATGAAATCTACAGAAGTCATTGCGATCATCAATCAAAAAGGTGGCGTTGGCAAAACTACTACAGCAGTCAATCTCAGTGCATTTTTGGCACACAAAAACAAAAAAGTGTTGCTTATAGACTTTGATCCTCAAGGTCACTCTGGAGAACATCTCAATTGTCGGGACGAAAACAAATCTGCACTCAAAGTACTCAGCGGAGAAGCTAGCTTACAAAGCCAACTCGTACAGTCGTACATTTCCAAGTTATCTGTCTTGCCGTCCAATCTTAGTCTTGGTAGTTTTAATCAATCTTCAACGTCTGACAATCAATTTGCCCTCCAAAAAGCCTTGGAAAAAATCCCTGACAATCTTTTTGACTACATTATCATAGATTGCCAACCTTCACTCTCACTATTGACTTTGAACGCCTTGACAGCTAGTACTAAGGTAATTTTACCTGTTCAAGCAGAGTATTTTGCCTTGGATGGGATGATCCAATTGATCAAAACACTTGTCGAAGTAAGAAAAAAATTGCACCCAAAACTCCATATAATGGGAATATTGATCACAATGTTTGACTCTCGCAACAAGCTCAGCGGAGAAGTCCAAAGTGAGCTGCAAAAAAATTTTGGGGGAGAAGTCTTTGATACAGTCATTCCACGTAACGTCACGTTGGCTGAGGCTCCATCATTTGGACAATCTATCTATGAATACGACAAAAACTGCAGCGGAGCAAAATCCTACGATCAATTTGGTATTGAGTTTTTGAAGAAAATCCGAGGGTAAAATTATAAGTGTTATATTCATTACAAAACACACTCAATTTTGTCATAAATACAAACACAATTGACCAAAGCTATTTTGTATAGCAATATTAGATTATGAATCACAGTTTTAATTATCAATTACGGCGTACAACATTTTTTTCAAGATGGTGTTTGGTCTGTATGGTGAATTAATTTTTGCTCAAAAAACTGACATCCTCTTGAAAAAACTCAAGGGGACTTTTTATTGTCCAAAATCTACTTTTCAACTTTAATTATAACGAATATGACTTTAGTAAATCAATGTGAATCAACAACAACCAACCAATTTGAAATCTTAAAAGACCTTTCATCAATCAATTCTCATCAACTCAAAACAGTTATTGATCAATTTATAACTGAGTCAGCACTTTTGACCGAAAGACTAACAGTTGAAGATTTTGAAAAGCTTATTGAGCAAAACCTATTCACAGCAATTTTGGATAACGAGCAAAATATTATTGCAACTGCGATGTTATGGCAAGTTGAAAGCCAACCAAATTGGTATGAAATGGGTACGGTCTGGGTAAGCCCTGAATATAGAGGAAAACAACTTGGACACAAAGTCTTTGAGTCTATGACTGGCAAAATACCACAAGGATCGAACGCATTTTTGCTTACCACTTCAGCTAGAGTAATACACTCAGCTCAGACTTTTGGATACCAATCAACGCCCAAAGAACATTTTGAAAATAATAATTTTGAAATACAACCACCAGCGGAGCCAGAGCATCAACTTTATTATTATTGCCAACCAAAACCAATTGAAACATCAGATATTTTAAAACAACAAAGAACCAAGTAATATGACAAATAATTTAAAACAGACACTTTTTGTAGGTTGCTGTGCTCACGGTAATGAACAAATTGGGTTGGCTTTAGCTCAAAAATATCCAATGGGTAAAAGCCAAAACTGGTCGTATCAGTCTGTCATTTGCAACCCCAAAGCCGTAGAGATCAATCAACGATTTGTAGAACAGGATCTCAACCGAAGTTTTCCTGGAATTGAAGGTGGTAATTATGAACAAAACCGAGCTTTTGAAATTGTCAAATTACTTCAAAAAGCAGATTTTATTATTGATATTCACCAAACCACAGCTCAAAATAATGACTGTTTGATAGTCAATAGGCTAAGTAAATTAAACAATGGTGTTTTGCAATACATAAATATTAAAAATGTAATAATTGATAATTTTGAAAATAATAAATTTGAATTTAATACTCAGACCAATGAGGCTGGTGGCTTGTGCTTGGATTCAGTTTTTCCTACAAAATCATTGACGATAGAGTATTCCCAAAATGGCAAGCCAAACCAGGAGTTTGAGGTTTTGGAGAAGGATTTTATCAATCTTATCAATCAAAACGTTATTTATAACGACAAAGAGTATTATACGTTTGTGGGGTCAATGGCAAGACAGCATTTTGATAACGACCAAACTTTGATTAACTTTGTAGAATTAACTTTGACCCAAAAAATAAAATATAAACTAGACATATCCTTGCAAATTTACCCTTGCTTTATTGGTGAAAAATCGTATCAAGAATTATATTGTTTTTGGCTAAAAAAAGTCAAGATAAAAATTTAAATGAAACGTACATTACAAAATATACCCAATTTTGTCATAAATACAAACACAATTGACCAAAGTTATTTTGCATGGCAATATTAAATTATGAATTATAACATCAACTGCATTTCTTGTCATCACTACCATACATTGGTGGTTGACTTACTGTTTTGATTTGAAAAAATAGAGATAAAATAGATCTTGACCACCGCCATTAGGGTGGTTTTTTTGTTTCCCAATGTCTGAAATAAAGCTATTTTAAAAATTTAAATCAATATTAATTATGAACTCAAATTTAAACAACCTTAGCTGGTTACAAGAAAAATATATTTCTCAAACAAACTCTCAAAAAATTGGAGACACAAACTTTGAACCAATCCAATTCACCCCACGGCAAGGAATCTCAACCCTAGCTGAATACAACGCACAATTTTTGGAAAAATCTCCAGCTCAATTGGCAAAAATACCAATCAACAGAATAGATGCTACCATGATAAGTAAAGTGAGGACTGACTTTGTTGAATTACAAAAAGAATCGCAATTGCTGAGTGCAGAAGACTTGCTGACTATTGTCTATCCAGAGCTAAATATCACTCGCCAAGAATCGATAGAAGTATGCAACTTTGTAGGACTAGATACACTCGGTAAAAGTAATCCTACCACGGAACAATTGGTCAATTATTTACTTGAATCTATGAGGTGCAATTCCAAGGTCGAATTAACAATGAGCTGTTGCATTGGGCAAACTTCAGAATTTAGAAACAATAAAGTCAAATATTTTGTAGGACAAGAAATTGCAAATATAGAATCTTTTTTTACAAAAACTCAAGCCAATAGCTTGGATAAAATCTGTGAAATGATAGGAAATTCTAAATTGGATTTTAAGCTCAATATTAGACTTGGAGATATGGATTTTTGGGCAGTGGATAAAATTGAAAATTGGTGCGATCAAGAAAGTTTGCAAAAAGCCAAAGACGAGCTTACAGCAATCAAGGCAAATCTGCAAGATGTAATTAGGGCAAAATATCCACTACTCGATTTTGAGATTAATAATTGGTCGGAGTTTTATACCTCTGATGAGTTTGAAGCCTCTTTTGAAAAAGCAAAACTAACCAAAGACAAATGGTTGGATCCAAACTTCAAAAAACAGTGTCTCTATACTTACTTTAAATCTTGGGGCTATGAAAAAGTGCAAAGAGAATTGGATTTGGAAGATCAAGAAATTTTGGATTTTATAATCACCGATATACAAAAAATTGCTGGACAATACAGGGTAGAAGCCAACAAATCAAAAGGAATCGTAGTTTGGTCTCAAGGTTACGGCAAGCCATCTTGGCCATTAATCGTATCTGATTTTGATAAACAAGGACTACCGCCATCGATTTCTCTAACCCCAAATAACTAAAAACTTTGAAATATTTATTACATAATTAAGCCTTTTTGTCACAATAGTAGCAGGAATTGACCGATTATATTTTGTGTAGCGTTATAAAATTGTTAGGAGAAACAAAAACTTCTACAATTATTATAAACCCCTAAAATTATTTATTATTATGAATTTGTTACAACCTTCTTACAAAGAAATATTAGCTGTTTCAGATCATCCCCTTACAGCAGACAGTTTGAGCGGATCGACAAAGGAAGTCCCAAAATATTTAGATCAGCAAATTGAACAAGCAAGGCAAAAACTTTTAACAAGGTCAAACCAAGAAAAGCAAACACCTTTTAAAATAGATCGAAAAATACGTGAAAAAAGAAAACTACTAGCACTACAATATAAAATCCAACAAAATTTAAAATAATACCTAAATGACCAAACAAACTTTAACCCAAACAACAATCAACCAATCTTGGTCTTGGGCTTCTCAATCGAGGAGTGATTTTGGTTGGCGTCAGTAATTTGATCTCAAAACCTATTTTCTTCTCGATATTCTCGGGGAGTTTTTTTATTCTTAATTCTCAATTTAATACATTTTTATACAAACCCTAATCTTACAAATATTATGACACAAAACAACAAATCAACCTCTACATTTTACGAAATATTATCAACTCATCCTGATCTTCTTATTTTACAAGATTGCAAAAATCAAATTTTGGAGCAGATTGAAGCTCGTCATAGTTCTCAAAATACTTTGTCGTTGGTATCTTCTACTGAAAAAAGTTATGGAGTTCAACTTCGATGTTTTAGAGAAGAGATTGCGATGCAAGATTACAACAACAATCCAAAGTATTTTGCCAATTTTGAGCGATTAATACCTTTTATGGAGATAGCCCAAAGTGAAGAAGCGCAATTGGACTTGAGAGAATTCTTTCTCAATATTCAAGATAAAGAGCAATTCAACCTTCAGATATTATCTTTGAGATACGGACATCCAAAGGCTTATTCTATACTCATAGATGCGATAAAAACCTTAAACAAACAGTCAGCAGCAATGACAAAATATCTACAATTTGCTATAACTAATAAATTAAACGTGAAATTTGAAAAAAGTTTTGAAAAAAGTTTATAATTTTATTTATAATCGCTTTCTACATCGCCTGACTTTAACGAGTAAAATCACTTCAAATTTATTCGCAGTTTTGAAATAGTTAAATTGTTATTTGACATCAATTATAGTATGTGCAATTATTCATTATAGATGTACAACAATCAACTTTTTATTACCAATAATAAACTGTGCTAAGCTCGGTAAATACTGGGCTTTTTTGTTGGAATTTTTCAACCCCCAAATT
>JAYWFY010000059.1:0-51170 GCA_043778555.1 bacterium
GAAATTAGTAAAATAATTTCGGTCATAGAAGGTTATTTCTTGTAATTATGGAATGCAAAAATGGCATAATTTATAATACCGTATAGAAAACACAGTCCAAAGATAAAATTTAATACTCCACCAATAGCAATCAAATAAAAAGGAAAGTTTTTGATAAAATTGAAAACTACAATATAATAACTTGCAAGTAAAAACGCAAAGGTTGAAATAAAGATTGTATATGCTTTATAGTTTTTTATAAATTTAAGTATCATTGTAATATTTTTAAGTTATTTTTTAAGAAAAGTAAAAGACTCAAATAAATGAGTCTCAATACACAAAATATAAACTAGAGATTTACCAATTAGAAGAACCTTTACCAGGATACCAATTACCTTCCATCGAACCTTGACCTACGCAGGATTGACTTTGCCAATCCCATTGCGAACTAGAATATTTGAAACCGCAGGCATCATTGAGAGCATATGGAACTTCAATTTGTCCAGATTCTCGTGAGAAGGATCCTTCTCCAGTTATTCCAAATATGCCGCCAGGATATGTAAACTGACCAGTTCCTTGGTCTATTACTCCGCAAGCAAAAGTTCCACTTTCAGGAGAAAGTCTTGAACCATAAGAACTTGCATCGTTGTATTTAGTTTGACAGAACTGATTTATGTCTCCATTATTGATGTTTCCAACGATTACCCATTCTGCTTTAGCGGTTTGAGTAAATAAGAGGCTTAGAATCTGTCCGAAATCTCTAACTACTGTGAGTGCAAACTCCCAAATCTAAAGATTTGACCCCTTAGAATGGGTAAACCTAGCTCGTAGTTCCCCCGCAAGAGGGGGTGGCGACGAAGTCGACGGGGGTTTTTTAAAGTTTACAAAAGAATTAGGACAGGCTCTTAGATATGAGAGAGTAATGAATCCAGCAAGAAAGTTTTTCAATTGTTTTACCTGTAAATAAGTGTGTGGTGTTTCAGAAGATAACAAGAATATATAAATATAATCTCAGTAGTCAACATCAACATTTAAAATTATAATCTATTTTTTTTGGTATTGTCAAGAGCTTTTAAATCTTTATTTGTAAGCTTTTGTAGATCTTGAAACAAGTTTGGGATGACAACCTACTTTGATTATCCTTGGGTTGTTGGCATGACGGGTATAGTTGAAAAATTTGATTAGTTCAGGTTAAACTTCCATATTTCTGAGTACAGCCAACAAGCGGTCCAAATCCTCGATGTTATTATATGCGTGCAAACTAACTCTAACGCTATCTTTCAATTCTTGTGTGCAATGCTGTCCAATTCTAAGATTAATTTTATTTTGAGATAGCAAAAACTTTAACTTATCGATACCGTAACTTGGTACAAAACTAACAATTCCTGTATTTTGGATTTTGAGATCATAGCCAGCTCCAGGCATCAATTCTATAGAGTCAAGTTTGTTAAGTTCCAAAACCAAATATCGAGTCAAACTAGCTATCTCTTGGTGTATATTTTTAATTCCAACACTATTGATAAAATCTGTTGCTGAACCCAAGGATAGGATCGAGGCAGTATTTTTGGTTCCAACCTCCAAGCTATATGGAAAATAATTTGTTTCTCCTCCACCAAATTTGACTTGCCTGAATTGATTTTTAAATTCGTTGCTAGCAATTAAACCGCCAACTCCTTCAAGTCCAAACATCTTGTGACCTGAAAATAATGCGATATTTACATTTAGTTCTTCAAAATTAGTGTTTATGTGACCAGCAGTTTGTGCCATATCTAAAACTGTTATTATATTCTCTGGGATTTGAGCTGTGATTTCTGCTATTGGATTAACTAGCCCAAATACATTGTGAGCATGAGTCAAAACTACAAATCTGGTTCTCTCTGTAATATTTGTTAGTAAACTTTTGATATCAATCAAGCCTGTAAACGGGTCGAGAAGGTATTTTTTGATTTGTATATTTTTACCAACTATTTTTAATTCTTTTGTTAATTCAATCCACGGTAAAATCGTAGCTTTGTGGTCCAAGTCGCAAATCAAAATTTCGTCCCCATTCATGAGAATATTTTTGGCTAAAGAATTAGTAATAGTATTCATTCCATCTGTAACCCCAAAAGTAAAGGCTAGATTGTTTTTTTGAGTTCCAAAAAAATTTGCCACTTTTACCCTTGATTCTTCAATTTGTTCTTCGGTTTCAAAACTCATACCAAAATCACTTCTTCCTGGATTTGCAACAGTCTCCAGATATTTAGCAATTGAATCAATGACGCATTTTGGTTTTTGGGAAGTTGCTGCTGAGTCCAAATAAATCAACTCAGGATTGTTTTGGAAAAATGGGAAATAGCTTCTAATACACATAATTATCTTAATTTTGCTTCTATAAAAATAGCTTCATGATAGTTAATTTCTTGGTTTAATTCAAATACACTAATTTTTGTTGTCGTAAGATTAGAGTTATTAAATAATTGTTCAAGTTTTTTTAAATTAGGATTTAACAATCCTTCCATGTTTGATTCAATCATTTTTCTTGTAAAATTAGTTACTTTTTTATACCTTAATATCATCAGCAAGAATTTACCATTTGATTCTAACATTTTTGCTACATTGTTTAGTGAGGATATAAAGTCTGCTTCAGTATTAACACATTCAATTGATTGGATTCCTATTACCATGCTATATTTTTGAGGTAAACTACTTTTTACAAAGTCCAAAATTTCTATTCTATTTATTTTTGATACGATGTTTTCAGCTATTTCATGGAAATTTAGCTTGGATGGAATAATGCCATTTTTTTTAAAAATAAAATAGTTTCTTTAAAATTAGCCTCCAAATACTCTGGACTGAGCTGGTTTATTGTAGCAGATTGAGACTCTATAAAAACTTTATTGCAATCAACAAAATCCACGGTACCAACTTTGTCTATATATCCAAGAGACCAATAATGACCAACAGCCCCACAACCAAGATCTAAAACAATGTCTCCGTGTACTTTGGAAATTAATTCTGTAAAGACTAGCTTTCTGATGTCATTGACTGGGTTAAATATAAAATCAAAATTGTCCATAACTTTTAATTGTTTTAATAAGTTCAAATTCTTTTTCTTTCCAGGCTTTAATCCCACCGAGTAATGAAAATGTAGTATAACCTTGATTTTCTAAAAATGCACAAAATTTACCACTGATTTTACCAACACTACACACGATTACTATTTCTTTGTTCAATGGCAGAGTATTACCTTGTTCGATAATTGTACCAAAAAGCTCATCAAGTATATTGATAGAATCCTTTATATGCCCTATCGAATAAGCAAAATTACCCCTTATATCTATAATAATTGGAGGATTTTGACTGTTAATCTTGAGTAGAAGCTGATCAGGCTCAATTGTTTTCGATATTGCTATTTGATCAGGTGTGATATTGTTGACTGTTAATCTTGATTGGGTTGATTTTTCAAAAATATCAGGGCAGTATTTTTTGACATAATTCATATATGGTTCTGCCCTATCACAAGCTATAAAAACTACTTTTTGTTTTTCTTTAAAAGTTTGTGAATTATCAATTTTTTGGAGATAATCGATCATACAAGCATAATTTAATCCACTAGTCGGACCAGCTAGAATTCCACACTTCTGATTAATTATTTGCATTCCATAAATAGCTTTCTCGATACTGCCGCTGATAATATCAGTGTAAAACTTTTTATCAAAAAAACCAGTTTCCCAGAGTTCATTGATATTTCTACCTCCAGGTATCCAGCTTGCTGCTTCTGATATCACTCCAATTGTCTTGACTGGAATATTCATTTGTTTCATATAGCTAGCAGCACCAAAAGTCGAACCACAAGTACCCAACACACCAAAAAAGTAATCTAAAGTACCCAAATCATTAATTACCTCTTCACCAGTTTTTTGGTGAGCTTTCCAGTTGTTCTCATTAAAATACTGATCAGTGTATGTCCATTTTGTTGGCTCAGAAATAGCTAAGTTACTCGTTATGGTCAGAGGATTACTTAGATCGTTTGGGTCTGGACAATCAGATAGCCCTGGTAATTCTTCGATTTGAGCACCCAAAAACTGTAGCATCATCCTTACTTCTTGGACTTTCATCCTATTAGTAATGGTTTTAAATTCAAGGTTGTTAATTTTTGCCAAAATAGCTAGTGCCTTGGCTGTGTTACCGCTTGATGACTCAAGTATTGTTTTATTTAATTTTTTAGTTTCCAATAGTTCAGGTTCTAATATATTTAAAGCAACTCTATCTTTGAGAGAGCCAAAAGGATTATAGTATTCTAGCTTGGCGTAGATTTCAAAGTCATTAAGTTTATGGACGCTTTGATCTATTTTTAAAAGCGGGGTGTTGCCTATTAATTCTGTGATATTGTTATAAATCATGTGATTGTTGAGTAATATATGGGTTGTAATTTTCTGGGTTAGTAATTCGCCATAAGTTATTATTTTTATAAGCAACTAGTTGTTTGGACAGTGGGTGCATCATCGGGGAAGCGTCTTCAAAGCCTGCCAAGTAAGGAGCTGTATTAGTAAAAACTATAACGTCTCCAGTCTCTGGTAATTGATTAAAATAGTGAATCCTGGGGCTCAAAAAATCATCCTCTTGACAGATATTACCCACCAAAAATGCTTTATAGTCAGTATTAACAGCTAGTTTATTCTTTTTTATCAAAATGGTGTTGCTATTATACTCTGACATTTTTACTAATGATAAATTATATGAATTGGCATCCATGACTATGAGATTTTGTCCACAACCAGATGATTTGGTTTCTATTACTTCACAGAGACTTATCCCACATTGTTGCAAGAGACTATGACCAGGCTCAAACATTATTTCAAATATATTTTCAGCAAGTACACTTGCAATACTATTTCCATTTTGGTAAAATTCACCGAGAAACATATTTTTCAGATCCTCGCTTAATGTCGAGTTGTAAAACTTACTGAGGGCAGTTTCTTTGTTTTTGATTCTACCCAAACTATTCAATTCTAACCCATACTTACTATTTCCCCAAACATAACTGCTATCAGTATTATTTAATATATCTTCTTCAATTTTAACGATAAAATCTGACCATTGACTATAATCAACAATAGTTTTAGTCCTCTGAGTGCCACCAAAGTTAATAATGCTTGGAGACAGGTTATACTGGTAAGCTAATTCCAGTTTTTGTATGATAGTATTCAAGAAATCGATTTTAGTTTCAATATCATATCCATACTGGTGAAAGTGCAAGCCCTGAAAGTTAATTTGACTATTTAATTCAGCAAACCTAACATACATACATTCAAGATTATCAATACAAACTCCAAACTTTGATTTTTTGATATTGATTTTTTTGGAAATAGTATTTAGAGAATTAATTCTAAGTAAAATGTTTGTTTTATGGCTCAAATTTAAATATTTACGAATTTCTAAAACTCTATTTAGTTCACTTTCAGAATCCAAGCTAATCAAGCAATTATGCAAAAGTAAAAGTTGTAAAAATTCGTTATTTTTGGGACCAGTAGCTTCTATTTGATCTCCTACAAACCCACAACTCAAGGCAGAGATCAATTCAGCTTTGGAAGATACATCTATATTGATACCTAGTTTTAAGGCTTCTTTTATAAATGCTTGATTTTTAGTAGCTTTGTGTGCAAGGAATATTTTACCTTTAAAATTATTTTGATCAAAGCAATCTTTGAATATATTTACATTTTTGTATAAATTTTGTGGAAAACCTATGTGAATTGGTCTTTTGAATTGATTAACAAGCGAGAATATCAAGTCTTCTTCTTTCAAAAAGTCAACTATTTCTTTGTCTATTATTGGAGTGATGCTAACCATAAAAACTATCGTATTTAAATTCTGGATTGATTTGAGATTCTAATTTTTGGTCATAATAATCGTTGTACCATGACTGACAATTAAGATTATGTACTTTGATCAAATTTTGCCAATATACATCCAAATCACGATTAATTTTTTGGCATTCAATTTCTACATTTTTAAAAACTTCTTCACACTCCAAAATGTAGTCATCGAAAGAATCGTAGTCACCCTGTTCAAACTTTTTAATATTTTTTGATTTTGGTATTTCACCTAAAATGTAGCTCGAGTCAATATTTTTGCTGATAAAATCTTCGTCGCCTGCTTCATACTTATTAATAATACATTTAGTATTCAAATTGTTAATTTCGGAAAAAACTAAAAAATCTTTAAAAACTTGGATACTTTTTTCGGTAGGTTCGACTACAAAAATATTGAGATCATGGGCAAAGATTAATGAGGTGCCGAGGTTATCTATCCCAGCAGTAGAATCAGTAATGACCCAATCACTTTTCCTATCGATAAGGTGGTGAAAGACAGACTCTAGACATTTCAACTTGCCATGGTAGCATGCTGTACCCAAATCGCTTTGCTGATAGGTTCCAACCGTAAGTAACGAGATGTTGTCATGAGATAAGCAATACTTTTCTATAAATGGATCAGATTTATTGGTATAAATAAATTGTGAATCAAAGTTTGGAGGTGTAGTTCCTATAAATTTGGTTTCAACTTTTCGCTTTCCTTTGATATAATTTGAGATTTCTGGGAATAAATTTCCTATTTTTTTGGTTTCCCCTTTGAGCTGCAAGGCATTTTGCAAATGAACATTGAGGTCTGCATCAATTGCTAACACATGCTGATTGTTTTGACTTAAATATTTTGTAAAAGCTGCAGTAACAGTTGTTTTTCCACTTCCACCTTTACCTAAAAATGACACTCGCATAATAATATATTTTATGATTTTAATTGTAATATTGTAGATTTTATTTTTCTTCCTTCTTGTTTGTTAATTTTACTTGTAATAAAGTGGTCACTAGTTTTCCACTTTCGTCTATATATGGATACATTATTGTATCACCAAAGTATACTTGCTGCTCAGAGAAAAGGTCAATATTTGATTGATTGAGATTAAAAGGATCTGTTGCGTCTGGTAATTTATCTTGATAACAATTTGGTCCAAAAACTAACTTTCGCTTTGGAAGATTGGACGATTTTGTAGCTGATAAGTAATCGCTGCTATTAGTTTCGATATATTTAGTAATATTTGGGTCTAGATCAATAATACAAAAGTACTTAGCAGGATCAAAATAATTTTGGGTTCCTTCCCAAAAAAATGTATCAAACAGTGCAGCGTTTTGAGGGTGAACCCTATATGATTCAGATTTAAGAAGCATATCTTGGCTAACTTTCCAAGTTTTTATTTCCTTTTGAAGTTTTAAAAAGCTCTCATGATTTGTGATAAATACCTTTGGAGATTTTTCTGGTCTAGTACATTGTTCAATTTTTTTGGAATAATTGTTTAATTCCTTGCTGGTAACAATCTCCCTAAATAAACCAATCCTTTTAAAGGCCATAATTTTATCTTCAATCTCATCAACATAGGGATTATTAGTAGTTTGTTTTTCTCTTTCTAAAAGTAGTTTTATCATAATTTTATTGTTTTTGTTCAATTTTAAATGAAGTTGCATTAGTATATTCAAAACTAGCCATATCTTGTTCAGATTCAAGACATTTATTTAATTCGGTAGTAATTTTTTGTTCGTCAATTCCCATTCCAATGAATACGATCTCTTGTCGCCTGTCACCATATTCACCCTCAAATAGTGATTCAATTTTGTTTATTTCCTCAAAATCTCCAGGCCAATATTCATTATCTGCACAAATCCACCAAGTCCCAATAGAATTGCCTAATATGATACTAACTCCAGCTTGTGAGTATTCAAAAACCCTATCCATATCGTCACTTATCCAATACATTCCTTTGGCACGGATTACACCAGCTAATTTGCTTGAAGTCAACAATCTTTCTAGCTTCTCTGGATTGAATGGACGCCTTGCTCGATATACAAAATTAGAAATGCCATATTCTTCTTTTTCAGATTTGTGCTTGTTGCTTAGTTCTTCATTCCAAGCTTCGGTTTTTTGGGATGCATCCATGTCAAATAGCCTAGTATTGAGAATTTTGTCCAATTCAATATTAGAATTGTTAGTTACATAGATTTTGGCTGTTCCGTTGAGGCTTTTGATAAGGGTTTTAATCTTGGCTATTGTTTGAGCATCTATCAAGTCAATTTTATTAAGTAAGATCACATCGGCAAATTCAATTTGGTCTATGATTAGATTCGACAAGCTTCGATCATCTTCTTCGCCCAAGGATTGTTTTAATTCAAGTAAGGTTTTGCCTTCGTTCATAATCGACAAGAAATTACTTGCATCAACGACTGTAACCATGGTATCTAATTCTGCTACATCTCCAAGGCTTTTGCCATCTTCTCCAACAAAAGTGAATGTTTGGGCGACGGGTAGAGGTTCACTAATTCCACTAGATTCTATTACTAGATAATCATATTTGCCTGATTTGGCTAGTTTTTCGACCTCTATGAGTAAATCTTCTCGGAGTGTGCAACAAATGCAGCCATTGCTGATTTCTACCATTTTGGCTTCTTGTTTGCGGACTTCACCGCCGTTCATTCTGATTAATTCAGCGTCTATGTTAACCTCTGCCATGTCATTGACTATTACCGCTACTTTTTTGCCTTCTGAATTATTGAGAATATGATTGAGCAGTGTGGTTTTGCCTGAACCTAGGAAACCAGAGATAACTGTAACTGGCAATTTTTTGAAATCTTTTGTGAGACTTTTTGACTTTTTAGAAACAGACTTTGACATATATTTTAGTATTGCAACTTAGTTGCATTTTGTCAACTTTCGAACTAATGTTTAAGCCTAAAACAAATTAAAAATTGAATAAAATCAAAGTTTGACAGGCAATTTTATTTTATACACAATAACATGTAAGCAGTGATCACATCTCAAATACCATTTTTAACAATTTTACATTTATTTTATGTCACAAACGTTCACAAAAGTGTTATCCAAAATGCTCACAGCTGTTTTTGTTTTCTCAATCATCGTAGCTAGCTTACCAGCTACTGCCGCAGAATCAAAAAACTCAATCGACGATTTAAAGAAAATTCAAAATAATATACGAGACAAAGATCCCCAAAAAATCCAGTCTGAAAAACTAACAAAGAAAAGTAAAGATGTCCAAGTCTCTAATCAAAAAAATTTAGATATCGAGATAGATTCAGATAATAAACAAATTCGTGTAAATAATAAATCGAAAGGTAATACAACAATTGGTATTCCAGGTAGTAATTTATTAACTGATGTCCAAACTGTCGATAATCAAGTCATATTTTCAAATAAAAATGCAAAGTTTGATGTTGTAGCCGAAGCCATTGGTGGAGGTGTTCGCCAAGTAATTAATATTAAAGATTCATCAGCTCCTACAGAATACGATTTTCCAATATTCTTAGCTGAAGGTGAGAAATTAATTCTAAATGAAGATGGAAATGCAATTATTACAAAACCCAAAACAGAACAGTAAAAAAATATTGAAAAAAAATCTCCAAATGATTTAAAACTGAACGACTATTCTATAAAATTTGTCATTGGGAAGCCTTGGGCAAAAGATGCTAACGCCAAAGATCTCAAAACTTATTATTCTGTCAAAGGTTCAAGTCTAAGACAAACAATCGAAACTAATGGTGCAGTGTTTCCAATCATAGCAGATCCACTATTCTGTGGTACTCAAATTTCCTCTACAAATTGGTTCCAAAACCCTGATTCAAGTCATTGGACATTAAGTGTATATCCTAGTCCATGTGGATTTTATGCGGCAAATTTGTCATGGTATGCAAGATATGGAGATGCTTGGCAAGATGTATCTTCTGCTACAGGTACATATGGTTGGTGTAGCTATTGGAGTAATGATCAATACGCTTCAATGTTTTACCAATTTGTTTGTCATTATAATGTTCTTGGATCTTTAAAAGCTGTAATACCTGGAAGTACACAGTATGCATGGAATCTTGATGAATGGAGACCAAATGTAGGCTGGGCGTCAACAGTTTTAAGTAAGTGTAATCCATAATGAATAAAAATTTATTTAGGTATTTAGGTGTTTTTTTAATATGGGTAATCCCAGCTCTATCATATTTTAATTATCCAAATACTATTTACTTTGCTTTGCTTTCAATACCAATTTTTATATTTAGTTTAGTTTGGATAATAATTAAACTTGCAAAAGATGACTATTTTGATAGAAATATAATTAAATATATTCTTTTATTCTCAATCTCAATTCTAGGCGTAATCTGCGGATTTGTAATTGAGGCAAATAACCTAGAAGCAAATAAACAGTTTATAAACTTTACATTTGTGGACTTTATATTTCCAATTTCAATTATCAGTTCAGCTAGCATTCCAGCTACATATCTGATATTCTCAAAAAAATAATTTTTTCCTCCGCTTTGGAGGGTTTTTATTGGCTTAGATTTTATCATTTCAATTTACCCTTGACAACAGCCCTATAACATGTTATCATTAGATAGAATCGATTATATATCGAGAAGTCCAGTCCTGTATCAATAGAATTAAGTTCAATGTTGGTGCCAGAACTGCAACATTATTTTTTTGTTGATACGCACATTCCCCTTTGATTATTAAGACAATCACAATAGGTAATAGAGATCAAAACCAAATCGTGATGCCCGTACTTCTAGGCATTTTTTTGTTGATACAATAGACCGATTCCGCATACATTTTTTACAAACAACAATTATTTATTATTTACATTATGGGAGACCGACGTACACAATCACAACAATCATTTGATTCATTTATCATAAACACAGGAGGAGCATCATCAAGTTCTTCACGCTCTGGAGGTCGCTCATTTGGCAGCAGTTCACGAGGTGGTAGCTCTTATTCATCAGGTCGCAGCGACGATAGAGGTGGAGACCGAGGTGGTCGAAGCTTTGGCGGTGACAGAGGTGGGCGTTCATATGGTGGAGACCGAGGTGGAAGATCTTTTGGTGGCGGTGGTCGCGGTGGCAATCGAAGAGGTGGTCGTGGTCAAGATATCAACGAATCGTTGTATGTTCGCAAAGCTAGTGATGTCACTATCAAAGAATATGAATCCAAGCACACATTTAACGACTTTGAAATTCATCCAGCTCTCAAAGAACGTATTGAGCGAAGGGGCTACAAAATCCCTACGGCTATTCAAGATCAGGCTATTCCATTGGTACTTCAGGGCAAAGATATAATCGGGTTAGCCAACACTGGTACAGGTAAAACTGCAGCATTTTTGATACCAGTTATAGACAAAATCCTCAAATCTCGTAAGAATGAAAGTGGCCTGCCAGAGCGAGAGTTGATCAAACCTGGAGCAGCTGGATCTACAATTGCAATAGCTAACAGTAAATTTGCAAAGATCGAAGGCGACCGACCTACAAGATTAGGACGAGATGGTACCAAGCGGTGGGAGAGACCAGATAGAGGCGATCGACCAGAGTTCAAGTACTTTATCGAAAATGAACCAAAATGCCTTGTCGTGGTACCAACTCGTGAGCTTGCGACCCAAATCGAAGACGAATTGATGGCATTTGCTCCAGATCTCCGCATCTTCTCAGCAGTTTGTGTCGGTGGTACGAATATGCAACGCCAAATCTCTCGTTTGAATAAAATTTGCCAGATCGTTATCGGTACTCCAGGACGACTTTTAGATCTCATCGACCGTGGTCACCTTGACCTTAGCAAGTTTGATTCTATTGTTCTTGACGAAGTAGATCGTATGATGGATATGGGCTTTATTGACGATGTGTCCAATTTGGTAGGAATGCTCCCAGGTCACAAACATTCTATGTTTTTCTCCGCTACAATGGAGCCAAGACTCAAACCAATCTGTGAAAAACTACTCAAAGATCCAGTTACTATCTCAGTAATCCAAGGTAAAACTAGTGACTATGTAGATCAAGATGTAGTTCGAGTTGCAAGAGGTGAAAACAAATTTGAAAAGCTAGTAGAAATCCTTAACGGCGATACCGTAGACAAAGTCTTGATTTTTTGCCAAAGAAAAATGGATGTAGATGACCTAGAACATCAACTTGACAGGGCTGGCTTCTCCGTAGAATCTCTACATGGTGATAAAAAACAGCGTACTCGTGACATTGCCATCAAGCGGTTCAAACAAGGTGAAGTCAAAATCCTAATCGCGACAGATGTTGCAGCTCGAGGGCTAGACATTCCAAAGGTTACTCACGTCATCAATTACGACAAACCAGATAACTATGACGACTATACTCATCGTATCGGACGTGCTGGACGTGCAGGCAACAAAGGCTGGGCTTTGACATTTATCTAGAATTAAAACTATGGAATTAAGTGTGGGTGCTGATAAGTATGTATCTAAAATAGAAGACTTGAGATATAAGTTTAAAAAATTTATTCATCAGAATAATGACCTTTCGCAACCCCTACGCCAGACTTATTTCCTAAAAATCTAAAACTTAACCATGGCGACAACATCCTTTGTAATCCAGAAAAAAATCAAAATGGTTCGGGTTCATAATTTAGTAGGAAACGAAAGACTTGCCAAGATTATTGATATATTGCTTTAATAAAATAAAATGAAAACAATTAAATTTATAGATTTTCGTGCTGGAATAGGAGCTGATCGCTTTGGCCTTACTAATACTGGCATAAAACGTGTTGGCTTTAATTAAACGAAAAAGATGTAATGGAAATTACTAAATAAACTTTAAAAATTAATTAAAACAATATGATAAACCTTACCAATATCAAAATCCTCATTGTCGGTTCTGGAGCTAGAGAAAATGCCATCGTCAAATCACTCTACAAATCTATTCACAAACCAGATATATACTGTTTTGGTTCTACTCTCAACCCTGATATTATCAATAAAAGTGTAGAATATACAACTGGCAAATTGACTGACCACAGTGCGGTGCTCCAATTTGCTTTGGAGAGTAATATTCAGTTAGCTTTAGTTTGCAGCGACGAACCACTTGCCGCTGGGATTACTGACACTTTATTGACTAATGGTATTTTGTGTTCTAGTCCTACCAAAGCTCAAGCCCAGCTAGAATGGTCAAAGACTTTTACGAGGGATTTACTTGCTAAATATAACATAATTGGATCGCCTATCTACAAGGCGTTTGACAAAAACAATTACAGTCAGGTTAGAGATTTTATTGGTTCACTTAATACTCAGTTTGTAATCAAAGCTGACGGACTGTGTGGCGGTAAAGGTGTCAAAGTGCAAGGTGATCATTTTGAGACTACCGAAGAAGGTTTAGAATTTTGTAAGGAAATCGTTGAGGTTGGGGGAAGCTTTCTGATAGAAGAAAAATTGGTCGGGCAGGAATTCAGTTTCTTTACGATTTCAGATGGCGAACATTTGTCTAATATGGATCCAATTATTCAAGATCATAAACGTGCATATACCGGTGATCGTGGTCCAAATACTGGAGGCATGGGGACTTATTCCGATGCAAATTTTCTTTTACCTTTTTTGAATTCAGAGGACAAAATGCAGGCTAGCAATATTACCAAACAGGTTGCAGCTGCTTTAAAACAAGAAATTGGGATTGGTTTTACGGGGATATTTTACGGAGGTTTTATGAAAACTAAGAATGGCGTAAAGTTGATTGAATACAACGCCCGTTTTGGTGATCCCGAGGTGATGAATTTACTCACTCTCTTGGATACAGATTTTGTGGAAATCAATTATGCTATGGCAACAAGTACTTTGAACACAATTGATCTAAAATTTAAAAATCTGGCTACAGTTTGCAAATATCTAGTTCCGTTAGGTTATCCAGAAAATTCTGTCAAAGGTGAAAATATAGACATTATTGAGTTGCACGGAGATTGGGAAGATATTTATTTTGGGTCAATAGATGCAACAAATATTAACAACTTACTCACGCTCAAGGGTTCTCGTGCAATTGCTATTTGCTGCAGTGGTCAAAATATTTCACAAGCCGAAGAAAAAGTGGAAACAATTATAGAGAAAATCATTGGACCCTTATTTCACAGACCTGACATTGGCAAAACGGAATATATTCAAACTAAAATTGACATGATGAAAAAAGTTTTGACTCAAAATACTAATGCAAATTGATCAAAAACTTTGGGCTTTCCAATACTTGAGATTTGCCTTGGGTTGAATACAAAACCTGGGTAGCAACAGCAATATTATTGACATTAAGATTTTTTAATTGACCGTAGACAGTGTAGGTAATTTTCTCTTTTGGGCTGACGTCCGATAACTTAAAGCTACTATTTTGTGCTTGTGATTTGCTTGAATTTTCATCGCTACTGGATGCCAACCATACTATATTGTCAAAACTACTTTGAAATTGAAAACTCGGGCTGACTATTGTCTCATTGGTTGTGTTTTGCAATTCTAATTTGAGATATATATTTTGAGATTCTACACTTTGTTTTCTAATCTTGATATCCAAATTATTTATTGGGGTGGTGTAGCTTTGAGCGTTTGCTTGATTATTATTGGTGCTGACAAATGACACAACAAATCCGCTAGTAAGTATCGTATAAATGCCTAATACTGAAATGATTATTCTTGTTTTTTTATTTTTGAGAAGGGTGTTTGAAGTCGACTTGAACGAGTATTTGGCTTTACGCCAGTTTTTGGCAAAGTTACTTTGGTCTTCATGATAGTTTGGAACTGTACGAATTTGAGTCAGGTATTTATGAGTCATTTGGTGTTTGTGTTGATTGTATTTGGTATCACTACATTATAATTTAGTTTTGTTATTTATGCAAATACATCTTTGATAGCTTGCTCAAAAATAAAAAAATGCCCATTATATAATCATATGTCTATATTAAAAATTATTACTTATCCCAATGTTATTTTGGATTCTCAGGCTCTTCCGGTCAAGTTTCCATTGTCACCAGATGACAAGACTTTGATCTCCGATATGTGGGAAACAGTAGACAGTAAAGGTGTAGGTTTGGCAGCGCCACAGGTGAGTGTTAGTAAGAAAATCTGCATAATCTGTCTTGATTCAGAAATGATACCAAAAAACCAGAAAATTAAAAACAATTTTGTGATGATCAATCCAGAGATTACCTTTTCGTCACAAGTCAACTCCAACATTATAGAAGGATGTCTAAGTTTTCCTGAGCAATATTACAAAATTAATCGCCCAAGTAATATCATAGTAAAGTTTCAAAATGAAAAAGGTAAATGGGAATTTGTCAAAGCTGGTGGTTGGCTCTCAAGGGTTATTCAGCACGAAGTGGATCACCTCAACGGCAAACTTTTTATTAATATAGGTGGTCAAAAAATAGAAACTAACGATATTAAAAACCGCAAAGAGATAGTTGATTAGCTCTTAGACATTCTAGATTTTGCGATTATATTAGGATTTATTTCAAAATCTAATCATTGCCTAAATCTGTAATAAAGTCAAGAATGTATTGATATTTGACAAATTTACCCTATATTGTAATGATTATTACTATATGATTTCAATTTCCAGCCTCGTTTCAGAAAAAATCTCTATGAGCCCACTTATTGCAAATATGCTGAGTAAAAACTTACTCAACAGCAATCAATATGCAAGAGAAATTCATACTGAGATAGAGCAAAAATTAGGTAAAGCTGTCACTCTTAATTCTATTGTTGTAGCTATCAGTCGTTGCAAGCCTAGCTTTAATACTCGGATCAAAGTCGCTGTAAAAAAAATCTCAGTGTCATATCCTGTCTTTTGGAATTATTTCAAATTCAAGTCTAATCATGAGCTTATAGACTTTTTGGGAGAGCAATCAGTCCATAAAGATGATTTGTTTTCTTTCAAAAACAACAAACTAATTATCATTAACAAAAAGCAAAGTAATAATGGTCAAGCAAATAACGACAAAAATATTCTAAACCAAAAAAAGATTAATTTTTGCGAAATAAAGGTGGAGTGTAGAGAAAACCAAGTCAATCAATCTGGTATTTTTTATACAGTCTCTAGCTGCCTCTACTGGGCAAATATCTCAATTATTGATATTAATATTATCCGCGACAAGCTATATATTTATGTTGAAAATAATAATGTCAGCAATATTCTAGATATACTTAGAGAGCATTTGCTGGAGAGTGATTAAGGTTATAAGTTGTTTCCTCATTGGCTATTTGACCAAAAGTCAAAAATCTAGCTATACTAAGTTGTTATGACTAAGTATTTGTGCAGTATAATTAATTTTGAATTTGCTATTTTTGACAATGTAATAGACAGCTTTGTTGGTCAAAAAGTACTAATAAGCTATCTAGATCTTGAGATAACTGGACAAGTTCAAAGTTGCAGCATTGCTAATACCAAAGTAGCCCTTTTTGGTGATGCCTCTGGCTTTGGAGTTAAAGATACCGTTGGAGTTTTTTTTGATAGCTTTGTGGAGATGCCACTTTCTCCATCCATTCTTGGTAGGCAGCTCAATTTTTTTGGTAGCCCAATAGACGATCTACCTCCTATAGTGCCAATATTGAAGCTAGATAATTTTTATGTAGAAACTAAGGCAGGGTTGAATAAAAATGCAGAGATAGTAGGGCAAAATGACTGGTTAATCAAGTCTAATAGCTTTGAGATTCAAAAAGGACAAATAAAAACTTTAGAGTCTTTGGATCAAATTTTGGATTTGTTGGAGATAGATAACTTAGTTCTAATTTTTGTAGAAATAGATTATCAGTCCAAGATCTTTAATAATATTCAATATAGATTAAAACAAAATCAACTCGATCAAGTAACGGTATTTTTGAAGTCTCAATCTTATCAGGATATAGATCGTTGCGTGCCTTCAGTTTCTCAAGTATCAAAATATCTAGCCAATCACCTTGGCTTTGATGTATTAATAATAGCTTCAAACGAAAAGTTAATGAGTCAATTGCCTCAGTTGAATTCTAAGAATTTTTACTTTGCAGATCAACTGGATCAGCTCGTTGGGTTTGGAGTCCAAAGCAGCGTTAGTCTAATAAAGCTACAATGAGTCAAAAATCTCCAAAATCAAGTACGTTTCCTTGGGTTTACCGTTACTTTCAATTTGGCTTGATGGTTACCATTACTATTGTAGTTCCGTTAATTATATTGTCATGGTACCTAATTTTTAATTTTGTAGGACTATATAGCAATTTCAAACTAGTTTTTTGGTTGATTACTGTGTATATCAGTTTTGGTTTTGTAGTCAGTTTTATTCAATATTTTAGTATTTTTAGTTTTCAATTATACTCTTTGCAAATCAGAAATTTTTTTATGTTACCGAGTAACAAACGGCTTTTTTACAAAATTATTTTGCCACCAAATGCCCAGTATGACACTAGGATTCTTGGTAGATTTTTTAAAGATTTGTACCATAGCTTTATTATTAATAATATGTCATGGTCAAATACACTTAGGACTGGAAAATATCATCAATCCATTTGCTTTGACTACATTGTAGAAAATGGTGAGACGCAGTGCTATGTTTCTTTTCCATTCAAAAAACACACTATCGTCATAGAAATATTCAAAAAATACTTTCCTCAAGTCTCTTTACAATCTGTCAAAGATCCTTTTTATGATTTGCCAAATCAATGGGAAGAAGATAATACTAGTCAATATAATCAAATGGCAGGCTGCGTAATCTCTCATAGTATGTCAGAGTTTTTTGGTTCTACAACAGCCGATTTTAACATTGGACACAAGCGCAATATTTCAGATTTTTTGATTTATTTGGGTAGTGCATTACCGCTCAACAAGTTTGTTTTGCAATATGTTTTTACTTTTGATTCGCTGATAGACAAATCCTATTATGACAAAAAATATGACCAACTCACAAAGAATTTGGTTAATCAATATTCTCCATCCAATTTAAAAAAAGGAGCTGATTCTGAGGCATTTGCAACCCTTCTTCCCCAATATCAGATCCAAAGACTCAATGATATTAATTCTAGACTGGCGTTAGAAGAAGAAAATCTTGCCAGAGCTGGTATCAAAATTGTAAGTTTTTGCAGTGATCAAGACTATGCCAAAACAGAACGCGCTTTAGATAAGGCAATCCGAGCTTATTTTCAAGAAAATTCTTCATATAGTACAGATAATAAATTAGAAAAAGTCTATCTCACAGCTACAAATCAAACATATTTTAACCATCACAAGGTTCACAAAGATCTTGATGAAACAGCAAAATTTGCTTTTGATCGATTGGTATTTTTACCTACTACTCTTGAGCCCTATTTTGCCAATTTGTATAACACATTTTTTTATCCAAACGAAAATCGCTGGCGGCGTAAAAACCTATATATTAGCTTTAGGCGTAGGCTAGGGTACAAACCATGGTCGGATAGTTTTTGTCTATTAGAATTTGACACCATTGACCGCTATTTTCAAATACCAATAGTAAAATCAAGAAATGGAGTACACGATACTTTACTAAAAGTTGATTGTAAGTTATAATTATATTTGTTATGACAAAAAAATTTGAAATTATTGAAAGTCAAGCTATTAGCACTTCAGAGATTAATTTATTGATTGAAGATGTAATGTCAAAATTAGGAATTAGACATTTGGCAAAACTTGATAGATGTAGTGATGTTTGTAGGTCTTTAAGTTTAGAGTTAGAATCAAGGGGGGGGGTAACACTAAATATAGTTTCAAAAAAATTTGACGATTTTAGCGATATCGTTACTAATTCTCCAATAATGTTTCATCATTTTTTAGTATTGGAAATTCAAGGACAATCATTCTTAGTTGATCCAACATTCGGGCAGTTTAAAGGTTGTCCAGATATATTTGTTTGTGACATTACAGGTAAGGAAAAAGACAATTGTGTAAAACAACTTATAAGGTATAATTTACCAAACAAAATATTTCATTTTTATATAAACGAAATTGTAAAAGAGAAATACTGAAATCTATATGTAAATTTAACCTCCAATTTTGAATTCTACTACGTCGCCGTCTTGCATTATATATTCTTTGCCTTCCATTCGCATTTTGCCTACTTCTAAGCAGGCTTTACGACCTTTGAGACTTATAAAGTCGCTATAATTGATAACCTCCGCCTTGATGAATTTTTTTTCAAAATCTGTATGTATCACACCTGCACATTGTGGAGCTTTCATTCCCTTTGTAAACGTCCATGCACGGGCTTCTACCTCACCACAAGTCAAATATGACGCCAGATTGAGCTTATCAAAACAATGCCTGATGAGCTTGTCCAGCCCCGTCTCACTATCATAGCCATACTCCAATCTTTCCTCTGTTGTCATACCAGTAAGCTCAGATTCAGATTTGATGTCTAGCTCAAAATCACAAGGGTAGTCTATATTTGTACTATCTATGGAAGTGTTGCCAAGTTTTACTATTTGCTTGTCTGTCAATAGATTGAGGGATTTTCTCCAACGCGTATATTCTACTTCTTTGGCTAATTGTTGGTCTATGTCGTTAATGTTTGACTTTTTACCGTTAATTCTATTTGTAAGCTCATTAAGAGCTTTGACTTTGGTCTCGTATAAACTATCTTTTTGTTTATTTTTGGAAAGTGTGATGAGTTGCTTATCTATGATGTTTTGATCGTAAATACCTAGCTCCATAAGCAATATTTCTTCGTCCTCTAGAGGGTTTACTCGGTTTTCTGTGTGAATAATGTCATCGTTGACGAATCTACGAATGATTAGTAGTATTAAATTTACTTCACGGATGTGAGCCAAAAACTGGTTACCCAGGCCAGCGCCTGTAGAGGCACCTTTGATAAGTCCAGCAATGTCTTTAAATTCAATGTTGGCATAAACTTTTTTTTGGGCATTGACCAATTCTGCAAGCTTATTGACACGGTTATCAGGTACATTTACTATGCCATCATGAGGATCGATTGTGCAAAATGGGAAGTTTTCTGCTGGTACAGATCTCTGTGTGAGTAAGTTAAATAGGGTAGATTTACCTGCATTTGGCAAGCCAACAAGTCCGACGGAAAGCATAGAGATGTGTGTATTTTTACGATTTGGTTAACTTGATTACTTTCTCTCAGCAATAATCTTTTCTTGAATGTTGCGAGGGACTTCTGCGTAGTTGCCAAATTCCATTGAGGCAGTACCTTGACCTTTGGTGCGTCCACGAAGATCGGAAATATATCCAAATAGATTTTCTAGTGGGACAAAAGCTGTAACCACTTTAGATTTTCCTCTAGTGTCTGTGCCTTGGACTTGACCTCGTCGAGAGTTGAGATCGCCAATTACATCTCCCATATAAAGCTCTGGTACTACAACTTCCAGCTTCATAATAGGTTCAAGAATGACTGGAGAGGCTTTGTTAATCGCATTTTTCATAGCTTCTACACCTGCCATTTTGAAAGATAATTCATCAGAGTCGACATCATGATATGAACCGTCATAGACTTCTACTTCGACATCAAGAATAGGGAAGCCAGCGATACAACCATTTTGCATTACTTCTTCACAGCCTTTCATAATTGCTGGAATATATTCTTTGGGGATCGAGCCACCAACGGTTTTGTTGATGAATTTAAAGCCTGTACCACGCTCAAGTGGTCTGATACGAAGCCAACAGTGACCAAATTTTCCACGACCTCCAGATTGTTTGACATATTTACCTTCGGCTTCGACTTCTTGTCGGATTGCTTCTTTATAGGCGACTTGTGGAGCTCCTACGTTGGTTTCTACATTATACTCTCTTCGCATTCGGTCAACAATAATATCAAGGTGGAGCTCACCCATACCCGCAAGGATGGTTTGACCAGTTTCTTCGTTGGAGCTTACTCGTAGCGATGGATCTTCGGCTACAAGCTTGGAAAGAGCGATTCCCATTTTTTCTTGATCATTTTTAGTCTTTGGTTCCACCGCGAGTGAGATTACTGGCTCTGGAAAGTTGATAGATTCTAATAGTACTGGGAAAGCTTTGGTGCATAGTGAGTCACCAGTTTTGGCTTCTTTCATGCCAATAAAGGCTGCAATTTCTCCAGAATAAACCTCATCAACGTCTTCACGGGAGTTGGAATGGAGTTTGACGATACGACCAGCACGTTCAGTTTTGTTGGTACGCGGATTATATATTTCATCTCCTTTTTTGACGATACCTTGATAGACACGGAAAAATGTCAATGTACCAAATTGATCTGTAGCAATTTTGAATGCTAAGGCAGCCATAGGCTTGGAATCATCGGCTCGTACCTCGATAGTCTTAGTTTCATCATCTACATCTGTACCTTTGAGCAGTCCTTTATCTAGTGGGGATGGTAAGTACTCACATACAGCGTCAAGAGCAGCTTGGACACCTTTATTTTTGAGTGCAGTACCGCAGAAGATAGGGTGTAATTTACACTCAATAGTACCCTTTCGAATAGCTTTTTTGAGTTCTTCTATAGAGATTTCTTCGCCGTTGAGGAATTTGTCCATTAGTTCATCACTCATTTCTGCTACTTTTTCCACTAGCATAGCCCGATATTCTTTTGATTGCTCAAGCATGTCAGCAGGGATTTCTTCGATACGGACATCTTTACCCATTTCATCATAGTAAACAGTGGCTGTCATCATCAAAAGATCAATACTACCTTTGAAAGTATCTTCGATTCCAATTGGCAATTGCATTACAATACCGTTGTCGGTAAGTCGATCTTTGATAGATTTGACATCAAAATAAAAGTCGGCACCAGTTCGGTCAAGTTTGTTGATGAAACACATACGAGGTACAGAGTATTTGTCGGCTTGTCTCCACACAGTTTCAGATTGCGACTCTACACCAGCAACGCCATCAAAGACGGTAATTGCTCCGTCAAGAACGCGAAGAGATCGCTCTACCTCGATTGTAAAATCAACGTGTCCTGGAGTATCGATGATATTAAATTGGGTTTTGAGGTCTTTGGTATTTTCCTCATCTTCATAAACCCAAGCTGGAGATTGCCAATAACATGTAGTTGCGGCTGCTGTAATTGTGATTCCTCGCTCTTTCTCTTGTGCCATCCAGTCCATAGTAGCTCCACCGTCATGCACTTCTCCGATCTTATAGGATTTTCCTGTGTAAAGTAAAACACGCTCTGAGAATGTAGTTTTTCCTGCATCAATATGGGCAATAATTCCAAAGTTTCGTACTTTGGCGAGGGGAGTTTGTCGAGGCATAATTGGTTAAAATAGAGTTAAATAGTTGATTGATATGTTACTTTTGATATTTCAAACATATTTAATACTAATTGAATAATAGGGTTTTTGTCAAGAAACTAAAATTATAATGATTTGTAAGTTAGCTGTCTTATTGAGCGAAGTTAAAAAATCCAAAAAAATTACGAGGATTTATGCCAATTAAAATTAATTTGATGGGGTTTACAATTTGACAAAGGATAAAAATTAAAGTACGATAAAAAAGTTGGATAAAGTTGTTTCGACTTTCTCGTTTGAAAGTTGGTCAGAAATATTCGACAATTGACAGGTTGGTTACTTAAAAATATTGGAGTTTCAAATGAAATCTAAATTAATGTTTGTTGTGTTTGTGTTAGTTGGGGTCGTTTTATTTAGTTTGTTTAAACTGCAAAAAAGTTCAAAGGTTGAAATTAACCAATATTTGAATAAGTAATTGACCCTTGTTAATTCAAACCCCTAAAAGACGTACTTACTTAATTGTTGTACGGCTTTTTTACTATGGTAGAAATTTGCTAGAAATTTTAAATCTCCCCAAAGCTGGCGCTTTGACCCTCTTTGACAAGAGGGTGATTTGGCTTTTTATATTTTGATTGACAAGTAGCTTGATCTTTGCAACACTTCTATATATTATGCCTACTAATCTTGAAACCATTAAACACAATATTACTCACGGGAACACTCAAAGGTTGAGGAATATATTTGCAGGATTTGGCAACGGTTTAGACGCAAAAGATGTTTGTGATTTGTCTAATATTCACCCGTGGTTTTGTCATAATCTTGAGTCATTTTATAATAAGCAAAAGGCTGGTCATTATGAATACTTTAACAATCAAATTAGCAACTATAAAATGGTTGACACTTGTGCAGGTGAGTTTGAGGCTTATACTCCATTTTTTTATAGTACCAAAAAAGTTGATAGTGATCCAGCTGGTAATGAGGCGACCGATGATTTGTACAATACAGGCAAAGCCAATTTTGATTATTTGATAGCGAAGGCACAAAAAGACGAGCGATCTTTAGTACTTGACGCTGTGTTATTTAATTGTTATGATAAGGTATTTGTCCAAAAACGTCGCTCAGATCGTAAATTCTTGCCCAACTGCTGGGGCTTGGTTGGTGGACACTTTATACGAAGTCAAAAAAGATTAAACTTAAGTACTATTTTTGAAGTACTAAATGGAATTATTTATGAAGATACAAGCTGGAATCTATCAGAAATCAAATCAGTATTGGAAATTCGTGATTGGGAAAATGACGGTCAAAAAATGCGTACTGTCGTTTTTGAGACAATAGTCAAGGGTAATTTGGATCATCCAAAGCTAGATATGAACAAAGTCAAAGGCTTCTTATGGATTGACAAAGATGATCTGGAGATTTTTAGATTCAATCTCAATTATGAAGAAAATCTAATGTACAAGGTTTGTAAAAAAGCACTTGAGCTTCACCATCAACCTCAAAAAGTAATTATTCTTGGTTCTGGTCCGATTCGCATTGGGCAAGGTGTAGAATTTGACTATCTCACAGTTCATGCTGTTCAAGCTCTCCAAAAACGAGGTATCAAAGCCATTATTATTAACAACAATCCTGAGACAGTAAGCACCGATTATAATACTTCCGACAGATTATATTTCGAGCCTTTGACTCCAGAGTTTGTAGCTCGGGTTGTGGAAAATGAAAAAGAAGGGTTGCTGGGAGTAATAGCTCAATTTGGTGGGCAGACGGCGGTCAATCTCGCTAGACCTCTAGAAGAAATGGGAATTAAAGTCTTGGGCACTACAGCGAACGCTATTGACCTTTCTGAAGATCGTGAACTCACTGGAGGATTGATGGTAAAACTCAATTACAAAATGCCAAAATGGGACATAACTTACAAAAAAAATGAAGTGATAGATAAGTGCAAATCGGTTGGTTTCCCAGTTTTGATAAGACCATCTTTTGTGCTTGGTGGTGAAGGAATGCGAATAGTGTATAGCGAGATTGAAGTGGAAACTTATTTACAGGATTATTTTGTAGGGGTAGAAACTTTTGACAAAGCCCTTTTGATAGATAAGTTTCTTGACGATGCCATCGAAGTAGATGTGGACTTTATTACTGACGGTAAAAAAACTTATTGCTTTATCATGGAACAGCTCGACAAAGCTGGTGTACATTCTGGTGACAGTGCAAGCGTCTTTCCTTCACAAAGCCTTAGCCGAGAGATCATGGACAAACTGGTCGAAATGGCGCAAAAAATCGCCAAAGCGTTTCAGGTCATTGGCATTGGTAACTTGCAATGTGCAATCAAAAATAATGAGATCTACATCATAGAAGTCAATCCTCGAGCTAGTCGTACCGTTCCGTTTATTTCTAAGTGCCTAGGGTTTTCTTTGGCAGAATTAGCTACCAACGTAATAATGGGTAGTGAGTTGCCAGAGTTTGACTTTGATTTAGATTATTACAAAAATCCAGTTTATGCCGAAACTCTAAAACAAAAAATAGTTCACAAAGAACATCCAGTCGCTCACATTGCTCCAAAGTTTGTTGCTATCAAGTGGCCAGTGTTTTGTACGCATAAACTCATTGGAGTCAAATCTGACCTTGGTCCGCTGATGAAATCTACTGGTGAAGCGATGACGGTTGGTAAAACCTTTGCAGAAGCCAAAGCCAAATGGGGCGAAGACAGGAATTTTGACAATGTAGGAGTTTATGAGGTGTAAACAAGCTTAAAAAACTTTTGTACTGATTTTTTTGTAGATTAAAGAAGCACAGAATTCATTTCTATTGCTAGAGGTACGTGGGTATTCCCAATTTGTACTATACACTGTAACAAACAACCAAAACCCTGTCAAATAATATGCTAGAATCAATCACAATCAAAAACTTTAAAGCGATACAAAGCGAAAAAGGTCTGACACTATCAGGATTAAAATATCATTATACAACTAAACCTTTTTAAATAAATCAAATGCTTGACTAAAAAACCTATCGCTGTGATAATGATAAGATATAATAAAACCTAATTTTAGTCGAAATGCCAACTGAAGAAATATCATTTAAAGATAGAATTATAAATAGTATATTTTTTAGTTTCGTGAGACTAGATTCAAAATGGAAATACCTTAAACCTTTTCAAGATAAAGTAAATGGTAAGTGGGGGATATAGACTTTTATATTTACATTCAACAGTAATACACCCAAAATTTGAATTTACCGATTATTTTACGTGTCTTGGATGTGATAAAACTCAGAGTGTTATTTACTATGATATTGATATAGATCAAAATCTTAAGCATCAAACAAAAGCATTTAAACCAAAATTTGAATTTTTTAGTAATTATTCTGGTATTGCGTACGCTCGAGTAAAATTTGGAAATAAGGTAGGATACATAAAACAGGATGGAACTTACCTTATCGAGCCTAAATTTGAAGAGGGAAATAATTTCGATTATGATTTTGCAGCTGTAAAATTAAATAATAAATGGAGTTTTGTTAAACCTAACGGATCATATCTATTCGCATTAAAATTTGATGACGCAATGAATTTTAGTCTGGAAGGATATACCGAAGGTTTTGCACCAGTAAAACTAAATGAAAAATGGGGGTATTTAAAAATTGATGGAACATACCTTATCGAGCCAAAATTTAAAAGAGCTTATCATTTTAAACGCAATGGATATGGTGCAGTTTTATACAATGGTGAAGAAAAAAGTGTAGATTCAAGAGGGAAAATACTTGATATAGATTATTATAATGAACCTGATATAGATTATGGTAATTATATATTATAGTCTTGATAATTACTTTTTTAAAATTTCAAATTAAATTTATATGAGTATCCAACCCCAACCCAACAGATATATTCAGTTAGCTAAATTTCAGAAAATTGAAAATTTTAGACTTGATACAATTTTAAAAGGAAATATTTATATGTCTTCTATTTTAAAAGGCTTTAATGACCCATATGAGTTTAGTATGGATTTTTCATTTGCAGACACTGCTGATGCTGGTGAATTAGTTAGTGCGTTTATAAACAGAATAAAAATTCCAGAAAGCAATGGTAATAGGTTCTCTGAAGTAATTTCTCGTTATATAAGATCTAAAGCTAGAATAAGTTGTTTTTGTTTTATAGGTGAAATCGAAACGAAAGGCAAAGGTTATTCAAAACCAAGTGAAGGCTATGAAATATCAAAAGTTTTTCTAGATCATAAGCACTGGAGTCAGTATGGTGATAATCATAAAGGTATGTGTATTTTGTATAATATTCCTACTAATAATGAAATAATAACAAAATTGCATAAAGTAAAATATGTTGATACTATTCCAAAATTAGAAAAAGAAGATTTTTTCTTTGATGAGGGTAAAATAAATATTGAAAAAACAATTGAAAATATAGGTGACAAAATGATGTCTAATAAATCAAAATGTTGGATATCTGAAGGTGAATGTAGATTTTATCACAGCGAAAACAGCCAAGACTTAAATATGACAGGTTTTAAAAATTGTATTCAAGCAATTATCTTTGGATTAGAGTGTGATGTTGAATCCGAAACGATAAAGCTTTTCATAAAAGAACTAAAATCAAAAGATGAAAGTATCCAATTTATAAAACTAGTTAAAAATAGTAAATCGTTTGAGCCTGAACTAAGAGAATTATAAAACCCTATCTATATGAACGTACAAAAAACTAAAGATTATATAAAATGGCATAGCCTTAAGACAAAAATAAACACTAGATCGAAGCTTGCAACATACAAAAAACGAGATGTATTTTGGTGCCATCTTGGTGAAAATATTGGTAATGAAGAGGATGGTAAAGGTCAAGACTTTTTGCGACCAGTTGTAGTTCTAAAAGTTTATAACAATGAATTTTGCCTTATTGCTCCTTTATCTTCCAAAGTCAAAACGAATAAATATTATGTTAATTTTATGTTTAACAAAAAACCACAATCTGCATTGATAAGTCAAATTAAATCTATTGATGTTCGTCGTTTTCACTACAAAATGGGAACTCTTAGTCAGCAGGATTACACGCTGATTCTAACGGAATTTATAAAATCTCTCCAAAATTAATCACCCCTTGCGGGGTTACATGTGGCTAGTGCCAATTTGTAAACTAATTTTACCAAACTCAATCAATCCTGTCAAATTCTAATTTTAACCCATCCATATGAACGTACAAAAAACTCCTATTTATCAATTCCTCGAAGGTGCCGGCAAATCCTTTGTGATTCCTGTGTATCAGCGTGACTACGCATGGACTATCGCCAACTGCCAAAAACTCTGGGACGATATTGTCTTTATGAAGGCTAATAGCAAACAAAGCCATTTTCTTGGTACTATCGTGACTATTGCCAATGATTTTCAAGAATATCTGGTGATCGATGGTCAGCAGCGGTTGACTTCTACCTCGCTTCTTCTTTTGGCTCTTCACAATTTTCTTAATTCTAAGAAGAATAAAACCCCGATTGAATCATCTTTGGCAGAACAGGTGTTAGATTTTTTGATCAACAAGTATTCTCAAGATCAAAGTAAAAGAATAAGGCTCAAACCCAACAAAGGTGACAAGGATTTTTATGAGCAGCTTTACGACGGCAATGTCAACAATCTCGTCGATAGTAATATCAATTCCAATTACAACTATTTTTATAAGCAGATTGAGAAAAATATCTTGACACCTGTGGAGCTGTTTCAATTGTTTCAGCGACTAGAGATTGTGTTGATCTCGCTTGATCGAGGCGTAGATGATCCTCAGTTGATATTTGAAAGCCTCAACAGTACAGGAGTTGATCTCAATGACGGCGATTTGATCCGCAACTATATCTTGATGGATTTACCGCCACAACAGCAGGAAAATCTGTACGCCAGCTACTGGATCAAGATCGAAAACTGTGTCAATGACGTGGCCGAGTTTGTGAGAGTGTTTTTGATGCACCGCAACCAAGAAAATGTCCGCAAAACCAATCGAGAAATCTATAGCGAATTTCGGCTATACTGCGAAAGTAAATTTGCCAAAAACCCTGAGAAAACCTTGTCTGAAATGCTGGAGTTTGCTCAGATATACAGCTACTTTATATGTACGTCCAAGTTTCCAGATGCCAAGATTGGAGTTGCCCTCCATCGTATCTTTAAGCTCGAGGCTACGATTTGTTATCCATATATGCTAGATTTATTTTACGATTACAAAAAAGGTTTGGTCGGAGCTAATGTTGTTTTAAAGGCTTTGACGCTGATAGAATCCTACATTTTCCGTAAGGTAATTGCCGATGGCTCTACTCAAGGACTCAACAAATTCTTTTTGACACTATCCAAAGATCTCAAGAAAGACAAAAATTGGCAGAGCAAATACATGGATATTTTTTGTTCAATATTAATCAACCGTTCTTTCACACAAAAGTTCCCAACCGATGAGGAGTTTGTATTAGCCTTACAAGAAAAAGAAGTCTACAAATACCAGTCCAAAAATCGCAATTTACTTCTACATTCTCTTGAAAATCACAATTCAGCATACAAGATTGATAGTGACGATTTGACCATTGAACACATTATGCCGCAGTCTTTGACAGCTGAGTGGAAAGCCAAATTGGGTACGAATTGGGCAGAGATTCACCGCAAATACCTACATACACTGGGCAATCTCTCACTGACTGCCAAGAATGCCGAGCTTGCCAATAGCGACTTTGCAACCAAACAAAAAATAGACTTTCAATCTTCAAAGCTGAAACTCAACTTTGATCTCGGCGGTAAGAACTGGAACGAAAAGACAATTGTTATGAGAGCAAGTAACCTAGCCCATGAAGCTATCCAAATCTGGCCTTATCCAATCAGTAAAATCGTAGTCAAAGTCAAAGAAAATGAGATTTATAATCTAGAAACCGAGTTTAATCCTACCAACAAAAAGCCTATCAAGTTTTACTTTGGGTTAGAATCTATGAATGTCAAAGCTTGGAAAGATCTGTTATCTATTTTGTGTAGCTACTTTTATATCCAATCGCCAACAGAGTTTAAAGCCTTGATCAATAGTCCAAAATTCTTCAAATATTTTTCGTTTGAAGGCAACAATAGGACACTAAAATCTCCGATCAAGTTTGCCACTGGATACTATGTTGAAAGTAATAAAAGTGCCTCAGATATTCTAGCAATACTATCCAAAATGTGTGACTTTTTGAAGTTTGATAAAACAAAAATACAGGTACAGGTAGAGTAAACAATACTTTTAATATGTCTATTTGAAGATTTTTAAAGGGCTGCTAATTGATCTGCTAATTAATTAATCAATTTTTGTGAAGCGAGTTACTTTTTTATCATTCCAAATGATTTCATCTCTCCAAGTCTTGAGCAATCTACTAAAATATGGAAAGTCTGGATCAGAGTAATTGGCTTTATAAATAACATTAAGTTCATCTGGGTCTGCATGTTCAGCTATAAGTACGATTTCATACAAATCACCTTTGTAGTGCTGATAGAGTTCGCCTGCAATTGGAAGGTACTCTGGAATTATTATTTTATCACCTCGTGCCATATTTATACTATAAAATTTTGTAATAGCGTGCTTATATCAAAAGCCTTGACTTCATTTGCCAATGTTTCTACCTTACCTTTTCTACTAGATTGTAAAGATAAAAAATTTGGTCGGTTGGATTTGTAAATTAAACCCACAGCAATTTTTTCTTCCATATCTTGTACGACTCTGCGGGCTTGCCAGATGTCAGTATTGTCATATTCAGTCATACTTTTAACGTCTATTAGTTTATTCCAGTACCATTCCTGTGGTGTTGCTTTGTTGAATGTTGGGCACTGTTGCAATACCTCTATAAAGGCAAAACCATCATGATGTAGAGCTTGTTGGATCAGATCAGTCAAGTGATCTACATTGGATGCAAAGCCTCGAGCCACAAAAGTCGGGTCAAGAGTAAGCACAAAGTCGCAAACATTGAGCGGTGACAGCTCTGTCAATCCTGGAGTGCCAGCTATTTTTTGTCCTGGTTTTGTAGTGGAGCTAGCTTGTCCGATAGTCAGTCCATAGATACTATTGTTGTGTAGAATAAAGACCTGTGGATAGTTGGAGCGGACAGAATGGACTAGGTGATTAATACCTTCGGAAAGGGTAGAACCATCACCGCCCTGAGCAATGATTTTGAGGTGGGTATTTGCAAGGGCGCAACCAGCAGACAAGGGCAAAACTCTACCGTGAAGACCATGAATAGTATTGGCGTTAAATTTGTCACTTTCGTTGCCATTACAACCTACATCATAGCACATCATCACGTTATAAGGCTCATAACTTTCTAGTGCAAGTGCTCGTTTGATCGCAGCTATAATGCCATAATTACCGCAACTACTGCACCAAGTATGTTTATTTTTACCTTCAAATTTGAGGTAATCGTCAGCTTTGGACAGAAGATTATCCAGTTTTGATACTTGATTTTGATTAGTCATGATACTGTTAATAATTGGTTGCATCCAAGATTTTGTCAATTGTATAGTTTTTTCAATATATTTTGAGGATAAAAATCCACCTTGACTAATTTTGTCAAAGAGTTCAATATTAATACATTATGTTTAAACGCAACCTTGTCGAAGGTCTCAAAAATATCACTCGATCTATCTGGATTTCTATTACTGCGGTTATTGTACTTACGGTATCGCTTGCTTCTGTAGCCTTGATTATAACTATGTCAGTTACCCTTGGTTATGCTGTTCGCAACATTGATAGATTAGTTTCTTTCCCAGCTTTCTTCAAAGAAAATGTAGTAGAAGAACAGATTAACAGTACTATATTGCCAAAGATTAAGTCCAATCCCAATATCAAAAGTGTGGAGTATTTTGACAAAGAAAAAGCCAAACAAGCCGTCAATACTGGTGCCGTCAATGTTGTGTCTACTAGTCTAGGAGGCGACGAAAATTATGCTTGGAGATATTTACTTATCACCCCAAACAAGTCCGAAAATTACACTGAACTAGTTAGTTTTGTTAAAGATGGAGACTATAAAGATGCCTTTGTAGAAGTTCCAGCTGATACCGTCGCTATTACCAAGCTTACCAAGTTTTATGAATGGGTCAATGTGGCTAGTGTAGTAACAATTATCATTTTTTCAATAGTGGCAATATTAGTGATGTCCAATATTTTAAGAATGACGATTTATAACAACAAAGAAGAAATTGAAATTATGAGACTAGTGGGAGCAACTAACGCCTATATTCAAGGTCCTTTTATTACTCAAGGAGTACTTTATAATCTGGTTTCGGCGATATTAGTGATCATATTGTTTGTGAGTGGGATTAGCTTTGCAGCTCCTACTCTGCGTTCATATTTAGGAGTCAGTAGTCTTACTAACGGTAGCGGTGGAGATCTCATTCCGCAGATATTCTTATCGTTAGGTTTGACTATGTTCTTGGCAATTGCGATGGGCGCTGTGACCGTTTATTTTTCAATTCAACGATACCTCAAATCCTAAATTGGTTCAGTCACTATGACAATTTTATTCTTTAGCCTTGGGATTATTGTATTGCTAACCCTAATATTGACGGTTTGCTTCTGGTCAAAAATTTGCTTTGAGCTATTATCTAGAATTTGCACTTGCCTAGTTTTGTCTCTTCCCTTTGAATACTTTCCTCGGGCGGAGCTAGTAGGCGCAAGCTGGAGAATTTCTCAGTTGGTGGTGATCATGGCCTTTTGGGTGATTATTATTTTGTTACTCAAAAAGGATCGTCAATTACTTAGTCACAGAATTCATTTTGCATCATACTATCCGTTAATTTTTTTTATTTTAAGCTCGCCTTCTTGGTTTTTTATTCAGGATTTTCAAAGGTTTATTGTCCACCTAGTCGGAACTATTTTTGTTTTTGGAGCTTTTGTGTTGCTTTCTAATTTTGCAACTGATATCTGGAAAAGTTTAAAACGACTAGTTATAGTACTTTTTGGCTGTAGCCTCTTTGGTTTATATCAATTTTTTGGAGATATTGTTGGTATCTCACCTTTCTTTACACTGCTGCGAGAGCATTACACCAAAGTAGTTTTTGGAGTGCCAAGGATACAGGGAACAGCAGTAGAACCGCTATATTTTGCAGGAATGTTGATGGTAGCTATTTTTGTCCTAATTTTTTGGATATGTGAAAGTTTGGAGTTTCAAAAAAAATTACAGCCTAGTTCAATTAATTTAGAAACAAGTAATTTGCTGTATTATAGTACATCAGTTTTGCCAAATTTATCGCAACAACTAAGATCAAATAGTAATTTTATGGAAATTATCTTTACAAAGCTTGCTGTCCATAAAGTCAAATCTCTTTCTATAATATTGTTAATAATTTTCACAGTATTTTTGTTGACTATTTCCAAGGGAACTTTCGGAGTACTTACTATTTTGATTTTACCCCTATTTGTTACAATTTTTTTAGTATTCAATTTTTTTAGACAATATATTTATACTAATCTGTTTCAAGGTATTTTAGTTATGTTATTATTAGGGATAATTTTCTTTAATTTTGCCAATCCAATTGCGTTGCTTGGTGAAATTGGTACCAACTTTGTAGAAACTCTATCAGGAACTTCTGCTTCAGCTATGGAGCGTTCAATGTTTTCCAACCAAGCCATAACTGGCATTAAACAAAATCCTATTTTTGGTATTGGAATGGGGCAATATGGTAGCTATGTTGGTAATAATTTGGGCGTTCTTAACGATGACGGTAAAGCTATAGTCAACAATGTTTATCTTGAAATTTGGCTTGAAGAAGGTATTTTGGTATTATTCTTTTTTGTATTTTTGTTACTTCAGCCCATTGTTATTTTGTTAAAATTCTTGGCGACACAGTGGTCACTTTTGCGGGCTGAAACCTTTGCAGCTCTTTCTTTTGTCTTTATTTTGGTCGGATACTATTTGCAGTGGACTTTGTTTTCTCCTATTTTTATTATGCCTATCTTCATTATACTTGGACTTGCCTACAATTTGATTTCAAATTATCATAATTAATATGTCCAAAAAACTAGTATATATAATGCTGTCAGGTGGAGTAGATTCCTCAGTTGCAGCCGCCAAACTCCTTGAGCAAGGACATGATTGCGTTGGAGTATTTATGAAATGCTGGTCAATGCAGCAAATTGAACGAATGCATTTGTCAACCGATCTATATGATTGTAGCTGGGAAGATGACGTTCAGGATGCAGAGCTAGTGGCAAAAAAACTTGATATGCCTTTTGAAGTTTGGGATTTTCAAGATGAATATTACAACAAAGTAGTGCGATATATGATAGACGAATACAAAGCAGGTCGCACTCCCAATCCTGATGTAATGTGTAATGGTAATATCAAATTTGGCATATTTTATGAGAAAGCTATTGAGCGTGGTGCAGACTTTGTAGCAACAGGACACTACGCTAGGATTGTTGACTTGGTTTAGCTATAGGTAAATTTTAAGGTTATTTGGAGAATTGACTAACCCTCAAAAACTTTACATAATTGGATTACGTTTTAATATTTTACTGCTCAAGATTGATTAAACTCTTGCCTGATTTGTTATCAGTTTGGCTATACAATCAATATAGTACTTTGTGTTCAAAAAACATAATCATAATATTACTTATACGAAGTCAATAAATTTATTTTAAAAATATAAAAATGATAAAAAAAAATAACAAAAATCCACAATTCAATATTCCTCCATCCAAAATCCTAGCGTTAGTTTTAGCTATATTTCTAATAATTAGCATTCCATTTGGGGTTGTACAGTTTTTTCTTCATACGGATAGTCAGACTGACATTTCACGCTCTCTAGAGGAGGATAAGCAAAGACAACTCAAATTTGAGTTTCAAAAAAATATGCTGACTACCAAAATTGAAGCAGAGAACAATCAGCTTGGATTTACGTCAACTTTTGACAATTATAAAATTAACAAAAGCCCAGACTCAAAGTGGCAAATAAACTGGCAAACCAACTTTGGCGATCTTAATTTTGAACTTAACTCACAAGATGCGCCAATAAATGTAGAAAACTTTGTTAGACTAAATACTCGCAGTGCTTACAAAAATACTGTCATTCATAGAATAGTCAAGCAAGATAATGTCAATATTATTCAAGGTGGTGATTTTGACAAATTGGATGGAACAGGTGGACAGTCAGCGTACTATCTTAGTGAACAATTGGATAATTTGATTCCAGATGAAAACTGGCAAACCAAACCAGATATTGAATTAGAAAGTGGTATAACTAAAGGTGGTTTAGTTCCAAATACTCAATACTACAAAAACTTTAATAGTCAAACAGGAGAAATAGAATATCCCAAAGGGTTAGTACTTATAGCCAAAAAGAAATATCCAGATTCTGCCAGCTCACAATTTTTCATCACGCTAGATAAAACAATTTTGCCTGCACAATATACAGTTATAGGTAAAGTAACGGATGAAACAATTAATACACTCGATAAAACTAATCGAGAGGTAGGCGTAGAGTATGACTCCAAAAATCCAAGTGATGGTTTTCCAAATAAAGAGATCAAAATTTTGAATACAGGAGTCAAAAAAGTGTAGGGAAGTTACGTTTATTTTGAAATCTAAGCTTGTAGTAAAATTTACCTTTCTAAAAAAGTTTGGTGTTAAGCTGATCGTCATAATCCTGAACTTGTTTTTGCAGCGACCTTTAAATTGAAAGATATTGCTTATACGAAGTCAATGAAAATATAATTTATAAATATAGTTGACTAAAAATTGCAAAATGATCAGAAGGTTCTTTATGAGTAAAACGAATTGTTCTAGTTTTATAGCTCGAAATGGGTTTGGTTGAAAGTATAAAATCATTTTTAGTTTTCCATTTCAAAAAAGTGTAGGGGATTTTGGTTGTCAAGTCAATAAAATTAGGTTGAATAAAGTTTTTGAAATTATCAGAATTATTTGTAAAGCATAAGTCACCAACCAAAAATATTTGTTTCGTAGAATTTTTAGATACTAACAAGATTTGCTGTATTTGAGAATCATACACTTTTAGTGTGTCCATAGTAGACTTACGATGTGGCGAAGTCAAATGTGTATTAATAATAAGATAATCTTCAAACTCTACCACCAAAAAACCTTTTTCCAGTTGCCTTTCTGCCAATTGTGGACTAAAAATCTTACCTTGCTTTTCAAACTTGATAAAATTAACACAAAGTGGTTTCTTTTTGGAATAAATAGCCAAACCACCTTTGACTATTCGCTGGCCGCTACTCTCTGCAATAGATTTATAATACCGAGGTAAATTCAATATTCCTGCTTGACTTTGAAAAACTACTTCCTGTAGGCATACTATGTCTGGTTGTAATGTCTCAATTTTTTCAGCAATTCTCATGTGATCCGTCTTGGGCTGTGTCCAGCAAATGTTGTGAGTATAAATACTAAGGTTATTTTTGGTATTAATTTCAATTAACTTTTTACCAATAGCTTGAAGAATGGGATTACTAATCAGTTTTTTGGCATTATTAATCAAGTTTATCTTCGGGTGTGGATTTTTCTTGATTAAAGATTTTTTGGTAGTTTGCTTCCTAATATTTTTGCCGACCAACTTTGTGGCTGTAGAAATGGCAGCTATAGAATTAGTTATTTTTTGTGCAAGGCTAGTTTTCTCTGGCATTATGACAAGTGTATTCATTTCCGATCAAAATGTCAATACAGGTAATCAAACTGATAATACACAAAGGAGGGCTGTCATCTTGAACTTGTTTCAGGATCTAAAAAGATTGTATGCGAATTGCAAGGTTTAATTAAAATATGAAACAAGAAATCTACAAATATCAATTCAAATTTATCAACTTTGAGAAAGCTTTTTTGCTGCTCTGTGAGCGTGTAGAAATCCTAAGAAAAGATCCAGACAATGAAATGTTCCAAGCTGCAATTATTCAGACTTTTGAATTTACATTTGAACTGAGCTGGAAACTGATCAAGGCTTTTTTGGAATACAAGGGTGTAGATTGTCAGCCGTATCCTCGAGACATTATCAAAGCCGCCTTTCAAAATGGGTTAATTAAAAATAACATTCTACTCAAGTCAGAAATTGACACGTATGCACAAGATTTTTGGTCTAAGGTAAGAATTTAACCTGTCGTCCTGAACTTGTTTCAGAATCTAAAAATTAAATACAAAGTCAAGCTATTTGACAAATCTAGTTGTTACAAGCTTTAATTAGTATACTTACAAATCCAAAATTTATTTTTATGTTAACACTAATGCCACTTCCATATCCTACAGATGCTCTATCTCCTATTATTAATTCTCAGACTGTCGAGATCCATCACGACAAACATCACGCTACATATCTCAATAACCTCAACACAATCTTGGCAGAATTCCCCGGCCAAATTGATTGGGATGTAGAAAAAATCTTACTTAATCTAAACATTTTTCCAGAATCCAAGCGTCAAGCTCTGATCAACAACGCTGGTCAAGTCTATAACCATGATCTATACTGGAACTCGATGCAGGGTGGTGAGCAAAAGTTTGAATTGTCTCCAGAACTCGGTAAAGCTATAGATAAGTTTGAATCCTACGAAAATTTTAAAGAACTATGGAAGCAGGCTGGCTTGACACAATTTGGTTCTGGCTGGGTATGGCTTGTTACAGATGATAAAGGTGAATTATTTATAGAAAAAACTAGCAACGCAGATTCACCATTTATCCATGGCAAAAAACCTCTTATGACTATGGATGTCTGGGAGCATGCTTACTATCTAGATTACCAAAATAAAAGAGCCGACTATATCGACGGCTGGTTCACTCTTGTCAACTGGTCTAAAGTTAGCCAGAGGTATTCCGACCTTACTAGCAACTAAATTATTTTAGTTTGAGTTTGTATTAACCTTCTACAATTGTATCTCATTTTTATTAATATGCAAATCTTCTTTATTCTCATATATTTTTTGGCAATATTTCGATTAGATTTGTACTACGCTAATCGTTATTTTTGGAATAATAATTGTAAATGGGAGCGAGTAGGGACTAGCTTAATGCAGCCTTTAATGGAGTTATTTGGTAATTCAATGACTGCACATTTTTGGCATTTTGAAAATTTTAAGCTAGATCGCAACTCTTTTGATCATAATAAATATGTTCTACAGCTCAACTCATCACAAAATACCTTTCGTAGGTTTGGCAAGCTTCCAATTTTATCATTTTTATCTTCGGCATATGTAGATATTAATCCGTTTCAAACTTGTGCTATTATAAAGCCCAAAAATTATAAAGGAAAGTGGAAAATAGTATTTGCTCGAGATTGGGACAATAATATTTTTAGCATAGAAAAATGCAGCCATTTGGGATCAGTCAAAGTCATCGTTGACGGAAGTGGAGGTATAATGGCTCAAAATCAAAATAATGAATTAATAGAACTGGAACTAGTTCAATATTGTAAAGCTTGGCAAAGTACCGACATACTTTTTGTATAAATTGTGTTGTTTTTATAAAATTATTTGACAAGATTAACAGATAGCATATAAAATGATTCAACTCACCAAGCCTTAACTTTCCAGTCTGTATGTCACAATTCAAAACCACTCTTCCAATTTTAGTTATTTTTTCTACATTTCTTCTTACACCGAGTGTAGTAGCAACTAGTCCAAATTTAATCAATAATTTATCATTTGAAGAAGGTTCGATAGCTTGGATGCAAAACAAAACGGGAAATAATATTGCTAATTTTAACATTGTTGATGATGATGCTCAAGATGGAATCAAAAGTGGCAAAGTAGAAATAACCAATTATACTAGCGGAAATGCATATTGGTCATTCACTCCAACAAATATATTACCAAACATCCAGTACGAAACTGGTTTTTTTTATAAGTCAAATTTGAGCTCTTATGTCATAATGGATATTTTAAATACAAAAAATATTCACGAATATAGGCGTCTTGGCAATACTTTACCTTCTACAAATACTTGGGCAGCTTTTTACTATAGATTTGACTCACCCGCTGACATCAAAAATATAAATTTTTATATACCTGTTAACGATGTAGGATATATTCAAACTGATAATTATTATATAGTAAAAAGTGATATTCAACCTCAAGATCCCGACAACAAATTTATTCGACCTTTGGTAAGTATTGATTTTGATGATGGGTGGAAATCCTCATATAAAAATGGCTTTCCAATACTCGACAGATTTGGCTTTAAAGCTACAGCAGGGATTATAACTGATACTGTCGAAAGTGAGGATCCATATAATATTAAGAACTATATGAACAAAACTGAAATACTAAGCCTCAAAAACCAAGGACACAAAATAGCATCCCATACAAAAACACATCCATTCTTAACTACCTTATCGTCAGAACAAGTCTTTGATGAAGTGCAGGGTTCCAAGCAATATCTTGAAGATATAACAGAGCAAGAGATCAACTATTTTATCACTCCTTATTGTGAGTTTAATCAAGTTATAACTGACGTAGTAAAGCAATATTACAACCTAGGAATGAGAAACTGTAACGACACATATAATGCCAAATATACATTTAATAGGTTTAATATCAACTCTTTTCCAGTATTTAATACGACAACAAACTCTGAAATAAAAGTTGTGCTAGATAAGGCTAAGGCAAATAATGAATGGTTGGTGTTTATGTATCACAAAGTAGATAATAGTAATAATCAGTATTCCGTTACCAAATCAAAGCTAATGCAACAAATGCAATTAATTAAAGACAGTAGTATAGTTGTAAAACCTTCACAAGACGCTTTGTTGGAATTATTGCCTCAAATATAACTCATTCCCCCAAGTAATTTAATATTTGTAGATTACTTCTTCAAGATTTGTTCAATCCCCCATCCAAAAAGGCTATATTTTGACGATTTCTTGTCATAGTTCACAATTTTAATTTTACGAGGCTTTTGGGCTATTGCCTGGTTGTCAATCATTTTGTTTTGTAAATCTTCTATATTGTACATATTATAAAGCCGAATAGAGGGAAGTGGGCTAATAAAAAAAATATTTGCATTAAATGCTTTAGAGATAAGAAAAATAGCTTCACGAGTATCATAATATAGAGAGTTTTGATCTTGAATATACATAGAATTACCTTCGTCGATCAAGATTATGTCAGTCAAATTAGAAAATGGTAAAAATAAGCCGGAGCGAGTAGCACAAATAATTTGAAGCTTAAAGTTTGAAAAAGTTGAGTTTATGTCAAGTGATTTCGAGGTTTCGAGGTTTTTAGTTTTATTGCCCAATTTTGTATTCAACATTGACCAAACACATTCTTTGGGTTTTTTGGTTGCTTCGCTAGCATAATATAGTAATTCTATTATTTTTGAAAGTTCTTTATCTTTATTGATTTCTAATTGGATATATTTGTGTATTTTGTTCAAATATTTCTTCTCTGGAAAAATTATCAATAATTGTTTATTTATACTTTGGTTAAGGGGTTTAAAGCTATTTTTATTTTCACCTATTAGACTTCTTATAATATACATTATACGCACTTTAATATCAAATTCTATCAAAAATTCTACTTTTGGAGTAATTAATTGATCACTTTTAAAAATCTCATTTTTTTCAGATTGCTTGAAAAATTTGTCTTGAATTAAGGGCTTATTTTGAGCTTTTTGAATAATATATGATGAAGTATTCATTTTTGTGTTTAAATTAGTTATTTTATTAATATCTAACTCCTCAAGAGATTTTGCGAGATTTTTCAATTCCAACCATTGTTTCTGGGTCAAAAGTCCAAAAGGCACAATAAGTGCATCCCAAGTATCGTTAAGTGAGTTGAATGTGTTATCTGTAAAAATTTTTAAAAATTGAATTTGATGATGTGAAAGTTTAATCGGTAAAATTTTATTTATTTCTTTGATTTCAAATTTTTTATTTTTTTCATTAGTTATATCGCTTGTCGAATTAACTGATTGAGACTTTTCAAATTCAAATTTGAGTTCTTCTTCCAAATTTTTACTTAATATCAGTCCAAAATCAATATTATTTCTAATATTTATCTCAACAATGTCCCCTACACTTGCCTTTATTTGGCTTGAATATAGTAATATAGAGAGATTTTGACCCATATTTTTGGTAGGTAAAACGTTATAAAAATACATATTAAAAATTGTAACACTCATATCAATATACTGTCAAAATAATGTTGGATTCATTAGAGTTTTATATTTTCGAGACATTTTATTTGAAGCAAAACTTGTTGTTGACAAATTCGAGATTATTGTTATATAATGAGAACGCTACAAAGCAAAATACAATAATATATATATTTTATGTCTATCCAAAACTGGAAATTTAAAACGACTGAAAACGGCAACTTTTTTTGGGAAGCTTTAACGGAGTCAAGTGAAATACAAGGTCGTTCCTCTCAAAATTTTAAAAGTCAAAACGGAGCAAAATACAACGCTGATCTCCTTGGTCGAAGTGGAAGTTTTTCTCAAAAACTAGTATGGGAGTTTTCTCAAGATAAAGAAAGTAATTGGCTATGGAAAGCTGACAACACAGTAAATAAAGAGAATGTAGCAGCTGCCCACGAACCATTCAAATCCAAAATTGAAGCCGCCCAAAACGCTATGTTATTTGGTTATAAAGGTGAATTGACATCGTTGGTAAATCCAATGACTACGGGTGCCAGTGGAAATAAAAAAAAAATTCTAGATCCTAATCAAAGTGCAAATAATATTAATTCACAAAAAAATCAAAAAGAAAAAGAAAATTTGGTTCAACCGATAATTGCTCAATCCCAACATGTCAAAATCAAAGAGTATATAGAAGACTCAGGTAATGAAAGAATTATTATTAATAATAAGAACGAAGAAGATTATATCTCAGCATGGTGGAAATGGCTCCTTTTAGCCCTAATTATTTTGGGACTATTGTACTGGCTAATACCTATGTTGACTAAAAAAACTGACACTCTACAAAACTCTAATATATCAATATCTTCTGTTTTAGCAAGTCAATCTGTTACAAGACTAACTAGCATTCAAGATGTTTTACAAAGCTCTGACTTTACAATGCTGTCTGGAGCTATCAAATCTTCCAATCTTGTAGATACAATTAATAAATCTACTCCTTTAACTCTTCTTGCTCCTACAAATTCAGCATTCCAATCTGTATCAGCGGAAACATTATCCAACCTTCAAAAGCCAGAAAATATAGGTGAATTACAAAATCTTCTCAAAAATCATTTGTTCGGTGGAAACATTAACCTTGGTGATCTCAAAGATGGTTCTACAATCAAAAGTTTGGCTAATATAGAGTTGCCTGTCAAAATTGATAATAACAAATTGTTTATTGACGGAGTAGAAATAGACAAAACAGCCAAAAATAATTCTAATGGTTTTAATGTATATGCTGTGCCTAATATTCTCCCTATTCCAGTTTCCCCAAATATATCAAGTGCATCATCAAATATAATTGACGCTAATAGTAATAAAATAGATGATTACAAAGCAGAGAATAGCCTTGATATATTATCAAAAAATGGTAATTACAAAATTTTACTTACAGCTATTAACTCCACAAACCTCAAAGATATCCTAGAAAGTAACGGTCCTATTACTATCTTTGCTCCAAACGATGAGGCAATGAAATCTATACAAACTGACGATCTTTTCAAGTTAGAAAATAAAACAAAATTACAATCATTTATAAAAAATCATATAGCGTTGGGTAAATATACTTTTGATGACTTCAAATTGAACAAAATAATTACAAATCTTAACGATCAAAAAGTTATTCTTAGGATCAGCGAAGATGGAATAGGCAAAGTAGAAGGTTTTAAAAATACATCTTCAGCACCAATTCCTGATATTATTACTAATAATGGTATTATTCACACTCTTACAGATACTCCACTGTTGATCTAATTAATATAAATCAAAAATTAAGATTACAAGAATGTATCCTCCTAATCAGGGAGGTTTTCTATTAGCTTAGATCCTTGAGGTAACAAGCATATATTTAGTTTTAATGATTTTACTCTTTTACCAAAACTGTTTGTAATCTAGAAGTTTGGAGATTGAACGATATGCCTTTGAGTTTTACAGTCACTTTACGTGGGCTTGACTCATACTGGATTTCTTGGTTATTCTCATTATTTTTTGCCTTAAGATAGGTAAGCTCAATTGTTTCATTGGCTTGTTTATTCAAAATCCTTCTACGTAGCGGTGATGGATTACTAGCCTTGGAGATTAGCTTTTCACCATTAACTTCTAAGATTATATCACCATATTTGAATCCAGCTTCCTCAGCACTTGAGCCAGGGCTAACAACTTTGGATGTAGGGATAATAGCATCAAAACTTCCGATAAATTCTCCATAGTCTACAGGAATCCAGGTATTTTGCAGCTTTTTGGCAGGATCAATTTCTTGTGTGATGACACCTAGTCGAGGACGGATAATCTGGTTATTTTTGAGATAGCTATTGAGCGAAGCTAGAATTGTTGCAGAGGGTATAGCCAAGCCTACTCCTTGAGCGTCCACAGTACCCAAAGTATTCATTCCAATTAGTTGACCAGAAGAATTGAACAGCGGTCCGCCACTATTACCTTTATTGATAGCTGCGTCAGTTTGAATAAGCCCGTTGACTTGAAAATCACTATTAGTGCATTCATCTTTGAGCCCACCAGATTCAAAAGATCTATCCAACCCAGAAATGATACCTTTGGTCACACTGTTTTGTAAAGTACCCAATGCATTGCCAATTGCAACAACATCTTCTCCTAGTTCCAAATTATTGCTATCTCCAAAACTGACTATCTTAACGTTATTAATTGGGTTTTTAATCTTCAAAATTGCAATATCGTCTACAGGGTCAATACTCTTGAGCTCTAAATCATACACTCGCTGATCGTTATCTATTCCTACAGTTTGAAAGATTGTATTATTGGATCCACATAGCAATGAGATTACATGTTTATTAGTCACTACTAAGCCATCGCTACTTACAATATAGCCTGTGCCTGCAGTTGCTTTACCATCATTTTTACCAATTACATTAATTGATAACACAGAAGGCAAATTTTGGGTAACTATATCTACTGTCGATTTGGAATTGGCGCGAGGAATAAAACTAGTATTGGAGACTATAGGTTTTGGGGTTAGTGTATTTTGCTGTAAAAATGGAGCTACTGGCAAAAAGTTATTTAGGCTATTGAGCAGTGAAGAATTGGGGAAAATCTTGATATAAGAAAAAATGCCTAGGCTAGTCATACTTAGTATTATTATAAATACAAATATAAACTGAGTTATTGATGTCAAATTATTTGACCTTGGGTTATTCATATATGAGAATATTAGAGTTTGAAAATTGGAGCTAAAATTGAAAAAATAATTGCGACATATAGTATTATTAAAAAGAATAGATTAATCAAAAAGAAAAGATGATTATATTTAATATTATAGCTTTGGGCTAATATTGATAAACCAAAATTTACAAATATAAACGCCGATACCGTTCCAAAGGTTTTGTTAAGGTCAAAACTTACTTTTGAGTATTGCAGTGGTTCTATATTATTTTGACCAATATTTTGTACATTGATAAAAAAAACAAACATTCCTGCAAGACAATAAAAAATTACCAGTGGCAAATACGGCAATGTAATTAGCTTTCTAATTATACTTTTCATAATTGATTTTTATTATTGATTTTATGAATCTTAGTAATACCGCGAGTACATAATATCTTCATTACCAAGTTTATAGCTATTACAAATGTCAGACTTTTCAAACCAAATGCTAATCTCTTTTTGCGCTTCCTGCACGGTTTCACTAGCATGTATAATATTATGGAGTGAACGACCTTCGATGTTGGCTACCGTAGGAGAGTCTAGAGAAAAATCACCTCGTATAGATCCCAACTCTGCATTATTGGGAAGTGTAGAACCTATTAATTTTCTTATCATAGCCACAGCAGCAATTCCCTGCACCACTAGACAAATCACTGGTCCAGCTGTCATATATTTGAGTAGAGTCTTAGTGACATCTTTACCAATTATATTTTTGTCATCTGTTCCTAATATATCAATTGGATTGAGACCAGCGGACTCAAAAGCTGATAGACCCTTCTCCCCTAGCCTAGCTACCCATGCTTCATCGCTCATTGGATAATGTTTAGTCAGTTGGCTCTCAGTGGCATTGGTCATTTTAATAGCTATAATTTTGAGACCTAATCTATCGATTCTTTTCAAGATTTCCCCTGTCAATCCACGCATCACACCGTCAGGTTTGATCATTATAAAAGTTTGTTCAGATTTTATTTTTTGAGAGTGGTTTATATTTGACATTTGAGCTTTAAAGATAAAAGTTTTAGTATATTTAGTAGATTGGACAGTCTAAAAGTACTTTAAAATCAACTCTATTGTCAAGTATTAAATATTTATGTTAGAAAATTTAAACAAAACATATTTGACTTCGTATAAGTAGTATTATAAAATATTGCGGACTTATGGTTGACAAAAAGTTTAATTCTATGATATTGTTGAGCAATTATGAATAAATTTTTAAAATATTGTATACTGGCACCAGCTATTTTAAGCGTAGAATCATGTACAGTTCAAAATACACAAAAGCTAAAAAGAGTAGAGAGTCATCAAAGATTTGAGCTTAGAAATCTGCGTAATGGCACAGTGGGCAGGCTAACAAGTGGATACACATTCACTCCAAATGAAAATTCAGATCCAGAATTAGGTTACAAAAAGGGTGTGCCTATGCCTGCTGAAAACGATCATGATGGAATTGGTATTTATTTAAATTTGCAAGAAGAGACTCAGAGTTATAAATGTACAGGACAAATAATGGTAAATACAGCTAACCATACGATGGCACCAGAGATGGTACAAACACCAAAAGAGGAAATAGTTCCTGGCCCTTTTTCAATGAACAATGGGGTAAAAAGTAACCCGTTTATAGGAATATTACCTTCTGGTAGTGACCATAAAAATAGACTAGGCGATACTGTTGATAATATTAGCAAAATTAGTCTAATTACGTACACAAATAGTGGTGACGATAGTGGGTTCTATTACACAGAAGATTTGCCCCAAACTTGCTTAGATATGTTTATTACTACAAGACCACCAATAATAAATGGAACGGTTGTAAAACTGTCTACACTTAAAAATTATGAATTTGTAGATAGACGGGAAGGATATGAAACAATTACAAATTTTATTGATGGAAGCACTTTAAAAGAAACAAGAGATCAGTACAGTCTAAATTCTTTTAGCGTTGAAGGTATCGCGATTGACAAAGATGCAAGAACTGTTAAGAAAATGACAAATAATACTATAACCGACCTTTCAAATGGTGAATATTTGCCTGATAGCGCTATCCCTGTAATTTATAAAGTCCTAAAGTCCAGCGGAAAAATATTTACACCCACATCTCAAGGAACTTCTGGATCTCCTATCACAGCTGACGGTAATTTTGTAGGATCTCACATTGCTTCAAACGGAGACTCTTCAAAGAAAACATTAATTAGTCTGAAAAATCAATGTAATCAAAATGCGTTTGGACAATCTAGTTTATGCAAATCTATTACTAGAATTAATCCAGAAACTTACCATTTGGGATATTTCTCCCCAATAGCTCAAGCTTTAAAAAATCAAAAACTTAGACTTAAAGAATAACTAATTCAAATCTTTCTTCACATATTTCCTTTTTGCAACCTTGAGCTGGTCTGGAATGGTAAAATCCATGTCGTTCTTTTTGAAAACCTTAGAATGGATCTCTTTGATCTGCCAGTCTGTGATATGAGTATAAATCTGAGTAGTCGCAATATTAGAATGCCCCAAAAGTACCTGGACTGAACGCAAATCTCCTCCTTCAAACAAAATCTTGGTGGCAAAACTATGACGAAGTGTATGTGGTGTAATGTGTTTGTAAATTCCTATAGCATTAGCGTAGCGTTGAATCATCATCTGCACCATCCGCTGGCTCAGAGGTTTTTGTTTAGCGATGTTTTTGGGTGCATTTTTGGAGAAGGAAAGAAATAGCCATGGGTTGACATCTTCACCCCGCAGATCCAAATATTCCTTTATACAATCTCGGGCAACTGGAGCAAGAAAACCTGTACGGATCTTGCCACCCTTCCCGTCTATCATCAATTGCCCATCTGGGTGGTTACACTCAGCTTTTTTGAGCTTAAGAACCTCAGACAACCGTAATCCCGAGCCAAACATACACATAATCAGGGCTACATTTCGTTTTTTTTGTACATCTTTGATCTTATTGCTATCTTGAAGAATACACATGATGAGTTTTTTGATTTCGTCGTCGGTCAAATATTCCACTCTCCGCATACGAGCCTTGGGCAATTCTAGCTTGTCTGGTGAAAGTACTAGCTCACCTTGTTTGATCATGAACTTGAGAAAGGAACGAAGAACCACAATCTGATAACCTTGAGCTTTGAGCGACAATTCGCCGTGACGAGCAGATTCACGTTTATTTAGAAACTGGCGATAGCCGTTGACCACATTCATATCAATCTGATTGGTAAAAGTGACATTTTTGGTTTCTAAATAAGTAGCAAAACGCTCTAATGTGTTGCGATAGTTACGAACCGTGTTTGGTGAATATTGCTTGGTAAGCTCACAGTAAAGAAGATAATCTTCAAGATCTCGGACAAATGACATAGGGGTTTTAATTTTTATTGCCACTTATTAAGGGGCTGTCACGAAGTGACTGGGGTTAATATATATAAACAATAATTGACTTCGTATAAAATTGTCAAGATTTAATCGTATTTTATATCAAAAATATTGCCGTAAAACTGTTGATCTAATAAACTGAACCCTTGTCGCTGTGCCCTCCGAGATCAAATACTTCTATGATTTCAATTGCCTTCGTAGTTTTGTCAAAATCCCAAATGATTCGTAGATCACCAGTTACACTACTAGAATACTTTTCATCAAATCTTTTTGAATTAACTTTATGAGTTTTTAGGCTTGCATAATGTGGATTTATAGCCAAAATTTCAAACACTCTATCAAGTTTTACTTCTAGTGGCTTATTATTCTTAGTTATCTTACCAATCTTTTTAAGAAAGTATTTATTAAATCTTAGCTCGAAGTTTGGCTCATTGTTAGACATTTTCAAAATAGTTATTATTTGCTAAAAACTCTGAGAACTTTTGCCCTTTTGGAATTTTTATCGTCGGACTTTTGTCAGCAATAGACAGTGCAAGACTTTCTTCTTCTTCGTCGCTCAGCTGCCTTATTGGCAACATTTGGTTGTGAAAGCTTATGATAGCAAGCTTGACTATCTCGGCATTGGACATCCCAGAATAATATCGACTAAGGGAATTAATCCGTTCTTCTAGTAAATTGTTCTGAGAATAATCAATAATTACACGTTTGGTTTTAGTGTTGTTGGTAATAGCTTTGGTAGACATAATTTTAATAGTTTATACAGTTAATATACTAATATTGTACAAACTATACTTAGTATTGTCAAATCTTTACAAAATCGTCAATTGCAAGCTACACTTACGCTATGGACTTTTTACAATTATTTATCTGGATTATCATTATTGCTGCAGGCTCAGGATTGTATATTTTACTCCGACCCGCTATACTTAAAGAATCTAAACCTGACTGGAAAAGCAAAGCTGTAATCAAGCTTGCCGACCTACAAACCAATAAAACTCTGGACGACAAATACCGCATATTAGAACTAGACAAAATCATGGAGTTTATATTGCAGTCCAAGTTTGATAGTACAAAATCTTTTGGGGAGATATTAAAAGAAAATGAGAAAAAATTTGACCCTACTCCGCGTCATCAGATTTGGGTGGCTCACAAACTCAGAAACAAAATCGTGCATGACATGAACTACGAAGGTGGCAAAAACGAGTTTGCAATCCAGATCAAGAAATATACCAAGAATATCAAAGAGCTTTTGAAGTAAGAAACTAATTCTCCACCCCCATTTTCTAAACACTCCCATATACTTCTTTCCCAAACAATTTGCAAATATTGAAGTTATGAGGTACGATGACAAAATGCTCTTAGAATCATTACAACTCACTCATCAACTTAGTCAAAATTTAAACCCTGAAAATTTGCGCCCCAAAATCAGTGGCACTGAACAAGTACAAACAATTGCAAGAGTAGAAAAACGAACAACGCCAACTTTTCTTGGGCAAAAAAGACAAAACATTATAGAAAACTTACAATTAGACAATCTTATATTAAAACCATATCCAAAAATTGAGTCTACCCCTATTGACTTAAAAAACGATAAATTTAGAATGCAGGCTATACTACTTGTATCAAAAAAATCACTGTGTAGCGGAACAATTTTTACAAATAAATCAGGAGAGTCATGGTTTTTAACAGCTGGTCACTGTATTGACCCAGAGACAAAGTTATTGATGCAAAACAATATTCAATTTTTAAATCCCGTTGAAATATATGGAAACGATCAAATGACAGATGCGAGCACTGCAATTCCTATGGCTGCTGTAATAAAATATATGAAAGAGTACACACTTAAAAGTTTAAAAAGTATAACGCCAAAACCAGTACAAAAAATAATGGATTCATATAACAATTCAACGAGCTGTGTTACTGGCAGCCTTTTTGAGTCATATAATATAAACGGTATGACTATGAAAGAAAATCCCAATTACCTTGAAAATGGTTTTCAAACGGGAGTACAATCACTTGTTGGTCAACCTGGAAAATCTGGATCAATAGTTTTTATAGCTGGGCATCAAAACAATAAGCAGTGAAGTATCTTCAATGACAGCCAGTGAGCAAATCAATATTCTTAAATTTCCAAGGACGTTGATTAACAAAGTTAGCTTTACACTCGACGGCATTCATTATACAATATCCACAAATCCAGATAAAACTAAAACTGATAACGTGATTACCTCCAAAAACTAACAAACCTACATCCAGTGTCTCATCAAAGTTTTGACAGAGGAAATTTGGAGTTTATTCACTATATATAGAATTTGGAGTTTATAAATAATAATCATATTACCATTCTATTTACAGTATCAAGTACTAATAATAATCACTTTTTAAGATCCTGAAACAAGTTCAATGTGACAACTTGTATATTGCCAAAAAATATAAACTAGCTCAAGATTATTAGATATATAAAATATCTTAATCCAACGATCAATGACTCTAACCAATCCCAATATTACGACTTTTACACAAAACCTTTTGCACAAATTCTTGGTAATGTTATTTACCACTGTTTGTGTATTGAGTACAGCTGCATCTTGTAGCCTCAATCCTTTTGGTAATCAAGCCACATTTACAACTTTAGGAATGTTGAGGCAAAGTTCTGATTCGCAAGGCTTCCAAAAAATTAATTCAATTGCTTTAATTAACGGCAAAAGTGATGTTGAAGGACTTAGCGGGCTCTCTGTAATCAAAGTCAAACAGCAAAATGCAGACACTATTTTTATCCAAACACTTGAAAAAGGTATTTTCAAAACTACTGACGGCGGGCAAAACTGGAGTCGGATTTATATTTTTCCTGTCCAATATACTGAGAATAAAGAGGGGCTAAAAATCTTGGAAGCTCAGCTCAAGCGCAATGAGGAAGTGGTCGTCAATGATTTTTGGGTAAGCCCTCAAGACATTAATGTTTTTTATATTGCTGCCAAAGAAGGTACTCAAGGTAAGATATTCAAGACTACTGACGGCGGGCAAACAGTCCGTGAGGTGTATCTAGAAGTCAATAACGAAGGCTCATCTGTAGATTATGTAGTTATCGACCCACGCAACGAAGACCATGTCTACGCCCTGCTCAACGCCAATACTTTGATTCACACCCTTGACGCTGGTGCTACTTGGCAAAAACTCAACAACTACAATAGTGAAAGTGACAAGATTACCCAAATTGGACTTTTGGCAGACAATCGATCTATTTTTATATTGTACCAAAAAGCTGGGATTTCCAGCTCTACAGACGGCATCAAATGGAGCAAACTCATAATTAACAAATTCACACCTCCAGAACCTCGCAATCCCAACGAGACACTAAGAGAAACGGCTACCAATGCACTTTCCAACCTACAAGACAAAGTTGCCCCCGAAATCTCCAATCCCTTCGCCCTTTATACCAAGTTTATACCAATCGGTAACCCAAATACAGCTCGCAAGCCAGCTATTATACTTGCCGATAAGCAAATTTGGATTACAAGTGATTTTGGTAAAGCTCAGTTTGTGCAGCTCACCAGTCTTCCAGTACAAGATACCAAGCTCAATATTCAAGATGTACAAGTTGATACTACCTCAGCCCTACCCAAAATCTACGTGGCAATTGGTAGCAAAATCTTAGTCAGTGAGAATAATGGCAAATCTTGGTCAAATCTTCCTATTGGGGTAGAAGGAATCGGACCAATTTCCAATATAACATTGAATCCACTAGATCCTCAGACTATCTATTTGTCACTTTACAATCCTGGAGCAAAGAAGTAGGTATATTTTCCACTAATAACCCAATCATAATTTGGCAAACTGTCATCTTGAAATTGTTGGAATAACGACTATGGTATAATGATTTCCTCTTTTTTGGAGGTTTTTTTAATACAAATTTAGCATTTTTCTTGACAGGCATTTTTTTTTACACACACTAGCGGATAAGAATAATTACCCTCTATAAGTCTTTTTTGACAGTCAATTTCTCAATCATTTCTGATCAGACTATTTTGCATTTGCAAAGTTAATTACAACTATATACTAGCTCGGCTCTGGTGATTTACAATCGTAATCAATTAACTACAATAGTCTAGAACATACTTAATCAAAGTTTTTTGTAAAGTTTCTGTATTCCCAATTTTTTTCTATTTCCAAGTAACATATTCATTATGACACCAAGTAAATTTTCTGCCAAAAGTATGATTCGCTCTACAGCAGGCACAATCTCAAAAGTATTAAACTTTGTTTCACATCCAAAAATCGTTATTGCTACAGCTCTAGTCGCATGTAATATTGCAAGTTTTGGTTTGTTCAATGTATCTCAAGTATTTGCACAAAAAAGTCAAGTACCGCTAGAAGCGATGTTGATGCTAGAATTTCCAGCAGATACTAGTCTGAAAAGCGTAATTCAAAATATAAAAAAAGAACTGCCTAGTGGTAATCTTAACGAAATAAACAACCACCAACTGAAGTAGGTGGATTCATGCAACGCAGGGTTGCAGGTTGCCCACTGAAGGTGGGCTAGGCGTGGTCCAACCTTGGATTAG
>JAYWFY010000060.1:0-16170 GCA_043778555.1 bacterium
ACTCTTTTAACAATTAAGCTTTGGTTATACCAATTTTCTCTTCAACCTTTGCAAATTTATAAACAAACTACTAGTGTAAAAATTCCCCTTCTTTAGAAGGAGTGGCACCGTAGTTGACGGGGTAGTATTTTGGAGGGGGATGTAAAAGTCGTTACAGAAATTTAGTATTATCTGAGATTCCTAGATCTTGAAACAAGTTCAGGACGACAGTCTCCCAAATTAAGATTGGGTTATTGGAGGGAATATATATCAATAGCCGGTTGAGGATAACAAATGACTAGGATGACTGCATAATTGAAGTTCTCAAATTTGACTTTCAAAAAAACTTGTGATATAATAACGGTATTCAAAGTATAAACACAAATAAAAAAATTATAAACATAATGGCTTCACAATTGACTACAAAACTTGAAACACATACTCAAAGGGCTCAAACCGACCCTTCATTAGAGTCACAATTAGTCAAAGAATTGGAAACACGAGGAACAATCCCAACAGAGGAATTTCAGCCAACTAAGCCAATTACTGTTTCAGGTTTAATTGAAAGTTTTAGATCCAGATTTTCTGGTGAGATCAAAGATTTTGGTGCAAAAACTATACAAGAGGGTAAAGAGAGTGAAAGCCAAGTAGACGCGTCAAAAATAAAATCAGCCGAAGAAGCTTTTTTGAATAGCTACCACAAAATTAGGGATTTGAGAAATCAATTGAGAAATAACATAGTTCCATTGACTAGAAAAGTCGCCAACATTAGAGAGTTATAGCAATTCTACAAAACTACCACCAAAAATTTATAGCGATGATGTTTAAAATTTAGCTATCTATTTTGGATTGAAGACTAGAGTATTGACAAAAACATATATTCCAAGCCAAACTTACCAATATGGCTAAAGAACTTTTATTACAAATCAGAAATATTTACAAATCCTACGGAGACAAAAAAATTTTTGAAGATGCCTCAGTCTCAATTATGGAGAAACAAAAAATTGGGGTAATCGGACGCAATGGTGCAGGCAAATCTACGCTATTCAAGATGATTATGGGTTTGGAGGAAATTGACAAGGGAGAAGTACAGCACTTGCCAGAACTGCGTCTTGGTTACATTCCACAAGTAGATCCGTTCACGCCTGACGAGACAATTATTGGTTTTTTGACACGATATACACATCGTGAAGACTGGGAGTGTGCCAAGACTGCAGGTCAGTTCCAGCTCAAAGGTGAAATGCTTAACAAACCAATTGGGGACCTTTCTGGAGGCTATCAAATGCGTGTCAAACTCACTGCAACACTCTTGTTTGAGCCAAATCTTTTACTTCTAGATGAACCTACCAACTATTTGGATTTATCCACATTAATTTTGCTAGAAAACTTTCTCAAAACATTTAAAGGTGGTTTTTTGTGCATTACTCACGACCGTGAATTTATCAAAAAAACCTGCACTTCTACTATAGAGGTGGAGCATGGTCAGATAGTATTTCACCCAGAGCCACTCGAAGACTATTTGGAATTCAAAGAAGAGCAAGTAGCTTTGGCACTGCTAGTCAACAAAAATATTGAGAGCAAGCAAAAACAATTGCAGACTTTTGTAGATCGGTTTGGAGCCAAAGCATCTATGGCAAAATCAGCTCAGTCCAAAGCTAAACAAATTGCTAAAATGGACACCAAGAAAATTGGCATTGCTCACGCCCTTTCTACCGTCAAAATGATTATTCCCAAAGTCCAAGATCGTACAGGTAATGCACTCAAAATTGAAAATATGGATATAGGCTACGGCACCAAAGTGGTAGCTGCAAGCATTGATATTGAAGTAGAAAAAACTCGCAAAGTAGCCATTCTTGGAGATAATGGTCAGGGCAAATCTACACTTCTCAAAACCATAGCTGGCAAACTTAATCCACTTGTAGGAAGCTATAAATGGAACGAAAACCTCAAAATTGCTTTCTACGCTCAACACGTCAATTTGGCCCTAGATCCAGCTCAAACTGTGGAAGGCTATCTCAAAGAGTGTGCGATCAACAAAACTCGAGATGAACTGATCTATAAAATGATGGGCAATTTCCTATTCAAAGGTGGAGATAGCAAAAAAACTATTTCAGTCTTGTCAGGTGGGGAAAAAGCTAGACTTTGTTTGGCTGGAATTTTTCTTGGTGAGTTTGATGTGATTTTGCTCGATGAACCTACCAACCATCTTGACTTTGAGACCGTAGAGTCTATGGGAGCTGCTCTTGGTGAGTTTAACGGTACGGTTTTTGTTGTTAGTCATGATCGAACGTTTGTCAATCTTCTTGCCGATGAAATATGGGAAGTGCAGGGTGGCAGCGTCAAGCGAGTCTTGGGTACTTACGAAGATTATGTTTGGCAAAAAGAACAGGAAGCCCTGCGACAGTCCACAAGCGATAGTGTAGCCAGTGCGTATGGTGTAGAAGCTACTAGCAACAAACCAGCCAAAACCCTAGATAAACAACAAAAAATCCGACTATTCGAGCTCCGTAAAGACCTTGGCAAACTTGACAAAAAAATTGCCACATTGAAGGGCAAAATTGAAGAAAATTCGTTTGATCAAAAATCTGTTGATGAATTGTCGGTAGCGGAAACCAAATGGCTAGAAGTAACAACTGAGATAGAGGGATTGAGTTAAGAGTAATATTAACGAGACTTTCATTCTGAGCTTATTTCAGGATTTGGTGTTGCAATAAGAGATAAAGACTTTCACGGTTATAAAAGCTACATAGTTGACTGCCTCCTTAATCTTTCCATGAATTTCCGTCGAGTTTCTTTTTCTCTTGCTTTTATCAATTCTATCTTTTCAGGTTTAGTCATTTTATTAAGTTCTTGTATATCTACAATTCCAGCTCTAATTGGGTTAATAAGATTTTTTGATAGCGGAGATAATTTTGCCTCATTGCTAAGTGATTTTAGCACAATGGCTGATCCAATGGCTGTAGCTCCAAAATATAATTTTAGTAATAATTCTCTTCTTGTTTGTAGGGTTCGAGATTTTTCAGTTTGCAAATATTCAGATGGTTGAGGGTTGACAGCCGTTTGTTCTTTTTGAGGTGAGTGTTGCTGAGATGGTGCTTTTTGTTTTATACTTGGATATTCAGGAATCTTACCATTTTTTACAATGTAAGGTTTTGTCACTTCTACTGGCTTTATAACATATGAATTTTTTTGATCAATAGCTCTTCTACTTTTTAATTGTGGTGAACGACCTATAGCAGCTTCTTTCAATTTTTGATCACGCTTATATTGCTCATCTTGCTCCAAGGATTTTTGCCTGTATTCAATCGACAGCTCCTCAAATAACTCTTTTTGCTGCCCTACAATTTGATTGTTTTCGTTAAATATGGAGTTGTATCTTATCACTTGAGATTTTATTTCTTGTTTGATTAGCTCATCAAATTCTCTATCACATCTAGGTAAAGAGCCATTTTTTTCCAGTAAAAATACTAGATTAGAGATTTCAATTTTAGGTTCGGTAGATCCGAGTCTAAATCTCCTTTGAACCTTTGCTACAAAATGTTCATCCAATTCTGGAGATAAAATTGCTAATTTTTTTTCGTTATTGGTCAAAGCGTCGTGACGAGCAAATTGTTCTAAAGATGGGTGGTTTTCATCGGTGTAGCTTGGATTTAAAAAACTAGATTCAGTTAGGTTTGTTATTTTTGACATAATAAGTTTAAATTGAGTTTGATAATTTGATATTTAATTAATTTTTTTCATAAAGTCCACCATTATATACTTGTGGTGGTTGGGTTTGTCAAGGGTATTGGCAAAATTAGTTTGGTTGAGTTGTTTGTCCATTGCAGACATTATTTCGATCACCCGAGATTTACTTTCAAGCGAATTGACAAGGAAGATAATTGGTAGTGTAAAGTCACTTCCCATTCCGTGGTCTCCTTGCATTATGTGACTGGCTAATTGTACTTCCCGAGCAGTAGATCGCCATTTGGTCAGGTGTTTGTCTTTTTTGTCATCAAAGTGTGAGCCGTAGTCAGTTATCAAGAAAAAAGGTAGCTTGGCTTGGTTGAGAAAGTCGTGGATGGATGGATGGTCACAGCTCAGGTCGAGTCCTTGAAAATCAATAATCGCGACCCCAAGAGCTGGATGAATAACATCTGAACAAGCATTGTCAATATGCATCATCATATCTGAAGATTGGTATTGGTGCTGAGCAATCTCGACTCTGAAACTATTAGCTTTTTTGACTTTGCAAAATGCGTCGTACGCTCGATTGCCAAAGTGTTCTTCTACTTGACGAGCTGTAGGGTTTTGGTTGCCTGTTTCGTCTATATAAAACGGCTTTGCCAGTGCCGCAGCTCCACAGCCTTGATGAGAATAAAGCTCAATCATTTCTACATTATTGTCGTCAGCTTTTTTCATAATGATTTTGGCATGTTCCTCTAATAGGCTTTTGTTGAGTAATGAACCCATTCCTGGTATTGCTATGCTAACGCAAAGATCGCCTTCTTGCACTTCGTCAATTTTGTTAAGTTGCTGGCAACGCTCGTCCATACATCGGCAAACAAATTTTTTGGGCTTTTTACAGGTTGTAACTTTGCTATCCACTCCAAGTTCGCGAAACAATTCGGTATAATGTATCGTTGAAAAGTTGAAGGAATTGGTTGGTTCTGCAAAAAAATTGTTAAAACGATTGTATGGTTCTCTATACTGACTCCAGCATTTTTGCCTTAAGTCTGATATTTGAGAAGTAGAGTTGGACATGTTTGTTAAAAATTATTTATGTTTATTGGTAATCTGAATATTTACAAGTGATTATACCCAATTTTTTTTTATTTGGCAAGCAAAATTAAATTTGGAATAACCTTGAATTAGAGGTGTTTGTTTTGTTTGTAGTAAGTTTAGCTGTAATAGTAAAATTAGCATATTTAAACGAACAATTTGGAATTGTAAAACTTTTTTTTGGGTGTGTCAAGTCAATTGTCATTATTTGCCAAAAATAGGCTTAAACAAAATATTAAAAAGTAATAATAGCCATAGTAAAACCTGACTTGACTTGTTATAAATTATATGTTATATTATCAAGTATCAACATTTTATGTTTATTTTTTTTAATATTTTTCTATCTTTTTAATATTTTTTTGTTTTATGTCCGTTTTTAAAAATAAGTTTTTGCAAATTGTAGGTTTTGTTACTGTAGCTGCTGCTATTTTGGGTAGTGTCTCTGGTTTTAATCCTTTACAAAAAATTGCTAGTGCCAGTTTAGTCAATGCATGTTCGGCTAGCGAATCTATAGAAGCCAACAACTGTGTCTTTACCAAAACACCCACTCCACAATACGAAACCAAATGTGCAGCAGGTTACACCTTGATGGACGCTGTCTGTGCAAAGTATAACGCTCAAAGTTGTTCATATTTTGTTCAAGGTTTGAACGCAGAAAGTGGATTGTGCAAATTGGATCTTTCTAGTCCAGTCTATGGTACTGAGATCAACGACAACGATGGTCGTCAGTGCAATGGAGTTGGTACCAATTTTAAACGCTATAATGTAGGTCAGCCCAACAATTCGGTCGCTGGACCAGTGGTGTGTGGTAGTATATTTAGTTTGCTTGACAAAACTACTTTTAGGTTTTTGCCTAGAGTTATAACTGAAATCAGTAACTTGAACTCCGTCCAAACACAAGTCACATATTCTCCTTGCCCTACCAATTACATTGAGCTATCTCCAAACAAATGCTCAAGACCTGCAACTGCTCAAAGCTGTAGTGTAGGTGGTGAAATATTTGTCAACAATAATTGCATTCCTTGCCCTGCTGGTCAATACTGTCCTGGAGATGGAGTAGTTAGTAAGTCTGTTACAGTTTGTGCCAATGGTGGTGAACTTAGTGGCAATAAATGTATTGCTCCAATCAAATATTCCACCATTTCGTACATCGATGGTTGTACAAGTGAATATATCAAAAAAGATCAATCTTGTGCTGTTGTAGAAAACAGAACTCACGATACTGGTTGTTCATATTTTTATACTTCTGAAAATGCCAATATTACAGCAACTCAAGGATCTGACGGATATTGTAGCACAGGAGGAAGGACAGATTTTGATAGTGCGAGTATTATTCGAGTTTCAGATTTTAACTGTAACGGTGTAGGGACATATTACTACAACTACAATGTTGCCTATGATCCGCTAGTTTGTGGCAATGACTACAATACCGTAGGTAAAACTGGCTTTAAATGGCTTCCTCAGACTTTTACCAAGATCACAGCCTTACAAAAAATTCCTAGTACCTCTTTGGCTTGTCCTGTCGGCTGGGTGAGTTTTGATAGCTCAAACAATTGTTCTCAAGCCCCAATCACTCAAGAATACAGACACCCAATAGACTGCCCTATCAACACATACTGCCCAGGATCCAACAATGCACCCATTCCTTGTCCAGCAGGTTCAACCTCACCTAGCCGATCAACAAAGCTTTCAGACTGCATATACACTATCTGCAAAAATGGTGCAACCAATCCACCAAGTTGCAACAAGTGTCCATCAGGATTACAATTGATCAGTGGCACCTGTTTGCCTGTCTGTCCAAGTGGCGTCAATCGAGATAGTAACAACAATTGTACCGTCTGTGTCAATGGAGCTGTCAACCCTTCCTCAGGCTGTAACGCTTGCCAAGCTGGTTATATATTCAATGGTAGTAGCTGCGTGGTAATTCCAAATATTGTCTGCAAGCACGGGTTTGAGAAAGTTGACAATAGCTGTCTTTGCCCTCTACCAAAAATCACTATTTACAAAAAAGTTAGTCCTAGAAATGACTCCATAGCATTTTGTGAAAGCCCTATAGTTTCAAGCTCTTCTACTCTTAGTTCTACAAAATCCAGCTCGTCGGTATCAAGCTCCAGTAGTTTTGATATAGCTAGTTCGTCCACTTTGGCTAGCTCATCTTCTTCAAGCTCTAACATTAGTTCCAGCTCATCTTCAATCTCCTCAATATCTATGGCTATAATTTCTGGGTATGTATATGTAGATATCAACAACAATGGTATTTTTGAAAACAATGAGAGTCCAATTGGCGGTGTAACTATTACGCTGATAGGAACCCAAGATTCTTGCAAAAATGTCAATACTACAACCACAACAACCACAACCGGTTACTATCAATTTTCAAATCTAGTACCATGTACATATTCTGTGATCCAAACTCAACCTTCTGGTTATAACAGCACAATAACAACTTCTGGCACCATCAACGGAGTCAAAGTAGGCACTATCAATACCAACAACAAAATAGAAAATATCACTATTACGGCGGGTCAAAGCTCTATTAATAACAACTTTGGAGAAATTCTTATCAATCTCTCAGCTACCAATAGCGGGGGAGGAACTACTGTTATCAATAATAATAACCCTACGACAAACAACAATTTGGTTAATAATAATATAGTGAACAACTACCAATCACCTGCTACACCCCTAGTTACAGCACCAATTGCTAGTCCAGTTGTAACAATTACTCAACCCATCCAAAAGCCAAACTTTATTCCAATGGCATCGCCTGTCAACTCTGTTGTATACTATCAATCTCCGGTTGTAAGTGTAACAGAAACTATACGATCAGGTGGATTTAATATCATTATTATAATATCTACGATAGTTGCAGCCTTTAGTTTTGCTTTCATATATATGCGAGGCAAGCGAAATCAAGGTTTTGGTGATTATACCTTTGAAAATAATATATCTGATTAATCTGTAAATTTAGAAACAAGTCAACAAATTACAAATCTCCTTTAACAGGGAGTTTTTTTGTTTGACAAATTCGCTTCCTTGTTTCAATATATAATGATATAAAAATTTTTTGGTCAAATTATGAAACTATTAAAACAAATTGGTATTTATACATTAGAATATTTTCAAGAACTTGGTAGTATTTTGTTTTTTTGTCGAACTAGGTTGATTTCTATTTTTTTGATATTTTTGATATTTATTCCAGCTTTTATGGCAGCTCCTAAAGACAAAAATTTGATTCAATCAGCTCAGCAAACCGCCAACAACTTACCCAATATTGACTTACCTAGCCTTAGTCCTTCTGAGCTAATCCCAAAAACTCCATTAATTAATATTGAAATACCCAAAGCTGACTATATACAAAATCTAGAGCCACGCAACTCGCCATTTTTAAACGGTTTTTTGGATCAAAAAATTCAACTTCCAACGGATATAGATAAAGTCAAAGATGGTTTTAAAAATATAGAAAAAATCAAGTACTCAGGTAAAATTGCCTGGGCTGATAATCTCAAAAGTAATGTTTATACCGACAAATATAGCAGTGGATCTAGTCTCAAAATCACCATTAACAACAAGTCGTATATCAAAAATGTTGATGAAAAAATCATTATGAACGATGACAATTTGTTGCTTGTTTCCAAAGATATTTTTACTGAGCTTGGCGGTGACCCCAAATCCCAAAAAAGCATTATTGCAACAATTGAGCAATAGCATAGCATATATTAGTTTCCCTACCGACTTTTACAAAATTTAAAAAGATGAAATAACTTTCTTTGGGAAACCCCCCTTTCTTGAAAGATAACTGATATAACTGTACTTACTACAGCACCGCTTTTTCTCAAGAAGTATCAGCAAAGTTGATGAGATATTTTAGTTTTGATTCAAAGTCGAAAAGGAAATAGGTATAACCTTTAAAAATGTATGTAAAATCAATTTGCTAAAATACAAATATGAAGGTATAATTCGTTGATAATATAAGATAACAAAAATAAATATGCAACAATACAACCAAGGTCAAAATCAAAGTCAAACCCCTGTACCGTCACCAAACATTTTGCCAAACGATCAAACTTCAAATAATTATTCAAATACTCCTTTCCAGTTTCAAAATAGTCAGCAACAAATCTCACAATCTCAGTCACAGGTCAACCAAAACTATAATTATCCATATCAAGAACAGATATTAAAACAACCAAACTCAACCAATTTAATTAACTCTATAAGTCGCTCATCTAAAAAAATAAATTCACAATCATCAATATTTAACCTCAAGAATGTTCTCATTACAGTTTTATCTTTGTACTCAATATTTAGTTTTGTCTGGATTGCAATTTTGTATCTCGGGGTTGACGGTAACAAAATGTGTCTAGAAGACAATATAATCTGTAAAATCTCTGTGCCTTTTACCAAGCAAGCTGGGGTCGCTGTCAATAGTAATATTGAAACCAAAAATCAATTAGTAAAACAAAAAAGTGCAAAAAACTTTATTAAAGATATCTGGCAAAATCAAGCTATTCTTAATGATAATTTGGTAACTAGGCAGCAATCTGTAGAAAAATCTATCAGCGCATATACGTCATATATCCAAAATTATATACGATTTATAAATGACAAGCCAGAGCTTCTCAAGGGTATTAGTAAGGTGGAATTGGACAATAAAAAAATAGATATTGAACAACAAATAGCCAATCTCAATCTATTGCAAGATAATAATTACCAAAACAAAATAAGTAATCAAAAACAAATTAATGAACTTTATCAAGAGCTTGGTGAAAGGCAAGATAATTCATTTATATCGCAAAGATAACCTATAGTTGATTTGACAACTTTGGCTTTTGTGGTCAAAATAATTGAGTACTTAGACGACAGTTTTAGTGTTAATTTAAATTTTTAATTAGTAACTTCTTATTATTTATAAGCTCTTTAGATATTTTGTAACAAACAGTTACAGTCAAACCTATTTTTTTATATAGTTTACCTTTCCAATTATTAATTTTTAAAACATTAACTTATCTGCAAATAGTCTTCAACCAATTCAACCCCAAAAACATTACAAAATATGTCGTCAACAAGCCTAAAATCAAAAGAATCAAAAGACCAAATAATCAGCAAACTCGGCAATCAACCTGCTACTGATTTTACATCACAGACAAAGCAAACTTACAATCGGAATTTTATCTCCAGATTTTTCTCCAAAGTAGAAGGTGAGCAAAAAGAGTTAAAGAGATATAGTAAGGTCATTGAAGAAATAGAAAAATTTGACTCTGCAATGCAAGATATGAGTGACGAATTACTCAAGAATCAAACCGTCAAATTCCGATTGGCATTGACTGACATCACTGATGAAAAACAAATAGAGCAAAAACTAAAAGAAATTTTACCAGAGGCGTTTGCCACTGTTAGAGAAGCTGCGTTTCGGGTAATTGGACAAAAACACTACCCAGTCCAGTTGATTGGTGGAGCAGTTTTACATGAAGGTCGTATTTCAGAGATGCGTACTGGAGAAGGTAAAACCCTTGTGTCTACGCTAGTTGGCTACCTTAACGCATTACCACAAAGTAATCAAGTGCATTTGGTAACCGTCAACGACTACCTTGCAAGGCGTGATGCTAGCTGGATGGGTCAAATCTATGATTTCTTGGGTTTAACAGTTGGGGTAATTCAGAACCAGGCAAGTTTTTATTTCAAACTTGGCGCCGAAGCAGACTCAGCTAGTGAACATAAAAGAGCAATTGGACAGGTTGATTCTCTCGAAGACGGTCAAATGGATGGTAAAACAGTTTTGGATGTCAAAAACCTTGTAGCTTGCAGCCGCCAAAGAGCTTACAACAATGAAAATGACTCCAAGGTAGATATTGTTTATGGAGTTAATAGTGAATTTGGCTTTGACTATTTACGTGACAATATGGCTCAAACACAAGATGAAATAGTTCAAAAAACTGGACATACCGTAGCTATAGTAGACGAAGTTGACTCTATTTTGATCGATGAAGCCCGCACACCTTTGATTATTTCTGCACAAGATGAAGACTCTAGTTCTCGTTACAAACAATTCTCCAAGCTCGCTCAAAAAATTACAATTGATATTGACTGTATTGTTGACGAAAAGAGGAAAACAGTCATTCTAACAGATCTCGGAATAGAAAAAGTAGAATCCCTATTGGGTATCAATAGTTTATATGAAACTTCTGAAAATGTAGTTTTAGTTCATCATTTGGATCAAGCCCTCAAAGCTCAGTTTTTGTTCAAACGTGAGAAAGAGTATGTAGTTCGTGACGGCGAGATAGTAATTGTAGATGAGAATACTGGCCGGTTAATGTTTGGTCGTCGCTACAATCAAGGTCTTCACCAAGCTATCGAAGCCAAAGAATCTATGGCAGTCCAATCTGAAAGTAAGACTACGGCTACGATTACTTTCCAAAACTACTTTAGACTTTACAAAAAACTAGCTGGAATGACAGGTACAGCGGCAACTGAAGCAGAGGAACTATTTAAAATTTATAAATTGTTGGTCGTAACCATTCCTACTCACCGGAATACACAGCGTACAGACTTTGTTGACAAAATATTTAAAAATGAATCTGGCAAATTTGAATCGATAGTTCGTGACATTAAGGCGCTCAATCAAAAAGGTCAACCAGTGCTTGTAGGTACGACTTCAATTGAAAAAAATATGTTATTATCTAGTCTTTTGACTTCTGCAAATGTACCACATCAGGTTCTTAATGCTAAAAATCATGAACAAGAAGCTAGGATTATTACAGACGCTGGTAAATTTGGAGCGGTTACCATTGCTACCAATATTGCTGGGCGTGGAGTAGATATCAAACTTGGAGGTGAAATTCCAGATACTTTAGAGGCAATTACCAAATGGAAGGAGGGGCACGAAAAAATCAAATCACTCGGTGGGTTGTTTGTGATTGGTACAGAAAGACATGAATCCAGGCGTATAGATAATCAGTTAAGAGGTAGAGCAGGTCGTCAAGGAGACCCTGGCATGTCACAATTTTATATCTCATTGGAAGATTATATTATCCGAGTATTTGGTGGTGATAAAATTGAGTATTATAAGAATATTCTACCGATTGCAGATGACGAAGCAATTCAAAACAGTACTATCAGCTGGTTGATCGAGCAGGCTCAAAAAAAGATCGAAGGTCAAAATTTTGACATAAGAAAACATGTTACTGACTACGATGATGTGATCTCCAAACAACGAACTGTAGTATATTCACGACGACAAAAAGTGTTACTCAACGATGATTTTGATGCGGCTCCAGAGCTTCAAAAAAGCTTTACAAGAGATGTATACAAGATTATTAGTAGCCTTTCAAAGGTTAACACTAGTGAAAAAATTGATAAGTATAATTTACTAAGAATTTCTCAAAATCTCAAAAATATTGTTAGTCTTAACGATTTCGACGAAGATGTTTTGGCTATTTTGTACATTGATAACAAATTCAACTATGCCAAGATTTCTAGTTTTATCCTTGAAAAAATCAATTATCAACTCAAGACCAAGTGGGAAGTGTATGACGATAAGACTCAACTTGGAATGACAAGATTTGCTTACCTTCGCGCAATTGATATTCTTTGGACTGAACACTTAGTCACTATTGATCACTTGCAAGACTCAGTGAGACTCCGTGGCTACTCACAAAAAGATCCTTTGGTTGAGTTTAAGCATGATGGAATGCAGTCGTTTACAGGGTTATTGGAAGAAATTGACAGTGAGGTGACTCGCACAATTTTTAAGCTCACTCCACAGCTAGTTCCTACTGGTATAATGAAAAGCTAGGATTTGTTTATATAGCTAAACCTACTACAACTAATACATATCTCTGAATCTAATTTTAACCTGTTACTGCTAAATATTGATTAAGTTCTTGTCTAATTGATGTTGGGCTTGGCTATATACCTATAACCTTTTTAAAATCTAAAAAAACAAAATAATAATTGACATTAAAATAACCTTTTCTTGAAAGTCATGTACTGCTTATACAAACAATCTAAGGATAATATGATATATCTCATTAACGGAAAGTAAGCAAGTAAGAAAAAAGGTATAAAATACTCAATTCTAATTATTAAAAATTTCATCTTTGGAGGTGAATAGTGCTTGATAGTATTTGCGGTAGCACCAAGCCAAATAAAGATGAGCTATAACAATAATGACTGCAGTCAAAAAACCGTCTGGTCTAAAGTTAAATTTGCCAAACTCAAACAAATGATAATTCAAAATCATTATAGAAATCGGAGCCAAAACAACAAGGAGTAATGGCATATAACGTCTTAATAAAACTCCAATTCCACAAAATATTTCTATAGCTCCAATTAACTCCCAAAGGTAGTGAGTTCTAAATATAGCTGTAATTATTTCACTTTTGTACAACTCTGTGGGATCGCTCAAAAAATGCATTATCCCACCCGTTAGCATTATCCCGCCTAGTAATAATCTACTGACTATCATAAGTATTGGTTGGAGTAATTGTAGTTTCATAATGGTATTGTTTTTATCTTAGCTTCTTAGGTCTAGAAATAAGTATAAGGCAAAAACTCATAGCTAGATTGATTAATTTTATATTTATTGGCTTCTAAAACAAAAAGTATAAATATTGATTAACCTAAAAGCCAAAGATTATTCCCGCCAATAATGTAGTAATAAATAATTGACCACCAACTATTAATATTTTTTTAAATTAATGCAAAGTTTTAGTTGAAAGAGTTTTGAGCCTCGATTTCATTTTTTTCAATAATATCAAGAACGTTGACTCCAGGCTCATAGATAGTAAAGAGCACTCTTGGTTTGTTGTTAATTAACTTGGTTACATATAACATTTGGGCGATAGGTTTGGCGAGTTTTCTCATTTTAGACAAAACTGTTCCTTCTTTGTTGCTATCTACAGTAATGCCAATTTTGATGACCTGTGGGGTAGGCAAATATTCTACTTTAGCAATATTCCAAAACAAACCCTTAAGAATTTCTTGATCCAAAAGATAATTGTTAAGTGTGACTATAATCTCACGGTCAATGATCTTGAAAGGTTTAATTGTTGATTGCTGAGATGCTTTCATATTTATGACGTATTTTTTAAAAATTTTCAAATATGTATAATTCGTTATGTGCTATTTTGAAACTTCATTAGGATCTTGAAGTGTAAAAATTTAGAGTAACGACTTTAGTTTTTGAAATTAAATTTGAAATTAAAGTGTACGATTTGATATTTTTATAAAACTCTTACCTTTTAATTTTGTAATTGTGAAGACTCCGTTATCGCCGTTGCACTAGCTAACTGTAACTAAGAAACCTGAAGGTAAACCAATTCCTGACTCGCACATATTAATAATTTCACTAGTTTCTACGTTTCGTTTTGGAAAAAGTTTTTGAGTTATTATCTTGAGGACGGCAGGCGTAAATCTTGGAGAGTGAAGAGTGATTATCATCAAACCATTTTTTGATAATAGCTTGGAGCTAGCTTTGAGAAGTTTGGTAAAATCGTCTTCAATATTAAAAACTTCACCTTTGGTACCCCTTCCATAACTTGGAGCATCTATCATAATTACGTCATATTGAGCTTCACGCCGTACTTCACGAGCGATGAATTTATACACATCTTCCAAAACAAGCTTATGACCGTTGCGACTTATTTCATTGTTATCTAGGTTGGCTGTGTAGCGATCCATCGCAGCCTTGGAGCTATCGACAGCTGTGATTCTATACCCTTGCTTGGCTAACCAAATAGCGTTGGAACCAGAATAAGTGAATAAGTTTAGTACCCTAGCATTTTTTTGGAATTTTTTGACTATTTCTGCTACATATGTCCAATGTTCAGTAAAGACACCGATATTACCATGTTCATTTGGTTCAATTATCCACTTGATACCATCAGGTGATTCCATTTCCCAGCTGTCAGGGATACCTTGACCTTGGTGCTTACGTTTTAGCTCTGGATCTGGTTTGAGGTTTTTCCACTGTCCTTTTTCCCCGCCACCGATGACAAACTCACTGTCTGGGTTGAGCCAAAGTTTTGGATCTTCAACGTCCCACATTGCCTGTGGACAAGGTCTTATTACTTTTATATCCTTACCATTATCATCCTTACCTAGGATTTCTAGTTTTAGAGGGTTCCCAGAATCACTCAGCTTACCGCAATCCAATAACCTATATACACTCATTTGATTTTTATTTTATTTTGTATTAACAAATGAATTATGTTTATTAAATAGCTTTTTGTCAATTGTACGATCTTTAGTTCTACCAAATTTGTAGGATTTGTGTTCGGTTAGGTTACTGATTCAAACACAATCTTCTTATCAAACAGGGAAAGTTTGTTTGCCAAAAGTTCTTATGAATATAAAGAGATCTCTAATTTTGTACTCTGCCTCTATAAGTCGCTTGATATTACTACCAAAACCCACTACTCGGCTAGTTCCCGTCAAATAAGTTGTCAGAACTGCTATGCTATCGATTAATTCAAGGTTTTGAAATTTGACCAAGTAGCTTATAAAATAGGTGATTAGTAGGGCAAAAATTATTTGTACAAAAAATAAACTCATATCAGTAAAGGATGATGTCATCCAAAATGTTCCACGTATGGCTGCACTTTTTTTACTCAGTTCTGAGCTAAGATTATCTTGTTCAATAGTCGCAAAAGCAGATCTGATGAATATCATTTGGTTCAGATTTTCCACTGTCAAAGACTTGGACTGATCTTCTATTGCGATGACTTTATCTCTAAAAACAATATTATTAAAGACTCTTAAATATATACTAGTGCTAAGGATTAATAAGGAGCTAAACAAACCCAAAAGACCCAATTGTAGGTTGTAGTAAAACAACGAAAGCGAACCCACTAAGATGCCTATTATATTTGGTAAAATATTAAACACAAGTCCAATATCAAAATCCAAATAAGCTGTAGTAGCTCGCTCAATTTTGGAAATTATTTGCCCGCTATTTTTGGTAGTGTGATAAATTGGGTCAACTTTTAGAAAATAAGAATTGGCAGCGTGAACAATATTATTATTACTAATAATACACTCCCAAACAGTACTCATAAAATAACCCAATAGAAAAAAAATAGTTAGTATAAAAGCGGCTAATAAAACTATCAGGTAGTTATTGATTTCGGGATTCTTAATCAAATGTATTAATATCAATGGCAAAGCAGTAAGAAAACCACTTTCCCCAATAACTGTAAGTAAAATTATAATATTTTTAAATTTTGTCCAGCCATAAACTTGCCACCAAGGTTTATCAAAATCTATCTGCCTAAACTTAATTTTGGGTTCAAGGTTAACAAGTTTTGTTATTGTGTCAAAGTATTTTTGATTAAATTTTATAGTCTCCGACAGGATGAACCTCTAAAGAGGTGAAAACCCCCGTCTTCAGACGGGAAAACTCTTTGACAGTTCGAATAAGATGATATATCA
>JAYWFY010000061.1:0-5381 GCA_043778555.1 bacterium
GAGGTATGGGTTAATAGTTTATGAAGGTTTTACCAATCTCAATTCTATTTCCTCTATCTCAAAATGTAAAGTATGCTTGGGGATTTACAGGTGAGTTGATAATTTACCCTTACTTTAAAGGTTTTTTTATGTCAATTTAAACAATAGTTTTTAACTCCGCATTCCGACACCTTTTTTGAGAAAATAAATATTGAGCCAACCAAAAAAAGTAATAAATATTAGCAACATACCCAAGCTAAAATATACGTTCATCTCTCCCGCACCAAAAAAACCATATCGAAAACCGTCGACCATATAGACAATTGGATTGAGCTTGGAGATTTCTTGCCAGTTGATCACAAAGTCAAAGTTTAAAAGGCTAAATTTGGTAATCGGTAAAGACTTGATCGAGTAAAACACCCCTCCAAGATAAGTCAAAGGAGTCAACACAAAGATTGGAAAAATACTCACGTCGTCAAACTTTTTGGCAAAAATCCCATTGGTCAATCCAGCTAGAGAAAACATAATCGCAGTAAGAATAACAAAAAGAAGAATTACAAAATAATTTGAAACCACTGGTACAGCGTTAAAAAGGAAAGCTACACCAAAGATTATTGCCCCGACCAAGACACCTCGCAAAGCTCCCCCAATAGTATAACCCCAAACTATTACCCAGTTGGAAGCGGGAGACACCAAAAGCTCTTCAATATTCTTTTGAAATTTGGAACCGAAAAAGCTAGAAACAGTATTGGTGAATGCATTGGTCAGCACAGCCATCATCACTAGACCTGGTACGACAAATTGAATATATGGAACAGTTTTGATAATTTGCCCAAACTCATTGATAAGTGCAATATCACGTATTTGTGAGCCAATAATACTTCCAAAAATTACAAAATATAAGGTTTGAGTAATTGCAGATGGCAAAAGTGTCTGAGACCAAATTCGCATAAAACGATTAATTTCTTTGTTGACGATAGTTTGAAGGGCGATGAGGTTGATTTGGTTGAACATATAATTGAAGTATTTTGGATTGATAACGATTGATGGTTATTTATTACCCGCCAACAATGTTGAGGAATAATTCTTCAAGTCGGTTACCTTTTGGCCTGATACCCAAGACTTGAATTTTGGATTGATCTAGTATTGAGACAATACTATTGAGACCTTGTCCTTTTTGAATAATCACTTCAAAGGTGCGATTATCCAGTTTGCAAACTCCTTTTGGTAGCTCAGTAATTTTGCTAGAATCATCAACTTCGATCTGATAGGTTTCTTGATCCAGACTATTGAGAAGGTTGCGAACTGTATCTTGTTTGACTATTTGACCAGATTTGATAATCGCTGCATTTTTGCATAATTGCTCGACTTCTTCGAGGTAGTGAGTCGTCAAAAGAATCGTCATACCTTGAGCATTAAGTTCTTTAAGGTATTCCCACATTCCAATACGTAGTTCTACATCCACACCAGCAGTTGGCTCGTCAAGAACCAAAATCTTGGGACTATGAATCAAAGCCCGAGCAATCATCAAACGACGTTTCATTCCGCCTGACAATGTCCTAGCAATTACGTTCATTTTGTCTTTGAGGCCGAGTTTGGTAAGAATAACCTTAGCACGTTTTGTAGCTGCATCTGCATCAATACCATAATAGCCACCTTGATTGACCACGATGTCAATAACTTTTTCAAAAATACTAAAGTTAAACTCTTGTGGAACAACTCCAATAAATGTCTTGGCAGTGTCAAAATCTTGATCTATATCTACCCCGCTGATTTTGACCATTCCCGAGGTTTTGTTGACTAGCGAGGTGAGTATTCCAATGATAGTGGTTTTGCCAGCACCATTAGATCCAAGAAGGGCAAAAAAATCTCCTTGTTCAATATTGAGATTTATATCTTGGAGAGCTTTGGTCCCAGTGCTATAAACCTTGGACAAATTTTGGATTTCAATTGCTAAAGGCATAATTGTATTTTTTAATATTAATTCAAATTTAATCATTGGATACAACCTATAATATTGTCAAATCATATAAAAATGACATTAAAGCTGGCTTCTCCAAATTACTTTGGTGGCAATCTTCTTTAAAACCAGTTCTAATTCTTTTTAACCCATTTTAGAGTACATTCACCTGTCAATCGTCTGCATAGTAGCCTAACGAACACGAGTACAATCATAGACTTGCTACTGCTCAAAGCTCCTTCATAGTTTTTGGATAATCTTCAATTTTTACTACCTAAAGTTCATATTTCAACATATACCGAGATCCAAAAGACAACATGATTTTAGATTTAGCATTTGAAGTGAAGGCGGATTTTATAATAACAGGCTATGAAGACTTGTTGATTCTAAACAAATTTGAGAACACAAATATAATGAAATCAAGCCAATTTCTTACTTTATTTGACACAAAGTGACAATAAATCTATTATTAAATAATTATGAAAAACAACACTATACAAATCCGAGGTGAAATAGCTATTACAGTTTCACAGGACAATTTTGGATATTTTTTGTCTTCATGTGACCAAATTGACGTACATAGCTGGGGGCAAACTCAAACTCAAGCCATAGAAAGTCTAAAAGAAACAATTTTTATCTTATTTGATGATTTGATTATTAACGGCAACCTTGATACTTTTTTACAAGAAAGTGGTTGGAGCAAGATAGAGACAGATAATCAGATTATAATTTTGCCAAAACTATTGATTAACACTAGCTTGATGAGTATAAATTCTATTTATAGCCAAAACACCAAAGAATATGCCTGACCTAAAATTAGGCAAAACTTGGGAGGAGTTTGAATCTGAAATCAGTGAATTATAGCCAATTTCTAATCCACCTTGCACAAAACCAAAACCTGTGATAAAATAATAAATGTTAATACTAACAACAAACCATTTTATATATTTCATGTCTATACACAATCTATACAAAACCAAACTACAATTTAAATACACTGTGGAATCAGGAGGGGAAACCCATAATCCAAATACTAGGTACTTAGATACAATAGATAGAATGGAGTCACGAATTGAAAACCGAAAAAGCCAAATACTAGCTTTACAAGCACAAATAAGTAATCTTGAATCAGAATGTAAAGAATTCAAGGAAATTAGTGAAAACTGTCAATCTCAGATAGTTAAAGCTGAAAAAGAATCAGATCCACTGTATACTGATATAATTGTTGGTTTAGAAGAAATCTCCGCTTTTACTGCTGAGGTGTGGCGAAAATTTGATACAATAAAAATCACAGATCAAATCCTTGCTGTGTATAGAGCAAATGTACCAAAACATGAATTACAAGAAATTGATAAAATCTACGATCCTTTAAGAAATATTAACCACGCATTAATTTGTATTGCTCCAAACACTAGAGCTGGAATTTTATATGAAACATTGCTAAAGATTAAAAAACAACAAACAAAACAAATTAATTAATTAATCACTTCTCCCATCAAGGGAGTTTTTTTATGTCCAAAATGCTAGACCTTGACAAAAAACCGTTTGTCTGTCAATATTATTAAGTTTTGTGCAAGAAATTAGTTCCAGTAATAATATGAATTATATTAGAATTACAAGACTGCACATTAGCAATGTAAGCAAATTACAAGAAATTCACAGCAATGTCTAGCACCAAAATGCGAGTAAGAATTTTTTCTTTTGACCACAAATGTCTTGAAGAAGCCATCAAAAAACTCGTCCAAATCGTAACCAAATCTGGTGCCAAAGTGGTCGGCCCAGTACCTCTCAAAACCAAAAAGAGAATCTTTACACTACGTAGAGCGACTTTCGTATTTGCCAAACATGCAGACAAAATAATGTCCAAAGAGCATAAAAGACTCATCGACATCTACAACGTCAACGCAGAAGTAGTCAACGCATTGTCAACTCTTTCACTCCCAGCTTCAGTCGATATCACTATCGAAACTGTCAACAGCTAAAACACTATAAACAACAAAACATATTTGATATAATGCTCGGATTCGGTAAAAAAATCGGAATGACCAGACTCTTTGTCGACGGTCAAAGCATCCCTGTCACTGCAATTCACTTTGGTGAGCAGTTTGTCCTGCAACGCAAGACAATAGACAAGGATGGCTACAATGCTGTTCAAGTAGCTGCTTACCCACAAAAAAACGGTACTCAGGCTAGACTTGCTCACATTGCTAAATATAATCCAGATCTCGCTTCAGACTTTCACTGTCTAGAAGAATTTGATTCCAAGATCGCTATTGCACTTGCTACCAATCCAGCTTTTGCTGACTTTACAACCGATGACGTTATTGACGTTTCTGGTACTAGCAAAGGAAAAGGATTTGCAGGTGCAATCAAGCGATGGGGTTTTCATGGTCAACCAAAATCCCGTGGTCATGATCACAATAGAGCTGTAGGTTCGATCGGTGCTCGGTGGCCACAGCGTGTACCAGCTGGTAAGAAAATGGCAGGAAGAATGGGCGGCGAAACAGTAACAATCAAAAAAGCAAAAATTGTCGCTTTGGATACCGTTAACAACCTTATTTTCGTCAAAGGATCTATCCCAGGTCCAAACTCGAACTATCTTAAAATCCAAAAAAATAACTAGTTATGTCTCTATCTATTACTCTTCTTAACACAACCGTTGGAAAGCAAGTTGAGGCTTTTGGATTCCTAAGTGAATACGAGCTTTCAGCTACTCATCTATCCCAAACAATCCGCTCAGAACTAATGAACCTTCGAACTGGTAACGCACACACCAAAACTCGCGCAGAAGTACGCGGTGGAGGTCGTAAACCTTGGAAACAAAAAGGTACAGGTCGCGCTCGTCACGGTTCTACTCGTTCCCCAATCTGGGTCGGTGGAGGTGTAGCTCATGGTCCACGAAACCTTGTCAACTGGCACTGCAAAATCAACAAATCCGCTCGCAAAGCTGCCCTCAAAGGTATTCTCAAAGATCGACTTGTTGCTGGTGTGGTCTACCAATTTGACGACAAAATCTCATTCCCTCAGACCAAGCTAGCAGTTCCTACTCTAGAATTGATCAAAGGTGATGCAAAATCTAACAAACAAACAGTAATTGTTTATACATCTGAAGACAAAGTGTCCTTACAAGGTTTTTGTAACACAGAATGCAAAATGATGAATGTAGAACAGCTCAAAGTAGTAGGCTTAGCCAATTCACTCAAACTTGTTTTAACAACCAAAGCTAAGGAGATTCTTGAAACCAAATTAGCGTAATACTTCAAAAAACAAGCAATCAAAAAAATTCGTCATCTTGAGCAAGTTGGAAGTGGGTTCGAGTTCTCCGAACAAAGCCTCGCCACGACAAGCGAAAGATCCCATCCCAGCAGCAGATCAAGCATCAAAAGTTTTAAAAATGAATTACATTTACATACTTACAAATAAATACAACAAAGTATTATAT
>JAYWFY010000062.1:0-5239 GCA_043778555.1 bacterium
AGATTGACACTTACAAGATTTTGCCAATTTCAGAGTTAATCAACCAACTATGGCTCACTGGCAACTACAAAGCGGTTTATCTTTCGTCTGCCAAAGCCAACTCTGCCCTCAAAGCTAATATTAATGTAGATAAGTTTTTACCTTTTGGAGGTGACGTAAATAAAAACTTCATTACTTCAATTGAGAGTAAAACTCCAGTTAATATTGATACAGATTCTGATCACTTGATTGCTGAGATTGTACCACAGTTAATCCACGCTGAGATTTATTTGGGACTTTTACTTACTCAAACAGCTGAAGAGGGGGCTAGAATGTTGGCTATGAATCAAGCTACAGATAATGCTAAAGAACTGGAGAAAAAGCTGCAAATAGTTTATTTTCGTCAACGTCAAGCCAAGATCACTCAAGAGATTGCTGAGATTGTAGGGGGTAGTTTATAAAGAAATTCTTGTTTAAGTCACCGCCTTTCTAGCTTTTTACACCTCTCCAAAATACTACGCCGTCAGATATGGCACCACTCCTTCCAAAGAAGAAAAATTCTTATACTAGTAATTTGCTTACATGTTTGTAAAAGTTGAGGAGAAAATTGGTGTAGTTTCTGATATATACCCACTCCTCTAACGATTAAGCTGGACTTTACTCAAAGATTTTTGGACCTTAAAACAAGTTCACGATGACGATTCATTTTATATTATCCTTGGACTGTTTGGTTCAGTTTTTTAACACAACGACAAACTCACCTTTTTCTCTAATTTTGTATTGAGGGAGATCTGAAACTCTTCCAATCCAGGTGTTTTCATTTTTTTTGGAGATTTCTTGAGAGATTGAAATTTGACCTTTGGGCGTCATATTGTTAATAATTTCATCGATCAGCTTGACTATTCTATGACAAGATTCATAAATTACTACAGGATATTTGGACACTTTGATCAGATTCCAGGTTGACTGTCGATTTTTTTTGAGAGGTAAAAAACCCAAAAAAATAAATTCTTTTGATACCAAATTTGAGCTTACGATTGCTGGAATACAAGCAGTCGCACCAGGTAATACTGTATAGTCTAGCCCTAATTTTTGTAATAATTGTATAACCTCAAAAGCTGGATCTGAGATACCAGGCGTGCCAGCGTCAGTTACAATTGCAATGATATCACTATCTGTCTGCAAGTCCGTATAATTTTGAATTTTGACGGGGTTTGACTTGGTTACTGATGAATCTAATATTTGCTCTACAGAGTTATTAACTACTTGCTTTTGATTATTTAGATTATCTATTTTTATTTCTATATTTTTGATTTCAAAAAGTTCTTTACTACAAACTTCACTCAAAGCTAACAAAATCCCACTTTGGTTGAATTGATTGTTTCGCACCAAATTGATATATTTTGGGTTGTTTTCTATGCCTAATAGTCTCAAAAGCTTACTCGTTATTTTACCATCCTCGCAGAATATTATTTTGGCTCCTGACAAGACTTTGATACCACGAACTGTCATATCATCGAGGTTGCCTATTGGAGTTGGAACGATGTAGATCATTGTTAAATGGTTATAGTATAACACTTTTCCAGTCCACCACAAACTTGGCTAGACCTTTGTCAGTAAGGTCATGTTGAATGTTGAGATTTTGCCAATCAGTTTCCGACCAGTTGAGCTGTTTGTAAGCAATAGGTTTTAGTTCACTTTTTGAGGTGGTTACTTTGTCAGTTTGGTTAATAGTTTTTTTGAGAATAGGAGAATCAACTAGGTTAGTTTTTGAATTATTTAATTGAGACTGGACGTATTCTTGGTAAATATTGAGGGGGGCAGTGGTGAGCGTGGATCCTAGTTCTATGCATTTTTCAAGATGATATAGAGTTCGCAAAGAAGCAGATAATATAGAAACCTTGGAGTCAAGTTGCTTGTACATTTTGACAACATTACCAATAAAGTCCACACCGTCCAAACCAATATCATCAAACCTACCTATAAAAGGTGACAATAAAACATCTCCGGGATTTTTCATATTCTTGGTAGCGATATGTACTGCCAAGGCTTGTTCTTGGGAAAATACTAGTGTCATATTGGCTCGACCACCGCTGTTGACAAATTCTTGAGCTGCTTCTAGCCCTGCCTTGATAGTTGGAAATTTGATGTGAGCATTGGGAATCCAAGTATAAAACTGGTTGGCTTGTTTTAGCAAATCTTCTTTGGTAGAGTCTTGATCTGCATATACTTCTATGGAAACTGACCCATCTGGGATCAAATTACTGATGGCTTGGATTTCTTGTTTGTAAAAGTCTAGTAGCTCTTGCTCATTGATTTTGCCACCATGGAGTTGCATTTGTAAAAGTGGATTTTTGACTAATAAGCTAGGGTTGGTGGTCTGCCCATCCAAACTAATATTGATTTTGTTTAGGTATTCTATTGTCTCGATGGTTTGAAGAGGATCGCACGAATCCAAGAAGAATTTGGTTGCTAAGGTTTTGGTCATATGGTAGTATCTTAGTTTTAATTGTTTTTGAATGTCAAGCTTGACAAAGATCTTCTTATCAAACAAGATATTACACAATATGTTTACAATTCCTACAAACTCAAATCCAAATCCAATAACACCGATTTCAAAAGAGCAATTGCCTAACATTCATCGCAAAACAGATTTCAAATTTTCTTCGTTAGTCTCAGTAGATCAACTCAACACTCAGGCAATTGAACATATTTTTGTACGAGCTAGCAATATCAAAGCTCAGCCGATTAAATATAACAAGCTTGCTAAGGGTAAGATAATGTATAGTTTGTTTTTCACCAACTCGACTCGTACAAGATTTTCTACTGAAACAGCTTGGGCTAGGCTCGGAGGTACGGTCATTACTATGGATGGAGCAGGATCAACTAGTATTGCCAAAGGAGAAACTATTGACCACACACTTAGAATGTTTGCAGGTTATCAGCCTGATTTTATTGCACTACGTTCGAGTGAAGCTTTTTTACCGTATTTTGGCTGTGTTAATTATCCATTAATTTCTTGGGTCAACTGCGGAGACGGTAGCAATGAGCACCCTACTCAAGCGATGCTAGACTTGTTCACCATCAAAGAAAAGTTTGATGATATAGGCAGGGTTAAGATAGCGTTTGTTGGAGATATGAAATATGGTCGGACGATCAAGTCTTTGGCAAAGGTTCTCAACCTTTACGGGGCTCAAATGATTTTTGTAGCTCCTGATAGCTTACACGCCAAGGATGAACTAGAGGCCGCTGGAATCACATACATCGCCAAAAACATTGATGAATTAGAAAAAGTTGTTCAGGAAGTTGATATTGTCTACTGTTGCCGCCCGCAGATAGAAAGAATGAGCGAGCAAGACATTGAAAAATACAAAAATGGGGCCTATCAATTGGACAAAAAAATGATGGGAGAATCCAAAGCTTTGATTATGCACCCCCTTCCAATTAATTCCTCGACTTATCCAGAGATTCATCCAGAATTGGATTCTGATCCGCGATCTATATATTTTGAGCAAGCTATCAATGGGCTTTGGACACGAATGGCTATTTTTACTCTCTTGATGGGGATATAAGTTTTGACATAATTCACTCTATCAATGAAACTAACAATATGCATATATATCTGTCGGGAATAGGGGGCACTGGATTATCACCGTTGGCACATCTAGCTTTGGACTGCAATTATACTGTCTCAGGTTCGGATAAAGAAGACTCACAAAACCTCAAAGACTTGAACGGTAGAGGGGTAAACACTAGCTTGGTTCAATCTTTGGAAGAAATCCAATTGATACACAATCAAAACCCTATTGACTGGATAATAACTACCTCAGCTTTGCCAGAAACTCACCCTCACAAAACTTTTGCTAGGGTTAACAACATAAGAATAACCAAACGTCACGAATTGATTAATCATATCATTGAGACCAAAAACCTAAAGTTAATAGCAGTTGCTGGTACTCATGGCAAAACTACAACCGTTGGTATGATGGTATGGATACTGAAACAAATGCAAATTCCTGTTTCCTATTTGATTGGTACCAATATTAGCTTTGGTCGTAGTGGGCAGTTTACGCTTGGATCGCAGTATTTTGTATATGAATGTGACGAGTTTGATCGTAATTTTCTCAACTTTGAACCATATTTGTCTATTATTCCCAGCCTTGATTATGATCATCCAGATACTTATAAGACCGAAAAAGACTACTCAGAGGCGTTTGTGCAGTTTATGTCGCAGTCCAAATGCGTGATCTCCTGGGAAGTAGTCAATTTATATATGCAATCGGTATATACTCGCCAAAATCTGAGTTTTACAAAGATGCTTGACGGCCGTGAGATATATTTTTTGCAGGATAACGAAACCAACAACCAAGAGTATTATATGACCAATCAGTGGATCAACTTACCTGGAATTTTGAATCGGCGAAATGCATTAGTGGCAATGTCTGGACTGGCGAGTTTTTGTAATATGGATATGGATCAAATGCTCAAAGTTGTAGCTAGTTTTCCTGGTACACAAAGACGTTTTGAAAAATTGACAACCAATTTGTATTCCGATTATGGGCACCATCCAGCCGAAATTTTTGCAACTTTGCAACTAGCAAACGAATTAGTCACTAGTGATTATAAAAGTCAAATCGCTACTTTTGAAGGCAAGCTGATGGAAAAAGCAGGTGGAATCCACAGGCAAAAAATAATCTTGGTCTATCAGCCCCACCAAAACATACGCCAACACGATCCAGAAATCCAAGCTGGTTATGGTCATTGTTTTGATAACGCCTACAAAGTCTATTGGTTGCCAACCTATCTGAGCCGAGAATACAGCGATCTTCCCATCCTCACCCCGCAAGAAATCATTGATCAATCAGAACTCAAAACCAATTCCAAAAATGCCAACGTGAACTTTGAAATTGCCGAAATGAATCAAAAGCTTGTAGAACAAATTAAAGTCCACCTTTTGGGTGGAGATATTGTTATAATCATGGGGGCTGGTGATATAGACAATTGGATTAGATGCAATCAGGAGCTTATTTCAAAATCTTAAAACTAAGACAAATCATTTGCTAGGAAAGTTTGTCTATTATTTATTTTTATTTTTTAGGAGAAAATCTTTAATAGCATCTTCAGGTAAAACTGTATTTTCAGGGCTACTGCAATCTGCACTTTGGATAATTGGACCTCTTAGCTTTCTCAAAGCCGTATAGAGAGAAGCGGACATTAACCACTTTTTTTTAAACTCATTACCTGCAGATTTTTGATCTTC
>JAYWFY010000063.1:0-47118 GCA_043778555.1 bacterium
AGCTTTTTCATATTCTATGAAAGCAGTTTCATAACTGTTATTAGCTTCAATTATTATTTTTCTTACTTCCAGATTATTACTTGATAAAGTTGCTTTCCATGCATTAAATACTACCAATTAGGTTATAAAAGCAATTAAAATTGTAAAAAATGCATTTGGGTTTGCAATGACTTTATTAATAATTTCATCTAGCAATTTTCCTATTTCTGTAAACATTTTATTTTTGCGGTAATTGAGTTGTTTGTGTTGAATTTGAATTGTTAGTATTATTTTTTACTGCGTCTTGTTTTGGCATAACTGGAGTGGGTTGAGTTGGTATTGGATAACTCATCGGAATAGATTTTATTTCATATCCTGTATATGGGTTGTTTACTTGGGGGTTATTAGCATTCATACTATTAAATTTAATCTTTCTACTGACACGCTTCACATTCTGGGTCGGTCATGTCGCACACTGCTCCACTCGGTAAAATTTTGATCACGTTTTCCTGTTCTTCGAGTCCGACTTTGGCAGCTTGTGAGGCGGATTTGGAATGTAAGTAGTAAGTTGTCTTTAAACCGGCTTTCCAGCACTCGATGTAGATACGCTCGGCGTCTGAGCCGTTGGTGGAGTTGATCCATTGGTTAAAGGAAATACCCATATCAATCCATTTTTGTCGTCTCGCATTTTGGGCAATCAAATACTTTGGATGAAGTTCCCAGGCAGTCTTGAACATGTTGCGTAGGTCTTGTGGAATTTCTACAATAGACTGAATAGAGCCGTTTGCTTTCTTGATTTTATTGATAATCTCAGGTGTCCAAAAGCCGTGCTTTTCTAGCGTGTCCACTAGCTCGTCGTTGATCATCGTGTACTTGCCAGTCATACCAACCTCGGTAAAGACATTACTGTCCCACGGCTCGATAGATGGAGACACGCCAGCGATGTAGCTAATAGTGCGGGTAGGGGCGATTGCCATGACTTGAGAATTACGAAGTCCATCTTTGATAATACTTGCTCGCAGCGTTTCCCAGTCTAGGTGTTTATCGAGGTTGGTAGTAGTGGTCATGCCACGCTCAAGGATAGATCGCTCAAAGTTATCAATTGGCAAAATACCCTTTGACCAGTCTGAGCCTGCAAACGTAGAATATTGACCTTTTTCCCTAGCAAGATTGACGCTAGAAGCCAAAGCGTTATAGTTGATAAATTCAAACAGATAGTCGTTAAATTCAGTGGTGATGTCGTTCTCAATGGTTAGTTCCATCTTTTGGAGTAGTGTCTGCATTCCCATTAATCCTAATCCTACAGGTCGGTGGCGGGTATTTGCATTTTCAGCTTCGGTAGTGGTATAATAGTTGATATCAATTACATTATCGAGCATCCGAATAGCGATCTGGGTAGTCTCAGCGAGGTCTTGCCAGTCTATCAGGTCAAGATACTTTTGGACTTCTGGGTTGATAGATTTTGGTAATTCTACAACAGCAATTATATGAGCTTTTTCTTCCGATTCAAAAATACCTTTGTCAGGAGTAAGGCTTTCAGATTTGTGCTGATAACCCTTGATAAAGTGGGCGATATTGATGCTAGACAGGTTGCAAACGGCGGTTTCATCTTCGGCTGTGGTTAAAAGAATCTCTGTACAAAGGTTGGAATTGTTGACTACTCCAACGTGTTTTTGTGGGTTCATGACATTGGATGGATCTTTGAAAGTAATCCATGGGTGACCAAAACCTTTGCCGAGTAACGATGTCAACATTTCCTCCCATAGTTTACGCAGGCTAATAGTTTCTTTCGAGATATTGATGTCAGCTTCATAGGCAAGATATTTGGTTTCAAAATCCGCTCCGTAGCTGGAATGTAAATCTGGTGTATCGGATGGTGAAAATAGCGTCCACTTGTCTTCATTGTTGATCAATCGTTTCATAAACAAATCAGGAATCCAGGCCACTGTATGAATATTTGGACAACGTCGATTTTCGTCAATCGAAACGTATTTGGTAGCTATAAAGTCAAAAACATCTTTGTGCCAGATTTCCAGATATGCCGCTACCGCACCTTTTCGTACTCCGCCCTGATTGACCGCTGCTGCAGAGGAATCCAGAACTTTGATAAATGGAATAAGACCTAGAGACTTGCCGTTAGTACCTTTGATCAAAGCTCCAGTTGCACGAATATTAGTAAAGTCTACGCCAATGCCTCCAGCGTATTTGGATAACATAGCAATGTCAGAATATGTCTTGTAGATATTGTGTAGATCGTCTTGAACAGTAAGTAGGAAACAGCTAGAATTTTGATTGCGAATACGCCCAGAGTTGAGTAGTGTAGGGGTGGAGTGGAGAAGTTTTTGGGTTGATAGTAGGTTATAAAACTCAATTGCTTTTTGTTCTTTGTTTTTTTCATTGACAGCCAACCCCATAGCTACACGCATTAGCCAAAACTGTGGAAGTTCAAATACTTTTTGGTTGTCATTATTAGTTTTGAGAACATATTGTTTGTAGACACGAGCCATTCCAGGTTCTTTAAATACCAGATCACGTTGGGGTACCAAAGCTGATTTGATAACATTTAAGTCAAAGTTTTTGAGAGCAGGGTTGAGCAATCCAAAACCAATTCCTTTTTCAAGATACGCATCAAAATATTCCTGATAACGAGTAGAATAAAAATCTTCATATTCATACATACTTTCTCCAAATACTTCTTTGTACAGTCTTTGAAGTGTCAATCTAGCTGCAAGATAGGAATATTCATAATGCTCGGCAATATATCCAGAAGCAGCCTTGGTAGTCAAAATGTTGATCTCATCAGTTGTGATTCCGCTATGTAGTGAGGCAACAGTGGACTGATAGACTTTGAAAATATCGACTTTGGTGAGATCTTTGGAAGCTACGATAAGAGATTCCATGATTTTGTTGGTATCGACTGGTTTTGAGCCTGAGGTAGTTTGGATAAGCGTTGGAGACATATGTAAAAGTGAAAAGTTAATGCTGAAAAGTGAAAGGGGTTTAAGGTATATTTTGATTTGTAATATGATCGGGTGTCATCCTGAACTTGTTTCAGGATCTAGGAAAGTATTATTTTTTAAGATGTACTGTAATGATTTGAAGCGACTTTATTTACGCCTAATTTTAATTTATTAAGTTGTGTAATTGCAGCTTTTTCTAAATCAACATCTAATTCCTTTGACATAACAACAAGTGACCAAAGAATATCAACTAATTCATGTTCAATATCTTGATTCAAATCTTTGCTTTTGGTTCTCCTAAGTTTATTTTTTGCCATTATTAGCTTACATAAATCTCCGCAATCCCCTATCATTCCCATAGTATAGTCTTCTATTTCCCATTTTTTATGATAGTCTTTTTGGTTTATTTGTTCATAGATTTTTTTTATTTCTAATGAAAGTTTTTTAATTTGGTCGAAGTTTGTGCTTAACATAGTTTTTAAGTTTTAATATCGTTTATAGTTTTTTAGATTCTGAAACAAGTTCAGAATGACAACTTGCTCAAGATTACAAGGTTTTTTGGTTTTATGTTAATTCGTATTCGTAAATTCATTCAATTTTGTTAAAATATCGTCAATAGTTTCATATTCAAAATTAAAATTGATAGTATCGGTAATTCCTCGGTTCATTCTACCTAATATTTGATTTGGTCGGCAGAACTGTAGAATTGGCTTGTTATAATGTGTCGCCAGTCCCATTTCTAAACCCATACCTGTAGAAGCGTAATCTGTTATTGCCACTACAGCATCACAACTGATAATCTGATCTCGATCCCAGTGGTAGATTTTTTGGCAATACTCTAGGTTTTGCTGATCAGTATTCATATCAAGCGGATTGGAGAGAAAGTCAAAAATATGATATTTGGTTCTCAGTCTTTGTTTAAGCTGTAAAATGAATTGTAAAAAATCTGGCGGAGCATTAGTCAGCCCGCAAGCGACATAGATTTTAGCAGGTTGATTCATAGATATGTTTATACTATTTGTATATTTGGTGTTAAATTTATCAAATCTCTTGGATTTTTTATTGTTAAGTTATCAAAATATAAAAGTTTGTAAGGATTACAATTAGCTTAGTTGTAACAAAAATATTTCATTACCTACTATATACAGTATTAATTTGACAATTACAAACACTACTTAGTGTATGGTATAAATATTATGACAATATTTTGTGACTATGTCAACTCTTGGTTCTTGACTGAACTCAATAAACTCTAATTGACAAATTTCTGATATAAAAACATACTAAAATGGTTCTACTAACAATAATTAGTTTTTAAATTACAACCTTATTTTTAATACCCTGAAACAAGTCCTAGGTAACAGTTTGTTTTAATTATTCTTAAAATATTTACTGTAATGAGTATAAAACATTGTAACTTTAACTTTCATATGATCGCAATCTCCGAATTACTCAACAACACAGCAGCTTTTGCAACCAATCTCAAAAACCGAAACGGCAACCCAGAGTTGGCCCAAATGACTGTAGATGCTTATAACAATTGGAAAGTCTCTCAAAATGAATTGGATGTCATTCGGCAAACTAAAAACCAGTTTAACGACAAAGTAATCTCGCTACTTGGTCAAGAAAAAATACTCGCAATTGCTGAAATGAAAAATGTTTCTGAAAAAATCAAGATACTAGAAAGTGAAACCAAAGAACTCCGAGAAAACTTTGACAGCTTACTCAAGAAAATACCTTCTTTGACATCGCAATATACGCCAATAGGCAAAAATGACATTGATAATCCTGTAGTCCAGGTCTGGGGCGATAAACCTGTATTTGACTTTGAGCCAAAACATTACTGGGAATTGCTTATGTACTCCAAATACGTTTTTCAAGAAGATGGTGTCAAAGCTATGGGTAGTCGAGGATTCTATATGAAAGGTGAGATTGCCCGCTTCCAAAAGATTTTGTTTGATTACGCTCTCGATATTATCATGTCCAAAGATCTAGAATTGATGTATGTACCGTTGATGCTCAATGACAAGGTTTTGACTGGGACTGGTCACTTACCCGATTTTGACGGACAACAATACGAAGTGCCTTTTGATGAAAACAAATCTTGCTATCTTATCGGTTCATCCGAACCTAGTATCATGGGTTTCTTTATGGATAAAAACGTCGGATACCTTAGTAAACCAGAGTTGGTCACCTGTTGGTCTAGCTGTTTTCGCAAAGAAGCTGGCAGTTATGGTAAGGATCAACAAGGAATACTCCGAGTTCATCAGTTTGAAAAGGTGGAGATGGTGGCTATTTGTAAAGATCAGGCTCAGGCGGAGGAATACTTTGCAGTTTTTGGCAAAATTGAAGAAGAAATCTATACTTCATTAGGATTATGTTTCCGATCTGTAGAAGTATGTACGGGCGATATGCCTTCCAAACACTGGCGACAACAAGATTTTGAGGCTTGGTTCCCTGGAGCAAACAAGTTTCGTGAGATCTGCAGCAACGGCAATGCCAGTGATTACCAAAATCGTGGTTTGAGAGTAAATTATAAAACCGAAGCTGGGACAAATGAAACACCTTGGGGTCTCAACTGCTCTGGAATCACCTTTCGCACTGGGCTTGCGATCATGGAACAGTTTCAAACTGCAGATGGTCGAGTCAAAATCCCAGCGGTGCTAGTCGATAGATTTAAGAAAGAATACTTGGAATAATCACCTTGACAAAAATACGATTTATTTGCTTTACTTGTAGAAGTGAATTGGTGCTGATAAGCCAATTAAATCTCAGGTATAACTTGGAGACGTCGCATAGTGGTCTAGTGCGCACCCCTGGAAAGGGTGTATGGTGAAAGCCATCGAGAGTCCGAATCTCTCCGTCTCCGCCACAAATCTACAATAATATTTTACAGCTAGTTTTCACTTTTATTTTATAAATAAATCTTATGCCCAGGTGGTGAAATGGTAGACACACTAGCCTTAGGAGCTAGCGCCTTCGGGTGTGAGGGTTCAAGTCCCTCCTTGGGCACCAAATTAAATTACAATAGTTCAGCGGACTAGAGCAAGTTTGCAAGATAGATAAGGTCAAAAGTTCTATTTCTTTTTGTAATACGCGGTCGTGGCGAAACGGTAGACGCACTACCTTGAGGTGGTAGCGAGAGCAATCTTGTGGAGGTTCAAATCCTCTCGACCGCACCAACAAATTATCAAACATTCTCATTTACTTAAACTATTTATATCTTAGATATATTAATTAAGCGAGAAATAATTTTAAAAATTAATTCTTAAAGTGAGACCAAATAACCTATAACTTATATTTACTCTAAAGCTGTCATCCTGAACTTGTTTCAGGATCTAAAATATTACAGACAAAAATAATTCCAATTCCGTTTAGTATAAACTCTTTCTCCTAAAAATTATATAGCAAATTAAAGCAGCTTTTTTAGATCCTGAAACAAGTTCAGGATGACATTCTAAATTTCCTGTAAAGCATATTTTACCAAAAATAAAACTATTTACAAAAAACCAATTATGGATTTACAACTTGCACAACAACAAATCAATTATATATTTCAAGATGAGAGAATTCTCAAAGTGGCTCTTACCCACAAGTCTTATCTTTCGTGGCGAGGTCGCGACAAAACTGCCAAAGAGCACAACGAACGACTAGAATTTCTTGGTGATGCTGTACTAGAGCTAATCATTAGTGATTACTTGTTCACACATTATTCCAAAAATGAAGGTTATATGACCTCTATTCGTGCTAGTCTGGTCAACTACAAAATTATCGGACAGATTGGCTATGATTTACAATTGGATAAGCAAATTTTGATGTCAGCGGGAGAAAAAGCTGAGCTTGGCACTGCCAGATTGACTATTGTGGCTGATGCTGTAGAGGCTGTTCTAGGTGCGATTTATGTAGATGGTGGCTATGGTAAGGCTGAAAAATTTGTACACGGTTTTATTTTAATTAAACTGAGTGATATTTTGGAATCTAAGAGTTATAGAGAGCCCAAAACTGAGCTGCAAGAATATACCCAAAAGTATTTTAAAGTCACCCCTCGATACGAGGTAATGGCGACGGAAGGCAAAGATCATCAAAAAGTATTTTTTGTAGCACTGTATATTGCCGATAAGAAAATTTATGAGGCTAGCGGGTTATCCAAGCAAGAAGCTGAGACCAACTGTGCTATTGAAGCCCTTAATACCTTGGTGGACAAGAATAATTAGAGCGGGCTATCATCTAAAACTTGTCTCTAAGTATATAAAAAATAGTATTTACTCACTCACCTTTATAACATAATTTGAATTAATTAAGGCTCAAGACTAGTAAATATATTTTGTTACTTTTTGTATACCTCCAAAATAAAAATAAAGTTTTGTTAGAATTCTTGAGTTATATTTTAGTTATGGAGGGAGGCGAGTAACTAGCTTCTTTAAAATCAACAAATTATGTCCACACTCCTTACCGCCAAAGAAATTTTGCTTCATTACAATTCTAAAACTTATTTGGATGAGCTTACCTTTACACTTGATCAAGGTAATGTTATAGGTTTGGTAGGCAAAAATGGCTGTGGTAAGACTAGTCTTTTGAGAATCCTTGCTGGTGTACAAGACTACGATGGTGGCAAAATAGAAACCAAAACTCGAGCTAGAATAGGCTATCTTCCGCAGGATTTTGAGTTTGACACTAGCCTCACAATTGAGCAAACCTTAGTAAACGCAAGTAGCTGGATACGAGATCTAATCAAGGAATACGAAGGATTGAATTCTCCTCATCTTGAGCAAAATGAGACAAATGAACTTTTATCCAATACTGGCACGGGATCTTTCGTTACCCTCAAGATGACAGATTCTTTAATCGAACAAAAAAAACATGATTTACTGACTGAAATCTCCGATCATTATGGTTGGGACCTAGAAAACCATGTCGATAATCTTTGCAAGCAATTTGAAATCAATGATCGAGCAAAATTAATCTCGCAGTGTAGCGGCGGTCAACAGCGACGAGTAGCTTTGGTTTGTGCTTTGATAGGATTGCCAAGTATTTTGATACTCGATGAGCCGACCAATCACCTTGATCTTATGGCGATAGAAAACCTCGAGAATTTGATTAAAGGCTATAATGGAGCAGTGTTAATAGTGTCTCACGATAGGTACTTTTTAGATAACGTTGCAAACAAGATGTGGGAACTGCACTCAGGCAAGTTTTTTGTTCATGATGGCAACTATTCCAAATATTTGGAGAACAAATCTATTAGAGTGGAGATAGAAAATAGCAAAAACTGGAAGAAACAACAGTATCTCAAACGTGAACTAGAATGGGTGCGTCAAGGTGTAAAAGCTCGCGGTACCAAAGATAAAGGTCGGATGAAAAGATTTTATGAAGCCAAAGACGACTCGGGACTGGAGAAAGATTTGTCGATCAATTTGATTTTGCCAGAACCAAAAGAAACCGGGGCTAGAGTCCTAGAGATGGAAAATATTTATTTGGAAAACCATGGTCAGTGGATCGCTCACAACTTTTCTTTTTCGTTTCAACCCGGACAAAAAATTGGAATAATTGGCAATAATGGCGTTGGTAAAAGTACCTTTTTAAGACTCATGATGGGCGAATATACCAAAGAAATCATGAGATTTGACACTGATGTTAAACAAAGTAGCCCACAAACTAATAGTCATCTTGAGCGTAGCGAAAAATCCTCTGCGGGTAAGTCTCAAGATTATATTGTGAATTCTGATGGCGGTGAAACTGAAACTGGTTACGACGAATCTAAAAACTCAAATAATGTCAAACTCAAAGGCACAGTCAAAGTCGGAATAAACACCGAATATCTATATTTTGATCAGCAAAAAGTCGGGCTTAATCGTGAAAACTCACCCTTTGAAGAGCTTACTGAAACCAACGAGCAAATGATGTTTGGCAACAAATTGGTTTCCACTCATAGATATTTACAAAACTGGCTCTTTGATAAGATCAAAAGAAATACATCAATCAAACAACTCTCTGGTGGCGAAAAATCACGATTAATGCTTGCCAAAATCCTTGCTCAAGGTGGTAACTTTTTGATTTTGGATGAGCCAACCAATGATTTGGATCTTGATACGCTGCGAGTTTTGGAGGAAAATCTCGAAGTCTTTCCTGGAACAGTGGCGATAGTTAGTCATGACAGGTATTTTCTCAATCGGGTCTGTGACTATATATTTGCCTTTGAAGGCAACGGTGCTATTACTATCAGTACAGGTAACTACGACGACTATATTGGTAAAAAGATGGATCCAATGCTCGTCAAATCTTATAGAGAAATGATTAAAAAACAGCGAGTAATCAAAGAAGATCTAGAGAAAAATAAAAAGGCTAAGATCAAAAAAATAGAATCTGATATCGCTATCGTAGAAAAGAAACTGAGCGAACTGCAAACCCAGTTTGACGATCCGGATTTTTATATTAAAGACCCTAGCCGTGCGACCAAAGTCCACCGTATGATCAATGAGCGAGAACGTGAACTAGATAAATTACTAGAAAGCTGGACGATTTTTCAAGATGCTGGGATTGTAAAGGGTGAGATAATTTAGAATTGAGTCAATTGTTAAATTTTAATTGGGAATTGTGTTGGTTGGAATTCTGGATCAGCCACTCCAAACTCTTTAGCAATTTTATCGATCATATCTTTGGACATAGTTTCTTTAGAATTTACAAATCCAGCTATTTGATTTTTTCGTGAGTGTTTTTGGGAGTCTATATCACAACCATTTTTTCTCAAGAATTGATTGACTTGTGTCATAGTACAAACTGCGGGAGCAGGAAATAATTTTTTATCTGAATCAGTGATTGCATCAGAAATTTTGTCTAGAAGTGGGTGACCAAAACGTGCTAAACCAGTTTTTTTAAGTTTTCCAAAATATCTCGGGTCAGTAATTTTACCATATCTTTGCTCCATTTCTGTATTACTGTTAGCGTCTATTTCTATATTTGAATCATACAGTTCTTTATTGACCCAAGCTGAGAATCCCATCAATCCAATACCGTCAAAAGGGAGCCAACGACTAGGCATATTACTATTGCCACCTGAACTCTTGTAAAAAGGTTGTTTGACCACACTTCCGCTGTTGTTTGTGATTTCCATTACTATTATTTCTCTAATTGTACTGCCATCGGCATAAGCAACAATTCCCGCCTCGGTACACACTCTAGCACCAAGGTCTCTGAAAGTCAACAATTCTTTGACGGATTTCTTTTGTTCGTTTGTCGCTAAAAATAGCTTTTCCATACCAGCCTTGATATCGTTTAGGTCATCTCCAAATTTTGCTTTGAATCTATCTACTGTTTCTTGTCTAAATATACCTAATTGAACACCCAGCTCTAAATTTTGTGGTGCTTTACTCAAAACTGTTAGAAGCTGAGCAATTTCTTGACTCACATTTTCTTTCATTCCAGCTCGTTTGTTGTAGACATGGTTTACTTCAGACCAATCTTTTTCAGGTTTTGGAGTTTCGGCCATTGCAGGTTGAGAGACTGTTTCTATCCATCGGCTTTCTCGACTTTTTAGGTTTATTGCATTGGGCATAGTTTTGTTATTTTTTGAATAAATTTTTAAAAAAACCTTGTTTCTTTGTGTCTACCTCGTCATCTGCAAAAGCCTTGTCATATCTTTGAGTATACGCTCTTCCAAGTTCAGAATTCACAGGAGCCTCACTGGGATTCATAATGCACCAAACCAAATCAATCTCTTTGCACAATTCTTCGCTAAAAACACAAGCTCCAATTATAGTTCCCTCACTGACAAAAGAACCAAGCATATTAATTCCTGATCTTTTTATCATCGTATTGTAGCTTTTTATTTGCTCTTTTAGAGTTTGTTTGCCAGTAAGATTACGAACATACTCCTTGTCTGAAATATGAAACTTTTTTTCTGGATACGTAAAATCTATCCAACTATTAAATAAATTGGTACCTCGCAAATCTAAATTATGAACTAGTGTTTCTGCATAGTTTCCATTTTCACTTTCTACTATATCAAAATATAAGTTAGTTAAGTTCGCTGATCGAAAATCACAATTTACGATGCCATATGCCGATTTATGCTCTGATCTGACCTTTCCAAATCTACCTCGTCCATTCGTCAAATCTGCTCCTACAAAACTACAGCCATCAAAACTCAAACCATCAAAATTAGAGTTGCTCAAGTCAGAATTATTAAAATTACCTTCAAAAATAACAAAAGTATTTGCTTTAACATTGCTCAAATTTGAATCGCTAAAATCAGTTTTTTTTGCTTCGAAACCACTAAAGCTAGAACCTGCCAAATTGGACTGACTAAAATCTGCTAAATTTGCTGTACAATTAATAAAACTACGAGATGGTGCGTCTCTACCCGCAAACAAACTACTTCCATCAAAATTAAAATTACTATAACCTTGATTTATTTCTAGTAGTTCAAAACGTTGTTTGCTTTCTGATATTTCTCCTTGCGAGGTAGGTTTTTTGAATTTTTCAAGTTCACTTCTCAAACGGGCAACTTCGTCAGACAATTGATAAACCGTTTCTTGACCTTCTATCTGGCTCGCTAGAACATCTTTAATCGGTGTTTTTAGACTATCAAGAATTGCTTTATTTAGTTCTAGTTGTGGATTGTATAATTTTTCTGACATAATTTTATATTTTTATTTTTGTGTATCTTGGCTTTTTTCAATTAGCTTGATGATGTATCTGGTTATTGTTTTGATATTGTTCCTATATTCTTCTGATTTTGTGCGAATATTGCCTAGTTCAGCTTTCATAGATTCTGTTTGTTTTGGCTTGTTTTTTTGTTCCATCGCAGCTATTTCTGTCTGTTTGGATTCGATTTCTTTATAGGATTCTTCGAGGTGGTATATCTGCAATTCTAGCTTTCTGTTTATTAGTTTCATCTCATGCTGGATTTCCTGGAGTTCTGGACTATTGTTTTCGATCAAGAGCTTATCAATATCGCTAATCAATCGAATATAACCACCGTCCATATTCACCAAAATATCTGGATTGTCCATTGCGTCGTACAGCGTCCGCATTGTATCCACTGATTCAAAAGTCGATTCTGTTACTTCCAATTCTTTATTAATCGCAGGTTTTTGACCTATTAGTTCTAAAGATTTTGTATAGATATCAGCTACTATTTCGCTAACTATTGCTTTTTGCTTTTCATATCTACTATTTAAATCTGCAATTTTTTCTTGCTCACTCTCGTATTTTTGCTCCGATGTTTTCTGCCTACTAAATACTTCTCGGAGATTGCGAATTTGTCCTGCAAATCCAGTTTGGTCTTTTATTTTTTCAAATTGTGCTTTTTTGCCTTTGGACTTTCCTATTGCGACACCATAGTCAATCAACTCTTCACCGTTCAAATCTACTTTCTGAAAAGCTTCTTTAAAGTATGATTCTAATTCAGTATTTCCAGTCAGTCGACATATTTCAAGTAATGGTTTGCGGCACTCTTTTATAAGCTCATAGTCTATGGTTTCTGGATGGTTGACACCTTCAATCAGTATTTTATTGTTTTCTTGTATATCTTCTTGGTCGTATTTGATGACGATCTTGGTCAAGTATTCTTGAAATTCCGGAGTATCAGTAAGCCCTGCTCTGTGATTGATAAAATCTGGATTGGCGTCTTTGAACTTGTCCATTTTCAGCATCTCCTTTAATAGTCTATAAACTGTAACTCCAGCCATATCATCCTCGAAAATAAATCTTGTATGTTGACCAATTATTCTTTCATTTAACAACCCTCTGACTGATTCTTTTTTTTGTTCACCTGAAATAAGCAGGTTTGACTCTTGGATTCTTTTTTCAACTATTGGCGTAACACCAAATTTATACACTTCAGTATTATACATGTTAGATTGGCGAAATGGATTATAAATTATTTTATGATTATCAAGCACGACTCTACTAAGAGTTTGGTTCAAATACCAAGTTATTTCATTATTGCCACCACATTTGTATATCAAAACATCTAAAAGTTTTTGTTGCTCCGGATTCAAATTTTCAAATTTTATAGTTAGTTGATCACCACCTGAATATTCCCAATTCTTTGCCAATTCATACGCTTCGACCTCTAGATCAGAAATCTGCTCCGGAGTCAATCCGTCCAGCATATCAGGAGAATATTTGAACTCTCTTGGAGCTTGGTCTTTACTGTCTTTTTTACCGAACATACTTTTTATTTTATAAACTCAATTGTACCCTAGCTTTTGCTTTCTTGCAAATTCAAGATTTTATCACTTGTATACCCAAAGCTACCCCAACTTTTACACCCTTCCAAAGTACTACTCCGCCAGCTACGCTGCCACCTCTTCTAAAGAAGAGGACTTTTACGCCAAGTAAATTATTTGAGATTTTTAGATACTAAAACAAGTTTAAGGTGGCAGTCTACCAAATTAAGAGTGAGTGTGTCGGTGGAATATTTAACGAGTGTTGCACTTTGAAATTGAATTCAAGATTTTAGCATTGACACAAATTTATTTTTATGTAAATATATAGCTACAAATCTACACTTCTTAAGACCCAAAACTACCCAAAACCAAATGCTCAAGCCAGCTAATCTCAAAAATGGAATATCTGTTCTGCGATTTCCAAAAAACTGTAACACCTTCATAATTGGCTTTGTAGTCAAAACTGGATCCGTAGTTGAAGATGGTAACTTTCCACAAGGCATAAGTAATTTGGTAGAAAAATTGTTTTGGCGTGGTACCTACAAACACCCATCAGCCAAACACCTCAACAACACTTTGGAGTCTTTGGGTGGGCAATATACCAGCTTTACCGCTCAAGAAAGTACTCATTTTTATCTTGAAGTTCCTAGCGGTAACCAATACAAAGCTATTAGTTTTTTGTCTGAAATCATCCAGCGATCGTACTTTGACACACGAGACATTGAGACTGAGAAAAAAAATATTATAGAGCAACTCAAGTCGTATAATCAATCAATGGAATATGAGATAGCTCAAGCATCAATGTTCAATTTGTATGAAAAATCAAGTCTAGGATTACCTGTTGATGGCTATATTGACACCATTGGCACTATAACCCAAGCTGAGGTAATGGAATATCTAGCCCATCAATATTGCCCAGAGCTATGTAGTGTTGTGATGGCTGGTGATTTTGAAACTAAAAGAACCTTGGACTTGCTAGAACAAGAATGGAGCGTATGGAATCCAAAAGCAAGGAAACCAATTGCAATAGAGGATTTTAGTAGTACGGACGCTGGCGAGTTTCCTAGGGCAAATTATCGTCAAAGAGGTATTGCTCAGACTTTTGTTTCTATCAATTTTTTGCTGGATGAGGGTTATAATCCCAACTCCCAAAATGATCTGGAAGGCAAAATACTAGACCAAAAAAACGAAACTGACAATCGAGTACAAAGCCTTGCCAATCTAATGGTTCTCAACTCCATTCTTGGTCAAGGTTACTCTAGTAGACTCTATCTCAAAGGCATAGAAGAAGAGATGCTTTTTAATAATATCGAAAGTCAAATTCATTATTTTACCAACTCTAGCTATTTTCAAATCATTGGCAACACTGACAACCTTCAGTTTTCGTTTGGATTGGAGTGTATTTTGTCAGCATTAGATTCCTTGAGAAAGACAACAGTGTCAATCAATGAGCTAGCCAAAGCCAAAAATTACCTCAAAGGAAAATTAATCAGAGATCACGAAAATCTACTGTTGAGTACCATTTGGTCTGTTGACAACTACCTTGGCTCGGGATTTGTGTATGACCTCGACAAAATTATAGACATGATAGATAAAGTAGAATCACCAGTAATTCGATCGCTAGCTTTGGATTTGTTCATCCCTGAGCGGATGTCTATTACAACCCTTGGGACAGCTAAAGAAAACAAATTGGTAGACAAATTGATCAAAAAATATTTGAGTTAAAATTTTAAATTATCTATTAGTCTAAAACACATTTGAAAGCATCACAGCCAAGATTTCAAAAATTATATTGAATTATATTGGCTATTGCAACAATACGATAATGAGTGGGTAGGGAGCGTCACCCCAAAATAGCTTTATGGTCCAAAAATTGTGTTTATAAAATTTATAAAAAGCTATTGACCAAAAATAAAAAGTAGAGTAAATTTGATTCATATGACTAATGATATTGCTTCAAAAAATATTTTAAGACCTAAAGAAATAGAACTATCTACTCAAGTTGAAGATCGGTTATTGGATTTAAAAGAAGAACTTCGTAAAAAAAACTTTCAATCTTGTCAATTAATAGATGGCATGGGTCCGTTAAAAAAAGAAATTAAAGAACTCAGATTAAAAGAATTAAATCCTAATTTACAATCATTACAAGCAAACTTAGAGGAAAAAAGAAAATTATCGCAAAATATTCGTAAAGAAATGCAGGATATTAGAAGTGAAATTAAGGGATTGCATTATAACAGGAATTTTCTTAAAAAATTTATTTTAGATAATAATTTAAGTGAAAAAGATACGATTGATAAAATTTGTTTTTCCCCATTTCTTATATCTCATCTAATAAAAAATAAAATTAGGACTATTAAAGATTTGATAGAGCTTACAGAGCATCAAATTATATGTCTTACACTAAATTGTAAACGCTATAAGTCAATTATTATTAATTTTATTAAAGATTTTAGCGATCTTGCGATCTTGCGATCCAAAAAACTTAATCAAAATGTCTATAATATTCCAAAATTAACTAGCAAAATAAGAGGTAATTATAAAAACCTCTGCAATCTATCAAGAGAGTCAATAATTACTTGTATTGGATTCACACATTCAACCTCCGTATTTTTTCAAAGAATCGATATAGCAACTGTACAAGACTTACTTTGGGCATCTAATAATGGATTTGAAGACTTGGTAGGTGCTAATTCTAATCAAATAAAAGAAATTGAAGAATTTATAATAGCATTCAGATGTATGGAAGCTGCAGAGGAAGCCGAATTAAAATCTTTAATGTAAAGTTTTTTTAAAACTCTAGAATAAAATAATTATTTGTGAATTCATAATCCTTGACAAAAAGTCTTTAATTGGGCAACAATTAAAAAGATGTACAACATGTACCAATGCAATAAATATGTAAAACATAGTCATTTTTATTTATTACTGCCTCTTGTCAACCAAAATACGATTATTATCAATCAGTATCTTTAACATAACATCGCCTAATATATATCTTATATAATCAAGCACAATGTCCAATATTTTACTCAAAACAAGCCCTGTCGTACAAGCACAAATGCGAACTGACATCCCAGAATTCGTCGTAGGATCTATCATAGAAGTAGCTTACAAAATCATCGAAGGCGGCAAAGAACGTATCCAAAAATACAAAGGAATAGTCACGAACCGTCACAACAAAACTGATATGGACGCGACCTTCACGGTGATGAAAAACTCTACCTTTAATACCAAAGTTGAGCGTACTTTCCCAGTCAATTCTCCATTGATCAACGCCATTATAGTTTCCAAATTCCAAAGAGCAAGGCGATCAAACATTCGAACACAATTCACCGTCAAAGACCCTCTTAATGCAAGAACTCGAGCAATCAAATCTCGACCTGACTTGCAAAATACTCTTATCAACCCAATCGTAGAAAATAAGGTAGAAAATCTACCTGGTTTAGTAGAAGCTGAAGTGGTAATTTCTCAAGAATAATTTTAATTTTAATAATCAATTTAATATGATCAAAGTAGTACGAACAGGAGAAGAAACTTCTCAAAAAATCATCGGTGTATTCCTCAAACGAGTCAAAAAATCCAACTTGATTGCCCGCAAGAGAAAAACCCAAATCATGGCACCACATATGTCATATTTCAAACGACACTCCAAAGCCATCAAGCGTGAAAAGTTTTTGGCTGACCGAGTAATTGCTGACAAAATAGGAAAAAAATAGCCTTCTCAAATAATACAATCATTCCTCAAACAATTTGAGTCGTAATTAACTTGAGATCTCTAGATCCTAAAACAAGTTCAGGATAATAGCTGACCAAATCAAACAATGAATTACCAGATTAAGATTAGATTGTCACTGGAATGTCTATAATCCTCCTTGTTAATTCGAGGAGTTTTTTGTTTGACTTGCCAAAAAATATAAAATTAAACCACTATATAAAAATATTAAGGATCAAAATTTCAAATTACCAACATGATTAATAAACTACTTGAAAAAGAAATCCAATACCTTGAAGCCGATGAATTGATAGAGTTAATAATGGAGATGAATCTCAAGTGCGATGATGCCAAAGTTTTTTTGGATATAAAATTTCGCAAGATTGACGATCTCAAGATGCTTGAAGAAAGCAAAAAAAATCTTGTTAAAGTATTCAAGCCTCGGGGCACATTCATTCTCAGCAACCCGCGTATTAGCAAAGCTAAGGCTATTCTCAAAGAATTTAAAGCCAACTTTCCGTTTAGTTTTTTGCAACAGATTGAACTGTATTTTTATTATTTGGATATGATCATTGGCTGGATTGCATCTACAAAAGGTTGGTATCCAGCTCGTTACAAAGCAAATGCTATGGACGCTATAGACAATATTGATGTTTTGTATGACAAAGTGATTTGGCCTGAAAACTTTACACTTCGACTCAAAAAATTTGCCAATGAATCCAGTGAAGGTCATTGTGTTGAGGTTAAAATTAAGATTATGAATTTGATTGCTGAAAAAATAAAAGTTTAAACAAATTAATTGACTAAAAAATGAATAAACAGGTGAAAACTATTGGAATAATTGGCGGAGGACAACTAGGGTTGATGCTTGCCAATGCTACTCATAGACTGGGATTAAATGTAGTAATTTTGGAGAAAAGTATTTATTGCCCTGCTTATTCAGTTTTGCAATTGGAAAAAGACACTTTTGTGTCGGGAGAGTTATCTTGCTATGATAAACTATTGGAGCTGGCAAATGTAAGTGACGTTTTGACATTTGAAATAGAGCATATCGATACAAAATTATTACTGAGACTAGAACAAGAAACAGGCAAAATCATTTATCCAAACCCGAGAATACTAGAAATAATCCAAGATAAATTTGCTCAAAAAACCTTTCTCAAAAAAGTTGGATTACCAGTTGGAAAGTTTGAATTAATCAGAAGTATAAAAAATATTGATAAGCTAGCCCGTCAGTTTGGTTTTCCAATGATGATCAAATCTCGCAAAGGTGGCTATGATGGTGGAGGTAATTTTGTAGTAAAATCAAAAAGTGATTGGAATTTTTTGATAACCAAACTGGAACTAATTAAAAAACATAAAGACTATTTTGTAGAAAAGTTTGTATCTTTTGAGCATGAAGTCTCTGCATTGGTGGCACGAGATGTCAGTAGCATTGTTTCAATTTATCCAATTATCGACACATTTCAAGAAAATAATGTATGTCGCAAAACCGTTGTGCCAAGTACTTTGAGCCCAGAAATTCAACAAAAAGCACAGCTAATTGGGACTGAGATTGCAAATAAATTTGATTATATTGGGATTATGGCAGTTGAAATGTTTGTACTGAGTTCTGGAGAGATATTAATCAACGAAATTGCACCTCGTGTGCACAACAGTGGTCATTGGACGATTGACGGTTCGCAGACTAGCCAATTTGAGCAGCATATAAGATGTATAACAGGAATGAAACTAGGGTCAATTCAAAATAAATCGCCTTGTTGCTTGATGTATAATGTCTTTGGAGATAATATTAAGATTTTTGACAAACTTAAATCCAAACAAATGCCCAAAGTCTGTTTCTATGACTATAATAAAAAAGAAGTAAGGTCAAATCGTAAAATGGGTCATATTAATATCGTAGGAGATTGCAAAGAAGAAGTCGACCAAATTCTCCAAAGTTTAGCGGTAAATCAAAGCTAATTTTAAAATTATTTGACAAAGTCTTTTACACAAATTATAATTAAGAACATATAACTGCACTTTATAAGATGCAAATGACACTCCAAACTCAAATTATAAATTTACTAAACCTTACAGTGGGTAAAATTGCTAAAATTAAAAATGTTAGTTTTGAAAAAGAAAGTGATCAATTTAGAGTTTGTATTTTAACAGATAATGATAGTATTTTTTTGGAAAATCAATGTGAAACCCTAGAATCAATTCAACATTTTGTTCGTAAAATTATTCATCTCAAAAACCCAACAGACTATTCTCACTTTTTTTTGGATATTGGATATTATAACAAAAATAGAGAGTATATATTGTCTATCAAGACACCTGAGCTAGCCCAAGAAGTAGTATTAAACAAAGGCAAAACAGTCATAATGACACACTTGAGCAACTTTGAACGTCTTTACGTTCATAATATATTGACAGATGTAAATGGACTTCAAACAACAAGCGTTGGGGTGGACACCAATCGAAAATTACTTATAATTCCTACATCTGAGACTGGTTCATCATCGCTAGACGATGCCTACGTTTTTGATATTGAAACTGTAACAATAAACCCAAATATAGACTTATTCAAGAGCGGTAATCAAATTTTACCAATCATAGACCCAAATAAAAATAAATAAAATAACACAAATGGCATTTTTTGAGAGCAAGTCTGGTTTTTGGTTGATGTTTGCAACTTTTTTGATTATCGCTACGATCACATTCTCGTTGAGAATAGAAAATATTATTAACTACTGGCATCAAATTACAACCTTTGCTGGTCGTAAAATCTAGTAATTAAATCTACTATTCCAATTAAAAGCTTATAGTTTGTTCACATTTTTAGATTCTAAAAAGTATTGAATTACAAGCAAACTTGTTTTGGTCATCTTCTGTAAAAAGAGTTTAAGCTGGGTTTCAAGCTGACAAGCAGATAATTGGCAAAAAAACATAATTGTCATTGAGATTATCAAAGTTGGGAATTCATGTAGTCCTCCTGATCTTATACTCAAAAATAGTGATGTAATAGAAATCAAAAAAATAAAATTAGATGGAAGCTCTCTATCTCTTAATTCCTCAAGCCCAAAGAATAAAATTCATTTAAGTAGTCCATTAATTGCAAAAAAGTGTCGTGAATGTGAGGACTAGATCACTAAAGATATGCTATGTATCATAGGAACGGTAAAGAAAAAAACTTTAATAAAATTATGGAAGGTATATGGCGATTGTTATTGTGCAGATAATGAAGTTTATGAAAATCCTAAAATAAAAATTTCTTATGTAGAAATTAAAGACCCTAACAATCCTGCAAAACTTTTAAAATCTAAATTAATTCAAATGAGTATATGATAAATTTCCAATTTTTTCCAAGATCTGCGGGAATAACAGTAGAAATCAAAAATATAATCGATTGTTTTGTAGAAAAAGACAGTTTAATTTGTTCACCAGACCATAATTATTCGAGCAATGAAGTCCTTGGAATACTGAGAGAGAATTTAATTAAAGTCCCAATGTTGGTTGAAACTGGTAAAAGTCGTAGTGAAAAAATACCTGTCCCTGTTTTGTTTGGACTTGGGAATAGAATAGACCAATCTTTTGATGCTGATGCTATAACATTGGATGGTAAAATTGTGATGGAAGTAGAAGCTGGGAGAGCTGTTGATAACTATCAATTTCTTAAAGATATTTTTCAAGCCTGTATGATGCACGGAGTTGAGTATCTCATAATTGCTGTAAGAAATGATTACAGAGGAAATGATAATTTTAAGAAAATATATAACTTTTTAGAAACACTTTACGTCAGCAACAGACTACACTTGCCACTAAAAGGAATTTTGTTGATTGGCTAATAGCTTGACGTTCGTAATTCTAAACCTGCAATTGGCACTCAAAAAAACTAACGGAGACAATCTTGAAATGCCAAACAATGAATATATAGCTAAACTTACTACAATCAAAACATATTTTTGAATTTAATTTTAACTTATTACTGCTAAATAATGAATTAGGTTCTTGTCTAATTGATGTTGGGCTTAGCTATGTCATTACAAAATATAAACATTATAGGCGATAAAACTGAGTTTACGTTCCTTAACAATGTTGGAGTCAAGCTGCCTGATGGTGCCGCTTGCTACATTGCGAGGGTTTGCAAATGTGTATTGGGCACCAGTTTTTGACATTTTACCCGGTAGTATTCCATCAGTTATTTTTTGATTTAATTCTTTAAAGTCGGATTTGGTCATAAAAATCTCACCTCGTATTTCGAGTTTCCTGTTGTCTATGATCGTCTTTGGAATGGATTGAATTTGCTTAACATTATTTGTCACGTCTTCACCGGTATAGCCATCGCCACGGGTAACGGCTTGTTTTAGTTTGCCATTGTTATAAATCAAGCTTATAGCTAATCCATCTATTTTTGGTTCGCAAATATAATTATTTTGAGTTGAACTGAGCTCTATGGGGTTAAAGTTTTTGGTAATGTTGATACTATTTTGGTTGGCGTATTTTTGCCAGCGCTCTTGCCATTGCTGTAACTCAATTTTGGAAAAAATGTCATTGAGGGAGAGCATTCTTTGTTGGTGGGTAACTTTTGTAAATCCTGCGGCTGTTCCACCTGCAATTGTGTAATTTGGAGAGTTTAGATCTATATTGTCTGGATGTTGCTGTTCCCAGTTGGTGATTTGCATCTTGAGATTGTCCAAAGCTTCTTGACTAATATTTTCCTCGTCAAAAAGATGCATTTCGTTTCTAATTTGGTTGACTTTTTGGATTAAGGACAAGTATTCTTGTTGAGTTCGTATCATGAAAGCTATTTATTAATTATCTATAATTACCAAAATTCTTCTCTCTATTTCTTCCCAGCTCAGTATTGCCAAAATTTCAAATGGGCTAGGGGATTTGGTTTTGCCTGAGAGACTTGTTCGTAGTGGCCAAAAATAGCTACCAGCATCTTTGTTGTTGTCATTTATCCAAGTCTTGAGTCGATTTTCCCAAAGTTTGGTTTGAGTTTCTAGTCCAATGGGTAAATCGTTAATTTTGGTATTTAAGAGAGTTTTTCGCTGTGATTCTAGTATATTGTAGGTGCGTTTTAAAATTGGTAAAACTTCTTTTAGATTGCATATAGAATCTTCCAATGTGATCTTTTTCCATTTAACCAATTCTTTTTGAGGGGATTTATATTTCAAAATACAATCAGACTCCAAACCAAATTCACTCAAGGTTGTGATTCGAGTTTTGTCTAGTGACCAAGCCATATACTGAGTTTTTATTTTTTCATTTGGCTCAAAACATAAAATGTCATTGACGTCACAAAATTCCTTCCAGATTGGATATGCAAGGTGAGTATTGGTCTCAATTACTCTGCTTATATCATACCAGTAAAAAGTGTATTTGCCAAAAGAATCTACGGAATTCAAAATGTCAAATTGGCTACAGTCAAAAAGATAAAAATAAAATAACATTTCTTTGCCGTGATAGTCTATTTGGTCGCGGTTATAGGGTGTGGCTACTATGTTGGCAGTTGCGATATATTTGGCTATACTTTGGTTAATTATAATCTTACCATTGCTCTCTTCATAGATTTCACGACCAAGGGTTTGGGTAGGGCTTTCGTCTCCATCAATGCCACCGCCAAGCATGTAGTGCTGTCCGTCTTGTCCATATTTTGTGAGTTCGTTATTTGTAAGTATTTTTTGTTTCTCAATGTCTACTAGGTACACATATACACCTTTACGAAGGTTCATATCTGGGTATTTTTTTGAACTAATTAATTTCAAACCCCGGAGACAAAATTCTTCCAGACTTAACATTTTGATATATTCTCTGTTGTACCAATTGAGTTTTTCAGTATTGAATCGTGCAGGTGACTTGGACAATTTGTCAAGTGAAAAGTCAGAGGCAAGGTTATTTATCAAAGTCTGAAGTCGATTTTGCACCTTGGTTTCGATAGGTTTGAATATATTTTTGTTCATAAAAAAAGAAGATTAATACCCTCAATTGTTGCTTAATTATTAATAGCTGGTCAAGAAAGAGTTCGCATAACAGCTTTACACTTCACTTTCTATATTTTTGACAACTGATTTGCTCTTTGCAAGCTTTATTACGCAAATATTACTATCACCATTAAGTTTTGGCTCGGCTACAAAATCGATGGGTTCTTTTACCATTGATAAGAATTGTTGCATGATTTCGTAGGTCAACTCCGGATGGGATTTTTCACGACCTCGCATTTTGATTTGGATTTTTACAATATTTTTTTTGATCATAAAATCGTCTACTTTCTTGGCGTTGTTGAGCAGATCGTGCGGTCCAATTCTAACTGATAGCCTTATTGTTTTTTCTTTTGGAGTTGTGTCTACTTTGGCAGATTCAAGTTTTGATAATTGGTATTTAAATTTGCTATATTCTTGGATTTTGCATAGAGCAGGGGATACTTTTCCATTGATTTCAATTAGATCTTTTGACTCCGAAAAAGCCATTTCTAAGGCTTCAGATAGACTCATTACTCCGATCATCTGGTTTTCAACGTCTAGCACACGGACTTGAGATTGTTTGATATTCATGTTGAGGGCATGATTCATAACTGGTTGATTTGTGTAGAGAGGTCGGGGTTTGCGTCGATAGTTTGCCATGCAATTTTTATGATATTGTAATTATTGTTTTTTGATTGTGAATCTGTATGTTTAATTGTAATGATAAATAGATTTTTAGTCAATTCTGTAGAATTTCGATAAGAGGGGGGAAATAGTTTTTGACAAAAGCTACTTTTAAAACCGATAATTAAGCTATGCAAATAACAAATTTTATAACAATTTCAGATCTACTTTCATATGTCTCAGGTCAGGTAAGCCTACTCAATCTTCAAAAACAAAGTGTTAATTTGGCAGTCAGTGGAGGCATAACTCCGCTTGTAATGTTTGAAGATTGGAAGCAAAATAATATCCTTGATTATTCCAAAACTAAAATTTGGCAAGTTGACGAAAGGTATATTGAAACAAGCTCTGAGCTGTCCAACGCTGGGCAAATGATGAGACTTTTTGCCAGTTCTGGCTTTGAAAAATCCTTTGAGACCGTTGACACTACGCTAGCTTACGGTGAGTCAATTGACGACTATGATACGAGGCTCAATGATTTTGTAAGCTTCAATGGTTCGCTTGATATTGTATTTATGGGTTTTGGAACAGATGGACACTTTGCTTCTATTTTCCCTGGTGATAATACAAAATTTGGAGAACAATTAGCGATTGGTACTTTGGCAACAGACCCTTATCCTATTCATAAAAGAATCACCTTGACTCCTAAGTTTATCAATTTGGCAAAGAAAATAATTGTAATATTAACAGGCAAGGAAAAACAAATCGTACTCAATGAGTTTATTGGTGGAGAGAAGAGTAATAGTCAATATCCCTGCAAAATATGGAAAAATCATCCCAATTTAGAGATATTATGTTGCTTTGATTATAAATTAAATTTGCTCAAATAAAAAAGTTGGGATATAATCAATGTATGTTATACACATTCTGCCAATTACCTAATCTTAATTTGGTAGGCTATGACCTCGAACTACTTTTAAGATCTAGGAATCTCAGATTAATTATAACTTAATCGTCTGAGGAATGACTACTGGTTTAGCAAGGTTATACTTGGTTTTAAAATTCCGAAATTTTCTTAATGTAAAATAATTCAACTTCTCACCAAGATTGTGATATTATAGTCACTATTACCAATCAGACACAAAAACAAAAATCAAAAAATACTATGTCAAAGTTTTCTATATTTATAATCTTACTGGTTGGATCTATACTCCTAGTCCCAGTTTCTATTGTCAGCATCATTCAAACTGGCAAAATTGCCAAAGCTTCTGAGGTTGCTCAATCTACCATTTCTTCTTATAGTAGTTTGGCTTCAAATTCCAAATTAATTGAGGGTAGCCAAATATCAAGTATCTCCACCGATCAAAATCATAATTCTATTAGATCAATTAGCTCTGAGTCTACTACCAACAAAACCAAAACTGGAAAAATAATTACAGAAGTAAAACCGGTCAAGCTCAACGCTCAGCTTGAAAACTGGTGGGTTGACACAGACGTAAACACCGGCGGTAACGGTGATATATTAGGAATAGATGCTATTAACAGCCAAATTCAATCCAAGGTTCAAGCTCAATGCCCAAATATTTATAATTCGTCAACAAAAACAATAAACGAAATCAATCTTTCCAATTGTAGCTTGATCAACAGTTTGCCTATCCAAAAAATTGCAATTATCGATACTGGAGTAACTCCAAATAGTGGAATGGTCAGCTATATAGATCAAACAAATTCTTGGAGTTTTTTTACAAGCAATAACAACCCCTCAGCATGCACTGCGTCTAGCCCACTGAGATTTTATACCTTGGTGCAAGGCAACACTTCTATATATTATTGTAAAGAAAAAGGAAATCAAAGCGACACAGGATATCATGGAAGTGTAGTTGCGCTAACAGCAATCAGAACATTTGAAAATAGCCTACTCAAAAACAAAATTAAAATAGTTCCATTTTCCCTGCGTACACTTGACACTATCAATATATCTGAAGCAATTGACGAAGTCGTAAGAGCCGGCGACATTAAAACGATTAATTTGTCGATTGGTACCCCATACAATGTTCCTTATGTTGAAGACTCTGTAAATTTAGCCAATACAAATAACATCAATCTTTATGTCGCAAGCGGTAATTGTGCTATTTATTCAGCTTCAAATTGTGACTACAACGGTAATACAGTGCAAGATTTGCCAGAAGAAGCTGACAACGCTCCAAATTATCCAGCAGCGTACCCCAATGCGGTAATGGTAGGCTCAAACAATTATTCAGAGAATAATATTGCAGGGATTTCTAGAGCTTCATATTCCAATTTTGCCAAAACCCTTCGTTCCAATTTTGTTTTAGCCCCTGTAGGAAATAGTGGCATTATCCTACCTTGCTTTGTAAATTGTGGAGCTGCAGTGAATTATAGCTATCTTGGCACTAGTTTTGCGTCACCTCAAGTAGCGGGGTTGAACGGATTGATAGCCCAGTATTCTGATTTGATGAAAAAAAACCTTTCTCAAAATAATGAAAAAGTACTTGTTTCCACTGATATTACAAAACAATATATTACCACTAATACAACAGATTTACTCACAGTCGGAAATGATTTGGAGTCTGGTTCTGGATTGCTCAATCTTAAGCAAATAAGTGATAAAATAAATTCTCAACTACAAGTATTTAATATTTCATCTAGCTCAGCTATAGCTTCGTCATCACTTTTGTCTTCAATGGTATCTTCTCTTCAAAGTAGCTCAAACGTTTCTAGTATCTCAAGTATTTTTATTAGTCCAAGCTCCAGTCAGGCTAGCCTTACAAATTCTTCAGTCTTGAGTTCAGTATCTTTTCTCCCATCTTCGTCAGCTTTATCTTCATCTTCTTATGTTACGTCCAGCTCTTTTGCTTCCTTGCCTTCTTCTCAAGCTACCTCTACTCTATCTTCGCAAGTCTCATCTTCTAGCCAGACTATTTCTTCACCGATTGTTAATAGTTCTAGTCAAGTTGTCACTTCATCTACTCAAAACTCAACCTCTGTAATTTCTGCCCCTCCTTTTGTTGCTCCTATTAACAAACCTACTTTAGACAAACCTACTCAAAATAGTGGAGGTGTCATTAGTATTATTACAGAAGTCATCTCAAATATTTCTAACATAGCCAACTCTATAGTCAAACCAAACCAAAATCTTAATCTATTACCTCTATCTTCATCATCTTGGAGTTCTACGTCCGTTGTGATGGAGCTTTCAAGTGTGAAGTCATTAGATTTGATAGCGAAAGAAAAGAGTCTGGTTACTAGTGAAAATTCAGTATTTTTTGGTTTGATTAATAATCCAACTGGATCTATTTTCAATTCTCAAAAAGATCTTATAACAAATAAAAGCTTTGAGAAACTATCTTTACCGCCTACAAATCAAGATTCCACTATTGAGACAACAAATGAAGTACCTAAACAGACATCTAAACAAATTGAACCACGGGTAACTCCTTCAATTATAACTAGTTCGCCGCCATTTACTCAAAGATGTAACAAAGACTGGAATCAAAATATAAAAATTGGAGCTTATAGTAATCAATGTGAAGAAGTCGTCACTCCAGAAATTCAATCTATGTCTTTACCAAGCGACAATCTAGTTCAGTGGATTTTCCCTGTAGCTATAACCTTAGCTTTGGGCTTGGCAAGTTTAATTATATTTGCTTTCCATCAGAAGTTTAAAAATTTATAAGAGTTTTAATTTATCAATTATGATTGAATTTTTGACAAGATGGCATGAATTAGTTTGATATTGGCAAGAATTGTGAACTCTTCAGCTAGTTTTATGTATATACCGATTGATTTTGATCGAAACTCTTGACTGTTACTCGTAGTCTTTTTTTCCAACAAAAAACAATACAAAACAGCCTTTACTACTCCAAAGGTTTTTGCCCAGTCACTAAGATGCTCTTTGATCAAATCAGCCATATCCTCCATTTCCAAATAAAACCTATCAATTTGAGGCTCTAATTCGATAGTAATTTTTTCAATTACCTTGTCAATTTTCTTTATTTGTAGCTGAGTTTTAAGTTGCGAATCAAAAGATTTTTGACTTGGTTGACCGTCTTCGATAAATAAATCTGGATATTCTTCTTTGATCGTTTCCAAAAATTGTGCATAATCAAAAATTTGAAACTCTAGCCCTATAGATTTGTTAAAAATACTTTGATAAATTGCAAAAAAAACGCATGTTCTAAATGTATTTGTCCAGATGCTAAGGCATTCTTTGTTTTTAATCATTGGTTAATTGTGTTACAGGTTTGGTTTGGTGTCAATATTTGCTTTATACAAGAGTGAGGTTAGTTGCTAATTTATTCTAATGTTACTAAGTAAGTTCTTTGTGAATTCTGCTTTTTCGTTGACTTTTGGGTTATCTTTGCCTTGGTTGTAGACTTTTATTAAAAAATAATTACTTGCATTAACTGCTGTAAAATAGTTCACTTTGATACGACTATTGGTAGGTGAAATATGACTAAGTAATGTTCCATTGTCTAGCGTAACTTTTTGGCTATTGAGCTTGAAAGTATCACCTAATTTTTCGCTTACTTTTTGAGCAAATTCTTTTTGACTCAGCTTGCTGTCATATTCTGCTGTATATACAGATATGCCGTTAGTATTTTCTTCGCCGTCAACTATATCTTTACTAAGAAAACTATTGGCAAAACCTTTTTTGTCCTCAATCCAGTCAAAGTTAACCCTAGTAGATTCTTTATAGAAACCATTTGGTATAGCAGAGTCAATTACAAAGCTAAAACCATCACCGGAGATTATTTTGACATTTTTGATATTACTTCTATTTTTGGATTGGAGTTCATTTTCAAAATTATAGATTTGGTAAGTCGTAAAACCACAAAGTCCTGTGAGACAAATAATCAATGCAACCAAAATCCAAATAGCAGATTTATTATAAGTATGTTTGGGACTAAAAATCTTGTCATTGAGTTCTACTTTTTTGTTGTTTGAGTATTGCTCAATACTAGAGCTTTTGTCTTGTGCCGATGCAAAATTAAAAGGTGAATCGCCCAATTCTTTTTTGTTTAGGCTAGTTTTTGGATCTATTTTTGGGCTAGGGTTGAGGTTTTTCATTTGGATGATAAAGAGTTTCGAGTTGCTACTTCCAATTGTCTGTTTATTTTGCAAGTTTGTCAACGGTATTGAGTTTGCAGTAATAATTTAATCATCTTAATCTTGTCGGATTTGGTACATTAAGTTTATTTATAAACCTCAAACTTTCTTTACATCACTTATTTGAAAGATGCCCTGTGAGGTAGATTCATACTGACCTTGATTATTTGGATCAACAAACGGTTTGGTTTCAAAACTTTGAGAGTTGATAAAGCTTCTTATTTTGCCAGTAATTTTAATTTTGTCACCAACCTTGAAATCTTTTACCTTCCAATCTTCAAACGTAAAGAAATAGTTTCCATTTTGTTCAAAAATAGTAGCATTACCAATATTTCCATCATCTAGTTTTACAACTTTTACCTCTATAGACTTGTCAACAAAATCAGCAATGTCGGCAGGTTCATAAGACACAAAAAGATCATAATTTGCATTTTTCTTGTCGCTGTAATTACCTGCCATTGTTTTGATAGAGTTGGTATAATATACGCCTGCAGGAATCCCATAACTATAACTATAATTATTTTGATACAAATTATTTTGCTGGTTTTGATTTGTGTACTTTGCCGGGTTTTGTAAGTTGAAACTTAAGCTACCAGTAATCAAATTATTGTTGAATTCGTTGAGCTCAATTGTGCCCATTTGACCAGTTTGCTGACCCATATTGTAGTCTCTAAAAACACCATCGAGTGTGTACCATTTTTTATCAAAAGAATTGTAATATTTGCCAGTAATCTTGTCTTGTTTAAAGTTTAGATACATTTCAATATTGGTACTGCCAAGCCATCCCACAAATTTTTGACCAGCTGGTTTTTCTAAGTTTTCATCTAGCTCAGCGATGGCTGATTTGGGAGACAAAGTAGAAGGAATTGTCAAACTAGAAATTGATGATATTTTTTGTTCAATTGTAGAATTAGCAAATGTTTTGACTGAGCTTGAATTTGGCTCTGTGATATTGGAAGTACTTGTTTCAGTTTTGCTATTGATATTTTTATTATTGGTAAAGACATAGACTGCTCCACCGCCGATTATGGCACTGATTATAGCCAAAGTGCCAATATAGAAAATTATTTTGTAATTCATAGTATGATAAGTAAAAACGAATACTAATAATTTGTCAAAAATCTATTTGACTTGTGAATAAAATCACAAATTTTGGCAACAAAAAAACTGCTATGATAGGATCACAACAGCTCTACTCTATAAAAATACAACCTAATTAATTTTTGGTTTAAAAAACTTTGTTAAGAAAAATGGAGTAAATTTTTAAACTTAGCTTTTTCGGACTTAAAAAGTCCTCAATTACCCATGTCAAAACTTGGAAATTGAAATTAAGCTCTTCAATCCTTAAGCTATTCATCTCTGATTTAAAGTCTTTAATTAAATCAACCAAATCAATTACTTTCATATGTATCTATATGTTTCTAGGGTAGATTTTTTTAGTAATTAACCTGAACTTAATAGTCCGTAGTCCATTACCGTTTTGATTTTAGCATGTTAATTTTGTATTGTCAAATTATTTATTTTTAGGTTTATTTTTGGGACAAATTTGATCTAATTTGGTTATTCTTTCTCATCACACTACTACTAATTTTTTTACCATTGGATACAAAGTCATCTACGACTACGATATCAAAACCTTTAGACTCACATATATTCTTGAGAAATTGGATATCTCCTTGTCGGTTCTTGCCCATACAAAAATCGTTTCCAACCACCAAAGTGCCAATATTAAACTTGCCAATCAGAATATTATCTACAAATTCTATAGCGGTTATCTCAGAAAAATATTTGTCAAAATTGGCTACAAAGACTTGGTCGATGCCTTTATCTTTGATTTTTGACACTCGACAATTGAGACTACACAAGTACTGAAAGTTATAATTTTTGGTAAAGAAAATGCTGGGATGAGGGTCAAAAGTGATGACGACAGACTTTGTTTTTTGTTCTTTAGCTAGCTCACTTACTTTACTCAAAATATATTCATGCCCAGCGTGGACTCCATCAAAATTCCCAATAGTCAAAACTATTTTTTGGGCTTGGTAATCAAACAAATCTGGATCATCATGAACGACACAAGATGCTAGATTGCCTTGATATTTGGCAATGTTTTTTTCTAGAATTTTGTTCTTATCTTTTTTATTTTTGAGGTTACAAAGCCGAACGGTCTTGCTATCAAATGTACTCAAAACTTTAAAATTTACACATCCAAAAAGCTTTGTGTATAGCTCCGGTGAGTAAAGGGAAAACTCCAATTGGCTCATTCTCTCGCCGACATAGCGACCAAGGTCGAGCTTGACTTGGTTGGATAGACCGATCATATGAATAAAATCTTTAAACATCGCATATCTGTTTGGATCAAAAAACTGGTTGTAAGTCACATGGAAAAACTCTTGAATAAGAGCAAGTGGGTAAAGATCTTCTTGTTCATCAGCGTTGAGAATTACCAATTGGTGGGGAAATTGGGTTTGGAAGTTTTTGATCTGTTTGATTGCTAGATAATTGTAATCAATGACCACCAAGACGTCTTGTTTTTGCTCGTCGTTGATTTGGTCTAGGACTTTCTCTATGTTTTCACCTTTAGTCATAGAGCTATTGTCTCCGCCACCGATCATCAGTTCAAAGTCTGCGCAAAGATAGCCAAAGCGCTTTTGAAAAGCCAATAATAATTCAGTTTGAGATTTTTCTGTGATAATTAAAAAACGTTGATTGGGAGGCATAATACTACCATTATATTTTATTTTGCAAATTTGGGCAAACAAATCAAGGCAACAAAAAAAGCTCATAGTCATAGTCAAAATAAATTAACAGTGACATTAGAGCGATCCGAAAAAATTAGTCGACCGTTGAGAGAGCTATTAACCCTCCGCCGACTGTTGTAAGGATAATTCCAATATATGGTTGCTGGAGACTGTAAGCCCCCAAACTCATAGCTAGAAGTAAAACACCTGTAATTAATAGACTATTTTTAGTTGACATTAGCTTACCTTTTTTCTAATTTAAATAATAACATACAATATTTGTTAAGTCAATAGTTGTGTAAATTTTGAGGAGTAGGGATTGTCGTAGCTATTTTGCTAACTGTTTAGTTATACTCAAACCCTAACTTATTTTTACATTTTTCCAAAATATTACCCCGACACCTATTGTGCTACTTTTTCTAAAGAAGGGGAATCCAAACAATCAATTCCTTCATAAGTTTGTAAAAATTAATATAGGTTTGAGTATAGAATTTATCTATAGAGACTGTTTAGCTCTAAAATATTATGTTAAGGAGTCTAAAAGATTAAGATTAGGTTATTGGTGGGGTGGGTATAAAACTACCCTTTGTGCCTTTTAAACAATAGCACAATTGGTGTCATAACAATAATTTTGATATCCAGCCAAAAATTCCAATTTTCTAGGTATTGGCAATCAAGATCAACTTCTTGCTCAAATTTGAGATCGCTGCGACCATTGATTTGTGCCATACCAGTGATGCCAGGCTTGATATTGAGGACTTTGTAGTGGCTATTTTCATATTTGGCAACTTCACGTGGCTGATGTGGTCGCGGCCCGACTACTGACATATTACCAATTAGAACATTAACAAACTGAGGAATTTCGTCTAGACTAGTCTTTTCTAAAAATTGTCCAATTTTGGTGCTGCGTGGATCGTTTTGAATTTTATAAAGTATGCCGTCGTTTCGAACGTCAAGCTTCTTGATCAAATCTTGCTCGTATTGGAGGTTTTCAATAGAATCTGGGCTTGTGCAATATTTTTGCTTCATTCGTCTAAATTTCCATAGCTTAAAGACTTTACCATCTGGACCAACACGTTCAGACTTATAAAAAATAGCACCATTGTCTTCGAGTTTGATCAAAGCGGCAATGGCAATATAAAGCCAGCCAAAAGTGATAAGAAAAATACCTGCAAATAATATATCAAAAAGTCGCTTGAAAACTATACGCCAACCAGTAATATTGGAATGTAATATCTCCAAAAAAAGTTGATCATTGATACGGCGAGGTTGGAGATCAAAAAACTCGTATTTCCCAAAACCTTGTGGAGCAAAAACAAAATTAATTTTGTACCGCTGAGCAAGCCAAGCCAATTTACCTTGTAATAGATTGCTTTGTGTGTCGTTATCAAAAGTATAGATTTCGTCAATTTTATTGGTAAGTATTTTTTCTTGAATCTGATTAAGGCTATCTAGCGTAAGATTTTCATACTCATAAATTTGTTCAATATTGTTTTGACTACGAAGATAAGCCGTAAGCTCCCCAGTTTTGTCGCCAGTTATTACGATGTTTATTTTGCCGATATTAAGTGAATACAAAATCTTGTCAACAAGCCAAAAAAGACTCCTACCAATAAGTACAAAGAATATTGTTACAAAGCCAACCATTGATAAGATGAAACGACTAACAGGTACTCCGCTAGGAAAAATATTTTTATCAAATTCATTAAAGAAAAAAAATGAAACCAATCCGAATATTATTAAAAATATCCCAAGAACAAGATTGGAAAACTGTTTGAGGTTGCTTTTTTTGGGATTAGACTCATATACCCCCATCAAAGCGTAAGATATCATTACTAAAACTGAGAATAGCAGACCAAATTGTATATATTGGAAGCCAGTAAGTCGTTTGACTGTTATTTCAAAAAAATCTTTAAAGTAAATATACCTTACTAGATATAGAGACCCAATTGCCAAGTTGATAAATAGAAAATCAACCAAAGCCTGTGCAGCTGTTTTCCAGATTTTGAGAGTTCGAGAGATAGGAAGCATATTTTGAGAAGATTGGCATAATAACGCAAGTCATTACTATAAATTTGATTGATGTCCTAAAAAAATTGAATCGATTCAAAGTAAAATTGTTATTATTCGAGAAAAATTCATCAGAAAAATTAACCAGTGCTACTTTATAAATTCAACTAATTTTTGACTCAAACCAATATAATTATGGGGTGTCAAATCAAGTAGTCGTTGTTTGAGTTTTGGTTCTATTTCCAGATTATTAACAAACAATTGGATTGATTCTTTGGTGATTTTATTGCCTTTAGTCAAGTTTTTGAGCACATTGTATGGATCAGGGTAATTGATCGACCGCAGTATTGTTTGGACACCTTCAGCAAGAACTTCCCAATGATCATTAAGTTCTTTACTCATCGCATCACCGTTTACTTTGATCTTACTCAGCCCTTTGAGGATACTCTTATAAGCAATAAGCGAATTGGCAAATGGAATAGATTGAGACCTTATGACGGTTGACCCAGAAAGATCTCGCTGCATCCTAGATACAGACAACTGCCGACTAAGTTCATTAAATATGGAATTTGCAAGTTGTAGATTACCTTCTGCATTTTCGAAGTTGATGGGATTAATTTTGTGCGGCATTGCACTTGAGCCTATTTCTCCTTCTTTTTGGATTTGTCCCAAGACTCCTCGCATTACATATAGCCAAATATCTCTACACAAATCTAGCAATATATTGTTTATTCTATTAATCGTGTCATAGCTTTCAATAAGACTTTCAGCGGGTACAATCTGTGTAGTCAATGGGCAAAATTCTAGTCCAAACGACTTAACAAATTTTTTGGCGAAAGCTAGCCAGTCAAAATTAGGATAGGCAAGATTGTGAGCTGACCAAGTACCAGTAGCTCCTCCAAATTTGGCTTGAAAATTTTGAGACTCCAAATGTTTTATTTGTCTTTGTAGCCTATAAACAAATACGGCAATTTCTTTACCAAAAGTAGTTGGTGTAGCAGTTTGTCCGTGAGTCAGTGATAAAAAAGACTCATTGGAACTACTTTTTGATAGATCTATTAAGGTTTTTAAAATTGAATCTAAATTGGGTAAAATCACTTTCTTGATACTATTTTTGGTCATCAACGTAAAGCTAATATTATTGATATCCTCACTAGTAAGTGCAAAATGTATAAATTCTAAATATTGATTCAAACCTATTTTAACAAATTTTGAACGTAAAAAATACTCTACAGCCTTGACATCGTGATTGGTAGTTTTTTCAATTTCTTTAATGTTTAGAGCATCAATTTCCAAAAAGTTTTGATATATATTTTGAATTTTAATGACTTGAGTTTGAGAAATATTAATATTGAATACTTGATTTTGAGATAAGGCAATAAAGTATTTACATTCCACTTCTACTCGATTTTTGATCAAAGCAAACTCCGAAAAATGGTTTGACAGTTGGCAGGTAATATCTTTATAGCGACCATCAATTGGAGTAATTGCAAATATTGAACTATTGGACATATCACAAATCTTGGCTCAAAATCTATCAGTTGTCAAGGTAGCAAGCAGAAAAGTTATTGACAAGTTGACCAAAAATTGGCACAATAAGAACATGTTCCAAACCAATTTATACTTGACTCAAACTTACTTAAATTTGGATATATTACAACAAAAATTAGCCTTAAATTTTTTTATCAAACAAAAATTAGCTTTTGAAGTTAGCGATAATAATCAATTTTTGGAAGATAACTGGAAATTACATTTGTCGCAAAATCAAATTATTATCTGGAGTGGAGAGTCTGCCCAGATTGAGTCCAAAAAAGAAGTTTTCAAAAAATTTATAAACTCTGAAGTATATATTAAATACAATCAACCATCTTTATTATTTTTGGGTGACCTTACCTTATATTCAGACATTTTGCAAGAAGCGATGCTTAAACTACTTGAAGAGCCACCGGTCAATTTGTATATTATACTCTTTGCACAAAATCTTTCTCAGATCAAGTCGACAATTATTTCTAGATGTAGCGTCAAACTTTTGGATAATATTACAGTTTTTCAAAATCTAAACACTACTTTGATAGAAAAAGTCAAAAAACTACCTCAGCCCAAAGACGCCGTGAACGCTATGCTAACAAATCAAAAAATAACAATTGAAAAAGTGGCTGATTTTGAGAGGGATGAGTTGGATTTTTGGATATGGCAAATTCAAACCAATTTAACAACAATTTATTCACAGCAACCCCAAATACAAATAGCACTAGCTATTACCAAAACCTTGCTTGCAAGGCAGCTCAATTCTCAAAATTTGCAAAAAAAATTTGCTGTAGAACAGCTAAACTTATAAAATAGATTGATGGATTTATTGTTTTACACCAGTATATGGATTGATCTCACTTCTGATAGACAGTTTTGAGCTTGGATTAATTTTTGGTTTAATTGGTGGTTTTGGACAAGGTTTATCTATACCTGCAACTTTACATAGTTTTGGAATAGTGGAAATTGGCTTGATATTAGATGTATCAGCTTTGCTTGTGGACATTTTTTGGTTAAGTGAGCTAAATACTGCTCCACTTATTGCTAATACCAAAATTAAAGCTAGGCTTACTATCCACCATTTTTTATTATTTGTTTTTTTTGTGATTGTTGGCATTGTGTTTTGCATAAATAAATATATAAATTTCTATCAATCATGATTATATCATAGGTTTTTTATTTGAGCAAGTAAATTCGCTATTTTTTTATATTTTTGACCATCTCTAAGCCCTGTTTTCCCTCATTTTGGGTAAATTCTAAGATTGGTAAAAACCAAGAGGCTAGGCAATTTGCTACTCCATTTTTGAGATCCATTGGATGAAGTTTACATCCATAATAATCTGCTTTTAGAGATTCAAAATCATAATAATTAATATTGCCACCAAATTTGTCTGGTCGGACAACTTCAATTATTTTATCAGCCTTGAAGATTAATTTTTCGCACCAGTCAAGAATCGGATTAAACTTTTGCTCTGCTTCAATTTCCTCTACACTCTGACCGTCTTTTACCATTGGGCAATAAGCTTTTTTGAGTTTGCGTTGTATTTCAGCCAGATTATCATGTACCCAGACAGCTGAGTCAGGCTTGGATTTTGACATTTTGAGACTATCGTCGTCAACTTCAGTGGTAATTCTTTTTGCAGCACTACTAGGATCAATTCCCAAAGATAAAAGCAAGGCGTGATGCATCGCTATTGGTTTAATGTTCTTGTTAGCAATTTGAAGACCAAAACTTTCATCCATATTATACGCTACCTCTCTCATCAAAACATGACATTTTCGCTGATCTATACCAGCATGCACCAAATGTGTTTGCATAAAAAAAGCGTCAGCAACTTGCATTACGGGATAATTGAGCAACGCAAACTGTACTGTTTCTCCTTCTTTTTTACCAGTTACGGTTATTGATTTTGAGACTCTAGCCAAAGTAAGATTTTGGGCAACTTTGAGCATGTAATCTAAAAACTGATAGTTATTTTTTTGCTTTGAATAGTATAATTTTTCTGCACTAATAAAATTAATTTGTTTTATGTCACAGCCTACTACTTCACAAGTTTTGGTAAATACTGGTTCAAAATATTGGTTTTTTACAGCGATGATGGTTTCCATCTTACTATCTAGTTTTTTGTTGAGCCAAGTATGATAATTAGCAAGGTAAATAGTACATTTGATTCCAGCTTGTTGCAAGGCTTTGATTTTTAAAGCTGTCATAAGCCCTGTACCTATGTGGATTTGACCTGATATTTCAAAGCCAATATAGTGCCGAATTAATTCTCCTGAAGTGTTGGCGTTGTCAACCAAATATTTAATTTCTTTGTCGAGTTCATCAGTGTTATTTGGAATAACCTCTATAGTATTGAAGAGAATGGCAGTTTTGACAGAGTCAAAATCGTATTGGAATGACATATTATAATTAATTAATGTTAAGTTCGTTGATTTCAATTTTACTTCGAGGAGTCACAAGAGGTAGCTTTAAGCCGCTAAAGTTTTTTGATACTCCTTTTATATTTGGATATTTTTGTTGAATTTGGGTAGTGTTTTCATTAATATTTACACTTGCAAAGTTACCAATTATATCTTTTTTGAGAATTTCAGGGTTTTCACGAGATGATAAAAATATTTTAGCAATCACTTTGTCATTTTCAATTTTTGTTTCTGCAATTTTAATATCAGAAATATTGCTAAGCTGGAGTTGGGTCGCCACCAATTGGTTTAGCTGTCCATCGTTTAGAGAGTATATTTCTATTTCAGATTCAGCATCAACGATTACTTTTGTAGCCGAGTCACTTGGAACTCCGCTGAATTTATAGGTTGTATCTAGTGTTTTTATCCAGTTATTATTGACAAATTGACCTATATTTTTTAGTTCTTCTAGTTTTTTTTGTTTCTGGTTGTTGAGGCTTACTTCAGCTTTTGACCTCAAAAGTGACAAATCATCAGGTGTGATTGTTTTATTTATTTTATTTGTAGATTCTATTTTTGAAGTTGATATAGCCTTGATAGTTCCGCCAAATGTCTCACCTCTAATATTATAAACCCTAAAATTAGAATTGATTGGTAGATCGATATTATTACCAGAAGCAATAGACTGAATATCAATTTCTATTGGTTGATTGGATAAGTTATTTTTTGGTAGAACTGTGAAAATACCAGCATCGTTATCGTTAGATTTTTGCCTATATTCTAGCCCATTATCTTGGGAAATCATTATAACTCCATCTTTTTTGAAACTTATAGCCGTCGCGCTAGTATTTATGAGTGCGACTTTACCACTTGCTCGAAACTCGCTTATATTTATTTGGTTCTGACCTGTTGTTTCAGTATCATCTTGGGTTTGAATTTTGAATTTATTTTTTAAAAAAACTGTGTCAGAAAATTGCAAATCATGGGAACTTTGTTTAATAGTTGGAGCAATATCTAATTTGTACACATTGGTAGGGAAAAACAACACAAAAACAACTGCAAGACTTACAATACAAAATGAAAGTAAAGCTCGGAAAAACCATTTTGGACTTATTATGGAGCCGTTGCTTGCGTTAAGATTTTTTTGATTAACAATATCATTTTTAAATTTGGAAAGACTGTCTTTGGTATTTTCTATTTTTTGTAACCAACTGTCAAGATCTTGTTTAAAGTCTATTTTTTCACTATTTTTGCTGCTATAATCTGTAGACTGAGTATGCTCACTTATGTCAAAGCTAGAATTGGTCGGGTTATTGCTTTTTCTAATTTTTAATTTTAGCTGTGACAATTTTTGGTTATAGTCGATGTAGTTATCGTTAGGAGTTTGTTTTGTTTCTTGTTTGTTTAAGTTAATTATAGTTGGAGAGTTAGACGAAATATGTACTATTGCATTTTGGGGGTTATAAGGAAACTCAATATTAATTTTGTTAAGATGGAGAAAATCTAAAATATTGTTGTCGTAGCTATGCCAAAAAATTGGTCTTGGGTAATTTTGAATTTTGAACAAAAAAACTTTTAGTGATGGGATGCTAGATAAAAAATAAGGTAGAGATTCTAGCTCTACATATAAAGGACTTTGGTGTGAAAGTACTAAGAATAATTCTTGAATTACTTCATTTTGAGCTGATTTACTAGTTATTTTAATCATACTAAAAGTTTGTTTTGCTCTAAGGAAATTTTAATTGATGATTTGGTAGTGCTACGGGGAATTGAACCCCGATTGCAGGAATGAGAATCCTACGTCCTAACCATTAGACGATAGCACCGTATTTTTTCATTCTAAAAATAATTTTTACTCTAGTTTTTTGATTTTATTTTTCAAAATTATATACAATTATATATATATTAGACACTAAATAACTAGATACTTATCGACATTAATTTTATAATAATATACAGAAACTTGTCAAGGATAATGGTAAAAATTAATAATTAATTGAAAACGATAGGTTTGACTAGAATGAGTTATCAAGGCTATTGTATATCTATATACCTATATCTTCAAAAGTTCAAATGTCAAATCTCAATTCAAATAACCATATTCCAGTTTTAGTCAAAGAAGTCAACGACTTTATTCTAGCTCAAAAAAAAATTGCTTTTCAAGATCAAAGAGTGAATCTATTTGATGGTACACTTGGTGGTGGAGGATATACTCAATATTTTATCAACTATTGTGAAGAAAATAAAATTAAGCTTAACCAATACTCGAGTGATCTTGACCAAGGAGCTATTGACAGAGTTTTGGGGTATATAAAATGTCCTCACCAAATCAACCTGGAGCTTAAAAACGGTAATTTTGCTGAAATAATAACCACATTCGAAAATAATTTTTTTGATGGAATTGTGGTTGACCTTGGTTTTAGCAGTAACCAATTGGAAGTAGACCAAAGAGGCTTTTCTTATCAGCAAGGTGATCAAGAACTGGATTTGAGATATGGTGTTGATGTTACGCATTCTTGTTCTTATAAATTGCTAAGGCTACATGACTGGCAGCAACTTGGGAAGATACTTTACAATTATTCAGGAGAAGATTTGGCTGCCAAAATTGCGAAATCTATATACAACTCCAACAAAAAAACTACGTGGACTGTGCAAGAAATGGTTGACGTTGTAATATCGGTTATACCTGCTGTTGCTCTCAAGCGTAAAAATCAAATTTTATCAAGGGTTTGGCAGGCGTTAAGGATTTGGACAAATGACGAGTTTGTGTCTCTAGAGAGTTTTATTATTTCTGCCAAAGACAAACTCAAAGTAGGTGGCAGATTGGTTGTAGTGTCGTTTCACTCTCTGGAAGACAAAATTGTAACCAATTATTTTAGGCAACTGAGTAAAGCTGTGACCGAAGATATTTATGGTAACAAAGAATACGATTTCAAAATTATTAACGCTCGTCCAATTGTACCAACTCCACAAGAAACAGAAGCCAACCCAAGATCTAGGTCAGCAGTGATGAGGGTTTTGGAAAGGTTAAGGTAGTGATTTAGCGATCCCTCTAATGATTAAGTTTAATTAATCCGAGATTCATAGATCCTGAAACAGGTTCCAGGCGACAATCTTCCAAATTAAGATTAGGTTGTTGGCAAAATAAGTATAATACTAACTTTTTAATTTTAATTCTAATTATTATACATTGAGGCTGAGTTCAAAAAATAATATTTGACAAAAAGCTGTAATACGACAACAATTCAAATACAAATTTAGCTTTTCAATCCAAAATAAACTACTCAAATGTCCACTTTTACCGTTTCAAAAAATCTTCTGCAGCCCAAAGTGATGATTTGTAATCAGATATGTGCCAAGAAAGATCCTGTCGAGGTTTATACTCATATCAAACTCCATATTAAAGCTGGAATTCTATTTATCTCTGCTCTCAATTCTAATCTTTTTTATCAGACTTCATTGACTTTGGCTACTTCTACAGCTGATTGCACTTTTGCCATCAAAACCGATATGCTTGCTAGTAGCATAGATTTAATTGACGCTCCAGATTTGGAATTAGCCTACGATGAAACTAAGCAAACTTTGTTGATCAAAGGTAAGAAAGCTAAGCATCTATTGAGAACAAACACCAATGTAGTTAATGATTTTATTGCACCAACCGAAAACACAGAAAATCTGCGAGCCAACATAGAAATGTCTGCCAAAGACTTTATTGAAGCTACTAAATTTGCTTTTGTATCTGTCGGTGATTCAAAAAATACTTATCAACCAGAGTTTTGCAACATATGCTATTCTACCAACGACGAAAAAGATGAAAACAACCCTACTTTTTGTGTAGTATCTACAGATAGGTTTCGCATAACCAAGTTTATACCTGTCATTACCAAAATTGAAATTAATAAAGATAACAACAATTACAAGCTTGGAATGGTGAACTACCTTTTACCGCCAAAATCACTCAAGTTTGTACTTGCAGAGTTGGACGAAAAAAATGTGGTTAGTCTATGCTTTGAAAATGACTTTGCTTGGATCAAATCAGGCTCTACAACAATGACGCTTTCGTACGGATCTGGAAATTACCCAGACTATAATCGCATTATTCCAGAATCTTTTGCTTGCAATTTTACTATTAACCCCAAGGAATTGGTCTCAGCACTAAAACAAGTGTCTTTGATTGGTAATTTAGATTTGGTCAATCGTAAAGTGAGGTTTTTGGTTGACCCTACTAGTAGCCAAATCAAATTGATCTCAGACTCTACCAACGGTGAAAGTGGCGAGTCTGTAGTCACTATAAACAACTATGAAGGTGTGCAAGAATCTTGGGAACAGTCCTTTAATTCCAGTTTTTTGACGGATTATCTCTCTGTCACCGATGCCGACGAGCTATTTTGGGAATCCAACCCTGGCAAGCCATCTATTCTCTCACCAAAAGGACAAAAAGATGCTCAGTTATATCTTGTAAGCGGCTTAAAATCATAAATTATGGAGAACGACACACAAAATCCTTCTAAACAAAAAATCTTTGATGAATTCTATGATGCTGTGAAACTATATTCCAACAAACCTTCTGAGCATACTATTTTGGCAGCTGCAATTGATGCCTTAACTACTCAACTAGAGATCATTCAACAGCCTGCTAATAACCAAGAACAGCAAATAATTAATTCTTATAGTAGTACAAATAGCCCATTAGGTATTAGAATTTTAAGAGATAGATTGATTGAGAGATCTAAAGGTAAAGACTTTAACCCACATCACCCGTATCTTGAAAAAAGAACTTCAGCTGACGCCTATTTTTATAACCACCTTCCTGAATATGATAGATATGACTAACCTATGAACCAAATATTGATAGATTACTGCAAGCGGTTTGAACAAACTGGTAAACCTGAAAACTACATCAGACCAGTCTTTGATGAATTTTTTACCAACCTTAATGTTTCAGCTCACTGGGAAAAACTTCCATATCTGCACAATATTCAAAATTTTTGCTTGAGGTTATTACTGGCTCAGCTGCGTAGTGATAAAATCTGTATTTATTCCGACTACGATACTGATGCAGTGACTGCTACTGCGGTGATGTATCACGGATTGCTTGATCTAGGCTTTGACCCTAATAATGTAGAATTTTATGCACCTGATAGATTTACCGAAGGCTATGGAATGAATACCGAGGCAATAGATGCTTTATCTCAAAAATTTGATTTGATCATTTCTGTTGATTGTGGTATCAACTCATGGAAAGAAGCTGATATCGTGAAGGTAAATAACCTCAAATATGATCACAGGTGTGATTTAATCATCACCGACCATCACCATCTAACGGATAATATTCCTGATTGTGTTGCTGTCATCAATTGCCGAATGGCTGAGGTTTATTTTCAAAAACCAGACGAACTCAAAGGCATCAATCAAGATATTTTGAATCAAATTCAAACAATTGTGAAATCCGCAAAGGAGATCGCAGCACTTCCACAGGGTAGTGATAAAATTTTGATTACAAATCTCCATACTTGGCTAGTCTCAACGTCAACTCAACCTCAAGAATACCAAATTAATCCCAGCCAATTTTTGTCTCAATCTGTCACCGGCGTAGGTGTAGCATGGTTTTGTCTTGTTTGGTACACCTATTTTTTGGAGTTTTTGCAGGAAAGTTCTGATTTATAAACTTGATATGACTTATGTATAAATAGTATTCTCTTGACCAAAACATGTTATGGCTACATAATTAGATCATGCTTAAAGCTCTTATTTTTGATTCACATTTTGACAAACATCGTGGCGTAGTTGCCTTTATAAGGCTCTTTGAAGGAGAGATTAAGCCCGGTCAAACTATTGTATTTCTAGCTACCAACACTAAAGTGGTTGTACAAGAAGTTGGGATTTTCACACCTAATATGAAACCTATAGACAAGCTCAACAATGGCGAAGTCGGCTATGTCATCACAGGTCTAAAAGCACTTGACAAGGTCAAAGTCGGTGATACAATATGCGACAATGACAAAGTAGAAAACGCTTTGCCTGGCTACGCTCAAAGTAAGCCGATGGTATTTGCCTCTATCTTCCCTACCGATGCCGATGATTATCCAAAACTTCGAGATTCTATTGCCAAGCTCCAGCTCAACGACGCTTCCTTGACTTGTGAAGTGGAAAACATTCCAGCTCTTGGTTTTGGCTTTAGATGTGGGTTTCTTGGTCTGCTACATATGGACATTGTACAGGAAAGACTATCTCGTGAGTTTGATTTGGACTTGGTAATTACTACACCTTCTGTAGAATACAAAATCAAGAAAATCAACTCAGAAGTTTTTGAATCGGTTCATACCCCAGCCGAGTTACCCGATCCTTCGCAAATAGTTCAAATGCAAGAGCCGTGGGTCAAGGTCGAGATTTTGGTTCCTGAGAATTATATTGGAGTGGTCATTCAATTGATTAGCGATCATCGTGGAATGTATAATAATATGCAATTTTTATCGATGAATCAGGTCCAAATCTCAGGTGAAGTGCCACTTGCAGAGATGATTATTAATTTTTATGATGAACTCAAATCTTTGTCCAAAGGTTACGCCACGCTGTCATATGAGCTATTAGAATATCGCACCGAGCCACTAGTGAAGATTGATATCTTGGTTAATGGTAAAATCGTAGATCCTCTCAGTATTATAGACCACAAATCCAATGCTGAAGCTCGCGGTCGCCAAGTCTGTGAAAAACTAAAGACGCTTATTCCTCGTCAGATGTTTGAGATTGCAGTCCAGGCAGCAATCGGTGGTCGTGTCGTAGCCCGAGAAACCATCAAGGCGTTTTATAAAGATGTGACTGCCAAGCTCTATGGTGGAGACATTACGCGGCGAATGAAACTCCTCAAAAAACAATCTGAAGGTAAAAAGCGTATGAAGATGGTCGGCAATGTAGAAATCCCGCAGTCCGCCTTTTTGAATGTTTTAAAAAAGTAAAGTTATGACCAATTTACAACAAATATTTTTAATCAATTTACTATGCCTTTCTTCATTTTTTATGCGTAGAAAGTTTAAATCCGGCCTGAGTATTAAATTAATTACTTAGTTTTTGTAATGCGTCTTCTTCTGGTGTTGGATCTTTTGCTATGTTCAAGATTATAAGCTGCTTGTTACTTACTTAGGCTTTAATTTCAAATTCTTAATTCGCTATGCTCTCCTTTTTCCCCAAACCTATTATTTTTAATTTTAAGTCTAACGCTTTTGATTTTCTTAGGTTGTTTTTTGCAATTGTAGTCGTTGTTTATCACTCTACTTTTTATTACGATGGCATTATTACTCCGAGCTGGGCGTACTATCCTATTAGTGGCTGGAAGTTTAATGAGACTCGCCTTGGGGAGATTGCTGTGCACGGATTTTTTGTAATCTCAGGTTTTTTGATTACTGCTAGTATGCTGCGATCAGCTACTATCCAAGAGTTTTTCTACAAGCGACTGGTGCGGTTATTTCCAGGATTTTTGGCTGCAATATTCATCACAGCGTTTGTCTTTGCACCAATTATCGGTTTGATTAATGGTAATATTCAACTCGGCAACCTTAGCAATCTCAAAGAATTATTTTTACAATCTTGCAGATATTTTTTCCGTAACTTCTTTTTTGAAACTCCAATTACCAATATTCCAATCGTTCACCAATGGGAGCTTAACGGCTCGCTCTGGACACTTTTGGTAGATTTTAGGACATACACCGCAATAGCTTTTTTGTCTCTAATTGGCTGGCTGCAAAAACCAAAATTTATTTTGATCGGAACATTAATTACCAATTTATTTTATTTTTTACTTACCAAAGTTGAGTGGATGAGAAACGATTTTGACAAGGTATTTTATGATTTTCGATTCTTTTCATTAATTTTATATTTCTTTGTTGGAGCAGTTTTTTATCTTTATATTGATAGGATCAAGTGGACTTGGAGTTTATTTTTATTTTCAGTATTAGGGTTAATTTTTGGAGCAATTTTCAACATTGGAGGCTTGTTATTTCCTATCTGTATAGCTTATTGCGTATTATTTTTGAGCCAAGTGATTCCAATTAAAGATCTATCCAAAAAAATTGGCGATTACAGCTATGGAGTATATATTTACTCTACACCGATTCAGATTTTGTTACACTATATCATAGCTACAGGAGTAATCTCGCTGGGTTTCAAATCATACAATATTGTGTCAATTTTACTGTCAATTCTCGCTGGATTTTTGTCTTGGAACCTTGTCGAAAAACGATTTTTAAAACGAAAGTAATCTATGCTCAAAAAAACGCTGTTACAAGTTGGAATCAAATTTTTGGCTGTGGCTTGTGGAATTTTTATAACGAGGTGGCAAGTGAGCAATTTTACGACTCAAGATTTTGCCAATTATAGTCTCATTTTGGCATATAATAGCATGGTTTTGATGGCTGTAACATGGGGACTTCCACAGATTATCCAAAAAGTTTTTACGAATAGAGATAAAAATAAAAATACTGAAGAAATGGAATTGCCACTTGCAAAGGGGCTGGTGGCTAAAGCCGACTGGGGTTACAAAAGTGATGCAACTCCCAATTGCGCCTCTTCAAAATTTAATGCAGCTTCGTCTATTACTCGCACGGGATCTTTGGCTACACTCAAGATGACATATCGTTTTAATCTTGCCAATTTTTGGACAACAACAATAGCTTTACGTTTCATTTCATATTTGGTAGGTCTCATAATCATATTTCTCACTTACAAACTTTCTCAAACTAATGATCTTATAGCAATTATTGGGATTTTTACAGCTCAGTTTATACTTTTGGCTGATCTAGCCTTCCGATCAATTGCTGATAGTGTCAACAAAAGCTGGCAATTTTCCATTACAGATCTAATTGGCAAGCTAATATTGGTTGGGTTGATTTTTGTTACTTTCAATTTTTGGCAACCAAGTATTTTGAATTTTGCTTTGATTTCGATCATCGCCTATTTTGCGTCACTTTTGATAGACGCTTTTTGGCAAAGGCAAAGCTATAGCTGGGGCAAATTTGATTTTAACATTATAAGAGTTGAGCTTGGAGCAATTGGTTTTTTGACTTTAGCTGATATTATTAATGGACTATATAGCAAGACAGATTTGCTTATTTTGCGGTACTATAGTTTTGACTTAATTCAAGTGGCAAGCTATTCTAATGCCTATAAGCTTTTTGAGATTGCAACAATTATTCCAGGTTTGACAATGCCTGTGCTGGCTTCAAGGCTAAGGAGGAAGCTCAATTCCAAAGAAATAACCAAAAAAACTTTGATCAAATACTACAGTATCGCTATCGGTGCAGGGGTTTTGACCACTATTGCTGTCAATATTTTTGCCCAACTAGGAATATGGCTAATTGATCCAAATGGCAAGTACGACAGTCTTGAGCTACTCAGAATTTTGAGCTTGATTCTCATTGTGCTATTTCCAACATTGCTTTCCTCTGATCTTCTTAATGTTTCTGGACTAGAAAAAAAACAGTTTTGGTCAAAGCTCTGGACAGCAATTGTAGCTATTGTCTGTTATCTAATATTTATCCCTTGGTTTGGTGGGGTAGGGGCAGCAGCAGCAACACTATTATTCTTTACTTTTGAGCTGTTAGTCAAAACTTGGTATGTGTATAAATACGTTGAGTAATTTTTGACAGAAAAGTGTAAAGCTATAACAATTTGGAAGTAATTTATATGTCAGTTTATTCTAAATACTTCAGCCAAAAACCGCCCCCCAATTAGAGATTTGGTACCCCTAAATAGGAAATATAGTACGCTTGAATACAAAGAATAAAATTTGCATAGTTGACATCTGAATTCCAATCCAAAAACCAATCACCATTATTATGACCAACAAACTCATCCTCGGCGACAATCTAGAAGTCCTCAAATCCCTACCTGACGAATCTGTAGACCTGATCTACATTG
>JAYWFY010000064.1:0-14946 GCA_043778555.1 bacterium
ATCAATTAAAAAGTCAGCTTTGGACGGGATTAGTGGAGTTGGCGAAATTACCAAAAATAAACTCTTGATCAAATTTGGTAGTTCTCAAAACCTAGTAACAAACTTATACGACAATCCTGAAATCGTATATGAATTGGTCGGTGGCAATATTACCGAGAAGCTCAAAGCCCATTTTAGGGTAGTTTAAAAACTTATTGACTAAAGTCCAAAAACTATTAAACAAAATTTGGAAAAAACAACCATTTTTAGGTTGTTAATAGAGTTGTTAGTTATATTAAATACTTTTGAGAAGTTACTTGTAAACTAATTACTTTTGTTGAGAGTAAAAATTATTGGATTTAGTTTATGTATAAAACAGGACAAAGAGATTTTAAACACTAACTAATTTTTTAATTTTAATATGTGGAGCCGCTTGTCAGAATCGAACTGACCACCTACGGTTTACAAAACCGTTGCTCTACCAAATGAGCTAAAGCGGCATATTTATTTATTGCTAAAATTATTTATTGACTATAAATTTAACTTTTAACAGTATTAATAATACTACAAAATCAAAGTTCTTGTCAATAAATTTAAATAAATATACATGAAGAAAAATAAAAAAATAAAAAATAATTTTAATAGTTCTAAGGTTAAAAATAATTTAAGTTCCAACATAAATTTAGTTACTGCCGTTATTAACTCTGGTTTTAATATGACTACGGATTTTATTGAGTTGCTTGGAAAGCAAAAAGATCAATACACTATGGCTATAAAAAAAAATAAAAATAGACTCTACAAATCCAAAGAGAAAATAAGTCGGTACAGTATTTTTAAATCTTTCAAGTACGCTGGTCAAGGTTTGTATTGGGCATTTGTAACTGAGCCAAATATAAGAATTCAAATGGCTATTGGGATAGTTTTTTTTGGAATCAACCTTTATTTTGGTCAGCTTATTCTTGCTGTTGCCAATTTGATATTTATGGCTATGACTTGTTCGTTTGAAATCAACAACACAATTATTGAAAATATCTGTGATTACATTGAAAAAGATTATCAGCCCAAAATTAAAATAATTAAAGATATGGCAGCAGGCGCAGTTTTGGTAGTTTCTCTAGTTTGGTTGCTTATAATAATATTTGGTATATTAAAAATAAGCTTAATTATAGCTGGCATAAAAATACTTTTTGGCTTTACACTAGCCGGATAAATCTTGACAAAATGTCTCACCAGAATAATACTAACTCTACAACAACACAAATTTTATTCAAAAAATACTTATGTCCACATTTGATCAATCTCCCACATCTTTCTTTCAACAAAATATTAAAAAAATAATAACTGTATTTATCACCATTGTCGTTTTAATAGCTGGCTTTGTAGGTATTCAAAAATTACTTACACCAGCTGACAGTTACAAACCCCTAGACACAATGGTAAGACCAGCAAATCCAACTACTGGTAAACTTGATGCCTCTGTGCAGTTACTTTATCTTTACGATTATATTTGCCCAGCATGTCAGTCCAACGGAGAAAATATGGCAAACCTTGAAAAAGATTATGGTAATAAAATCAAAATAACCTATAAACATTTTATTACACATTCTGGCCCTGGAGATCGAGCTGCCCAAGCTGCCCAAGGAGTAAATATAGTATCTGGAGCCGCAAAATTCTTTGAGTTTTCAAATGCATTAATTAAAATAACTCCCAACTACCCTGCAGGAGTCCCTCAGTCTAACCTTGAAGAACTCGTTAAAAGTATAGGAGTTGACGTTCCAGCTTGGAGAATAGCTCAAAATAGTCTCGAAGCTGAAAAAAATGTTAAGATTGATCAAAAAGATATCCAAAATGCAACACTTCCAGTTTCCAAATACCCCGATCCTAGAAATCCAACAGGTACAAAACCTAGTTCTACACCTACCTTAATAATACTTAAGGATGGTAAATATACTGATAGCTGGTGGTCAAGAGTATTACAATTAGATACAGTGAAAGAAAGATTAGACCAATTAATATCACCAAAATAAAATAATTTAAAAAGTATATGACTGATATAATGATAGCTGATTTGGCAATTTCTTGGCTGATAGGATTATTATCTTTTGGTTTTTTATCAATTGCTATTTGGTGGTATTTAATCAAAAAAGGTAATGTTAAATTCTAAATCTTCAATTTAATTCCTGTATAATTTATGTACTTGTAGGACATTGACAACATCGCCTGAATTTATATATTATTACCTAGCATAACAAATTAGATATTTTACATCCGTTCAGCTTAGAACAATTGCTCTAAAACTAATTTCAATTTCAAGATAATTGGATATTTTAGTTATCCCCCTTCACTCTTATTTAATAATACATTCAAATCAACTTTCATATTATGTTCAACGTACTCAAAATCAACTCCCAAGCCCCAGACTTTGACCTATCAGGTTCTGAAGTGGGAAATATTAAAACTTGGAAAAAATCTGACTTTAAAGGTAAATGGCTTGTGCTATTTTTTTATCCTGCTGATTTTACATTTGTCTGTCCAACTGAAGTAGTTGGATTTCACAAAGCTCTATCTGAGTTTTCAGATCGCAATACCTCAATAGTTGGTTGCTCTGTAGATTCTCCATTTGTACACAAAGCTTGGGCAGACTCGTTGGGTGGAATTGATTATCCTTTACTTTCAGACGTTCATCACAATACCTGTATAGACTATAATGTTTTTATAGATGAAGATGCCAAAGCATTGAGAGGTACTTTTGTTATTGATCCTGACGGTATCCTCAAGTGGTATCAGATTTCCGACAATTCAATTGGACGCTCTGTAGAAGAAGTTCTACGCGTTATAGATGCGCTACAATCTGGCAAATTATGTCAAGTAGGTTGGACAAAAGGTCAAAAAGCTTTAAATTAACTATAATGACATCTAATCAATTAAGACAAAAGTTCCTTGATTTTATGTCCACTAAAGGTCATATAGTCATTCCATCTGCATCACTAATACCTAAAGAAGATCCAACTCTTTTATTTGTTAATTCAGGTATGTATCCACTTATACCCTTTCTAATGGGTCAAAAACATCCGTCTGGCACAAGATTAGCTGATAGCCAAAAAGTAATAAGAACTGTTGATATAGATGAGGTAGGTGACAATCGCCATCTTAGTTTTTTTGAAATGCTTGGTTCTTGGTCACTTGGAGACTATACCAAAGTAGAGAGTATAACTTGGGGCTTTGAATTCTTGACTGATAAAAAATGGCTAGCTATGGACCCAAAACGACTATTTGTAACAGTCTACAAAGGCAGTAAAGAAGTACCCGTAGATCAAGAAGCTATAAATACTTGGGTAAAATGTTTTGATTCTGTAGGGATAAAAGCTAATATTGGGATTGAATATGATTTTAAGTCTAATCAAAAAAACTTGGATAATCAAAAATATATTTATAGGATAACTAAAAAATCAGGCAAAGACAACTGGTGGGGATTGCCATATCGCGGACCTTGCGGACCTTGCAGCGAAATATATTATTTGTATGATCACAACAATTTAGATTTTGAGCACAGCTTCGAAAGTATGAACATTGTGGAAATAGAAGATTTTATTGAGAGTCAAATCATGGAAATTTGGAACCACGTTTTTATGGAGTACGAAGGAGAGTGGGGAGAAAACTATGAGCCAGTCAAGCTGAAACTTCTAAAGCAAAAAAATATTGACACAGGTATGGGTTTTGAAAGACTGTTGGCTCTATTGCAAGGTGTAAACACAGTTCAACAAACTGACGTTTTGCAGCCAATTGCTAATATTGCAAATAAATGGGCAGATAACTGTATATATCTCTGAATTTTTTACTAAACTTTATGTTGGGTTTGGCTATATTAAAATTTAACAAGATCTTCAAACTAATTATTAACTTTTTACATGAAAAATAACCATAACAAAACCTCAAATAATAAAACACCCGAAACAAAAAGCAAAAACCTATCATCAAATTTAGCGCCAAACAAAAATAATAAAAATGGTAATATTCTAGCTATTATAATCTCTGTGGCAGGGTTAATTCTGCTCGTAACATTGCTACCTAGTAGTGGATCGGTAGATAGTTTTGTTAATAAAGATAAATCAAAATCTTTTTCAGATCTAGCTACAGAGATTCGTTCAGGTAGTATAGCTAAGCTCACCTTGTCAGAAGATAAGGAAAAATTTGAAGCAGAGGTTTACACCACTCTTGACAAAAATAGAACCAAAGTAGAAAAAAAAATTTATGAAAATGGGGTACTTTCTGGTCAAGAATCTTTGCAGTCCAAACTTAAATCAGCAGTTGACGACAAGCTCAAATTTGGCACTGAGAATGGATCGATTGACCTAGAGGAGAAAAAACCAAATGCATTTTTTAAATTTTTATTTAGCGGTGATTTTCTGACAATTATACTAATTCTTTCTAGTATAGCTATTGCAATAGTTTTTCTTCGTAAAATAGCCGAAAATAATAGTAAAGCCATTTCTTTTGGCAACTCACGGGCAAAACTTTATGATGAACCAAACGCTACCACCAAAACTGTTTTTGCAGATGTAGCTGGCAATGAAGAAGCAAAGCAAGAGCTATTAGAGGTTGTAGATTTTCTTAAGCGACCAGCAGAGTATATCAAAATGGGTGCTAAAATCCCTCGAGGCGTGTTACTCATTGGGACTCCAGGTAATGGTAAAACTATGATGGCAAAAGCTGTAGCCGGTGAAGCTGACGTACCATTTTTGTATGTTTCAGGATCGGAGTTTGTAGAAATGTTTGTTGGGGTTGGAGCTAGTCGTGTCAGAGATCTTTTCAAAGCTGCCAAGAAAAAAGCTCCTTGTGTAATTTTTATAGATGAAATAGATGCTGTTGGTCGCAAACGTGGTCAAGGTATAGGTGGAGGCAATGATGAGCGTGAGCAAACTCTTAATCAATTTCTTGTTGAAATGGACGGCTTTGAAGGTAATGAATCTGTGATTGTTTTGGGGGCTACTAATAGACCAGATGTACTTGACCAAGCGCTGCTAAGACCAGGTCGATTTGACCGACAAGTGACAGTGACAGTCCCAGACAAAAAAGAACGTGAAAAAATACTAGAAGTCCACGCTAAAAACAAGAAAATGGCAAAAGATGTTGATTTATCTATAATCGCCAAGCGTACAGCTGGTTTTTCTGGTGCAGACTTGATGAATATTCTCAACGAAGGGGCGATACTAGCCGTACGAAATAAGCAAACTGAAATTACCAACGATGATCTGCGCGAAGCTATCGAAAAGGTAATGTTAGGTCCAAGTCTACGATCCAAAGTAGTGACTGAAGAATCCAAAAAACACACAGCTTATCATGAAGCTGGTCACGCTCTTACTGCTACAGTTCTTCCCAAAGCATCTAAGGTCAGTAAAATTACAATCATTCCAAGAGGCAAAGCAGCTGGTTATACCTTTTCAGCCGAAAAAGAAAATGATGCAATGAGCAAAACTAAAAATGAATTTTTGTCAGAAATTGTGGTACTTTTTGGTGGTTATACTGTAGAAGAGTTGGTTTTCAAGGATGTCTCGACTGGTGGCAGTAATGACCTTGCCAAAGCTACAGAAATTGCCCGAGCAATGGTAACGAAATATGGCATGTCTAGGCTAGGATTGATCTCTGTGTCAGAAAGCTCACTTGGGTATAATCAAGGAAGTAACGGCTCTACAGAATACGGCACTGAGCTAGGTAACAAAATTGACCTTGAAGTCCAAGAAATCCTATCGATCTGTCGTAAAGTCTGCAAGGATATTATCACTAAGTACATCGGCAAACTAGACGTAATAAGTAATCATCTCATAGAAAATGAAACAGTAGAATACGAAGAATTTACTACGATGGTAGATGACATCAAAGATTCCTATACGCCAGTGTTTGGTTATTAGACTAACAAGTTAAATATTTGCCTATAATTAGAGGGTTTAGACTAGTTAATTTTTTGAATATATTGGTGTTATAATTAACCCCATAACACGTCGGTTGCTTTTGGTAGTATTTGACCAAAAAGTCAATTTACCTTATTATACAATCATATGACTTTTTTAGTTTCCAAACTCCCCCTTGCCAAAATTATCGCAGAGTATGATGATATTAATAACAAACTAGCCACCACTACAGAAACTAAAGAAATTATTGCACTAGGCAAGCGAATCAAAAGCGTAAGCACACAAACAGGTTTTGCTAAGGAAATTTTGAAGTTAGAAGACAGCTGTTTGTCTAATCTTGAACTAATTAATTCTGGAGAATCTGGTGATATGAAAGAAATGCTAGAAGAGGAAATCTCTGAAAACCAAGCCAAAATTACCGAACAAGAAAAAGGACTTTTGGCGCTCCTTGCTCCAGCAGATGATCGAGACAATATGGACATATTTTTGGAATTGCGGGCTGGGGCTGGTGGAGATGAGTCGGCTATTTTTGCGGCAGATCTTTTGAGAATGTATTCTGGAATGTGTACCATGCTAGATCTTAAGCTCAAAATAATTTCGCTCTCAGAAAATACAGTTGGCGGCTATAAAGAAGTTATTGCAGAAGTAAAAGGCGACAACGCCTTTGCATGGTTCAAGTATGAAGGTGGAGTTCATCGTGTCCAGCGTGTCCCAGCTACAGAAAAACAAGGTCGGATTCACACATCTACTGCTTCTGTGGCTATTATGCCTATCGTCGATGGCAATAGTGATTTCAAATTAGACTTGAGTGAAGTGGATATTATCGCTTCTACATCGCAAGGAGCGGGCGGTCAATCGGTTAATACAACATACTCCGCAATCCAAGTACTACATAAACCTACAGGAATAAGGGCACAATGCCAAGACGAACGTAATCAGCAGCAAAATAAAATTAAAGCACTGGAGATGTTGACCTCACGTGTGTTTAACCACTTTGAAGAAATTCGACTTGCCAAAGAGTACGCTGAGCGTAAAGAACAGGTTGGAAATGCAGACCGTAGTGAAAAAATCCGAACCTACAACTATCCACAAGATCGCCTGACCGACCACCGATATGGCATCAACTACAACAACCTCCCGATCGTTATGACAGGTGATATTTTAGACGTTATCAAAGATATCAAAGAGGTGGAAGGTCAGCGAGCTGTGGAGAATTTGTAGAGTTGACAATAGATAAAAAATCAATTATGATTAATTGTCTAATCACTCAAACTTATAAATAACATGTCATCAACTCCTAATAGAAAACCTCACACAGGCGAAAAAGCATTTACCGTAATTGATTCAAATTTATACGATATATTACCAACTTCAGCTTCTGCAAAACCAGAAATAGACTTTTCTACATTAGGCGAAATAAGAACAGCACACCATTCAAATCAAAACGAAGTCCGTCAAGGCTGGCTAGATCCAGACAAAGCTATTAATTTAATAGAAAGTAATTTAAATTTACAAAATCCAATAGTTCTACATGCAATACATGAACTTTTAACGAGTAAAGAAGACCAAGAACTTATCCTAAGTAACTTTAAGCAATTTATCATACACAATTTTTTGAGACATTATATTGAGAAGTTAAGCTCTAAAATTATAGGATTAAACCCAGAAGAATTATCCGAATATGGTTTAAAAATAGTAAAAAGTGAATACAGATTTATACAAAATCATAATACTTTAAGATTAAGATTAGGTGTATATGCTCTAAGAATAATAGTTCATCGAGACTTTTATTATAATTCAGTTGAAAATTGGGATCTATCAAAAGTTAAAATTGAAAAAAATCGTGTAATATATTCAATGTTTAAAGATTGGTATAGCACAAAAGTTTAAAGTCAGTCTATGTCACAACTTAATACTTCTTTTCACGACACACACGTCCATCTAGACATGTTGTTGTCTAAGCTAAACTTTTTGCCTGATGGTCGGATTATTGAGTGTCTTGATAATGAAGAGTTTGAGTCTCAGCTTGTTCTAACTTCTCTTTCAGACTCTGCGACTATAAAGTTGGAACGTTTAATTAGTGATCATAAGTTTGTTTGTCATTCGACCGTTTCTACCAAAAACTTTTTGCATTGTTACAAGTTATTTAATTCATTTAGCAAAGTCAAGTATTTTTTGGGTTCGCATCCTGATATTGTCAATGATAAGTTTGAATTAGAGAGCTACCTAGATTTTCAGACAAAGATGATCAATAAGCATAATATCAAGGACAAAATTATTGGTGTAGGGGAAATAGGGTTGGACTACTTTCATTGCCAAGACGAGTTATTACAAGATATCCAAAAAAAGCTATTTGAAAGCCAGATTCAGTTAGCTATAAATTTAGATTTACCGATTATGATACATTGTCGAGAGGCTTTTGAAGATTTGTTTGAAATACTAGAACGTTATCCTCAGATCCATGGTAAGTTTCTAATTCATTGTTTTACAGCTGGCGTGGATGAAATGTACAAAATAATCCAGCTCAACGGCAAGATGGCGTTTGGAGGGGTAAGTACATTCAAATCAGCTATTGATCTCCATCAGGCTATAATTGAGAGCCCGCTTCATAGTTTTGTCTTGGAAACTGACTTGCCATTTTTGGCTCCGATCCGTGGTCAGATTTGTTTGCCAGCTATGATCGATATTGTTGCACAGCGGGTAGGGGAGCTCAAGAATATTACAAAAACTGAGGTTTGGAAAATTTCTCAGGTAAACACTTTAGATCTGTTTCCAGGTTTAAAGGTACAATCTGATGAATAAAATTAGTTTTTCCATTCTTCATATAGCACGCTTAGTACCGCCATTACAGGCACTGAGAGTAGCGACCCAAGAGCTCCCATCAAGCTATTACCAGTCATAATTCCTATTATTACCAGCATTGGATCTATACCAACTGCACGATTCATCACTCTAGGAATTACAATATTGGCTTCAATCTGTTGTATCAAAAGGTAACTCATTAAGATTATTAAAGCGTACAAAGGTGAAGTAGCTAGTCCAACCAATATTGCGGCTATAAGAGCCAAAAATGGCCCAACTACTGGAACGATCTCTAGCACACCAGCTATTACGGCTAGAGGAAGAGCAAATCCTGCTATATTATGGTCAAATAGTCCAATTACAAATAAGGTGGCATAAGTCAACAAGCCTACAAAAATCATTAAGCTAAGCTGTCCACGAAACCAAGAGCCAAGTTTGTTTTCTGATCTTTCAATAATATTTTTTACTTTGTTTTTATTTCCAAAAAAATCTGCTATAAAATCTTTGACTTTATTTTCTTCGGCAATCTGATAAAAAGTCAGAGCTAAAAGCCCTAAGATAGATAAAGCTAATGTCACCAAACTTTTTCCAAAATTAATCAATTCTCCGGAAGCTGAGCCTACTTGAGTACCCAAATTACCAGCGTAGTTGCGTGCTAATTCTGCTAGTTTGTCCTTATCTGGGATTTGTATATTGTAATTTGTTGAAATTTTATCTAAAAATGTCCCAAAACTATTAATAAAAGTAACAGTCTCTTGAAATAAAGGCTGAACACCCAAATAAAGAGCTGTAACTAACAACCCCAAAAACCCAAATACAATGACAAGAGTGGCTAAAGTTTTTGGAATTTTGTATCTGACAGCTTTTTTGACAAGTGGCTTGATTGATGACGCCAAGATAATACTGACAAATACTATCAGTAAAGTGTTAAAACTAAGATATAATCCGTAGCATAACCCAAGAGCTACAATGATCTTAATTATTGTAAAAAAAGGAATATCAAATTGATTAATTTTGGTTGTCATACTAAAGGAGGTGCTAAGAAACTAAAATTTGTATTTGTTGATCGCGAGTTTTGGTGTAAATTGTATATGTGTTTTTATACTCGTCAAAATAACCTATTTGATATTGAAAACCTAGGTTGTCGCTCCCGTAGATATAGCAACTGCGATATTTGTTATTGTTGTTATAGGTGTCGAATTCACAGCTCTGAGTTTGATCTGAATATATAAAGTCTTGGTTTTTTTGGGCTCCAAACACTTTTGGACAATCTCGAAGCTTTACCTTTTTATCTTTAATTTTATTAGCATATTGACCTGATGTATCGTATGGAAAATCATTATCTTTGATATATGCAAAGGTGTTTTGACTTTTGACTTTGCCACCAAGCGTATTTTTGAGAGTAAATTCAAAATCTACTTCGTTGGGTTTACCGTTGCAAATAGAAATAGGGTATTTACGTAGACTAGGAATTTTGCTGCTATCTGTATAAAATAATTCTAAAGCCGCAATAACTTGGTTGATATCATTATTTTTTTTTGTGATCTCGTTGGTTTGATTTTGCTCAATGACACCAGAAGATATTGCACAAATAATACAAACACAGGAAATTAGAGCCAATAAATAGTCAAAAAAATGAAATTTATCATAGTTATAATTGTCATTGATGCTATTTTGATATGTGTAGTAATCTTCGTTTGAAGCCATACAAATACTTATTATTTATTATTTGATATTAGTTCAAAGCTTGTTGAATTCCCTTTTTCTGTTACGCCTGATAGTTTGTACTCCTTACCAATTGATGCTTCAAAATTAACAAGGCTAATTTCAAATTTGTTGCCTATTCTCCAGAATTTTCCTTCTATATAGCCGGTATCCAAAACCTCAATTGTATATTTGGTGCCAGCTATTGCGTTGACTTTTACTACCGCGTCTGATTCCAGTAGTTTGGAATTTACTTTGCTTGACAAAGTTGAAGAAATGGAGCTTAGAACAATGTTTGAAGTGGTGGTCGAACTTGATTCTAGAATTGCAGAGCTACTTGAGTTACTCGATTTTGATTGAAGAGAGGCAATGGTTGATGATGAGTTAATGATCTGAGAATATATAATCGAAGATTTTTGCGGGGAAGCTTGTATTGAATTTATAGTGATTTGGGAGCTTTGTTTGGAGTGGTCTTTGTTTAGTAAAAAAATGCCAGATAATATTAGTATCACAGAGACGGCTATTATTACGATAGTTGCAAAGTCTAATTTTTTTTGGTTAGATGTCATATTATTTGTAATTTTGTTTTGATACAAATTATAGCTAGATACCTTTTGTTTTGTCAATCTTTTTTTCACAAAATACTTATTCAAAATTTACTTGACAACTAGGCTCTAAGTATGGTTTGATTACATAATATAAACAAAGTTTTGATTAAATTTTCAAAAACTAATTCAAAAATTAATTACTTAATAATTCACTATTTTTAATGCCTAGTACAATCCAAGGTACAGTTCCAAATATAAAATTCAAAAAAGATTACAAAATACTTGGTCGCAAATCACACGATCAAATTGGTCTAAAATCCAAAATTATTTTTTCTTTTGCGATTTTGATATTTGGATTGAGTTCGGTGATATTTGCTAATAGCTATAATGATTTTGTAAAAGATAGTAATCCCAATTTTGCAATTTCAAACCAAATTTTGACTTCAACAATATCTTCAAATTCTTCTTCTGTTACAACTAATTTGTCTAATATTCAAAACCTCAGTTCAGTTTCAGCTTTACCAATACCGCAATCAACGATTGTAGATCAAACTCCAAGCTCACCTACAGCCCAAACTCTAGTTCAAAATCAAAATCCTGAAATCCAAACGACTCAAAGTATTAGCTCTATAAGGTCAGAGCAGCTACCCAAAATCTCATTACGAGCGTTGTCAGGTTCTGATTTTCAACAAATCTATGAAAGCAATCAATACTTCAATGTATCAGACTCTATCAACCCTACCGTCACAGACGTACCGTCGGTAGATAATTATATCAAAAGTCTGGCGGAAAAAAGAGGTTTCAAACTCAGACCGCAAGCCATAGAGCACTATTTAGTAGCCATAGATGGTTTTTTACTACAACAACCCGCTAGTGACGGTTGGTCAAAAGTCAAACAAGCTGCTGCCAATGAAGGAATTAATCTCATTATGACCTCGGGTTATCGTTCAATTGCTTCTCAAAAATCTATATTTGCAGCAGGTTTGGCGTCTGAATATCAAGTTATAGATATTCTTAGTGGTAAGGTGGATGCTGCTTTGAATAAAATAATGGAACGAGCGGCTGTTCCTGGGTATTCACGCCACCACACTGGTTATACGATTGATATTGGCTGTGCAGGAGAATCTACGACTTTCAAGAATACCTCATGTTATCAATGGATGAAAAAAGACAATTTTGCCCAGGCTAGACTTGCTGGGTATATTCCAAGCTACCCAGAAGGAGCTATTTCTCAAGGTCCTAACCCAGAAGAATGGGAGTTTGTGTGGGTGGGTGATACCAAATGATACAAATACCAATTAAAAAAATAATTTTGCACTATGAGACTTAACCAATATATCGCCAAATATCAATCTATCTCTAGGCGTCACGCTGACGAGCTCATTTCTGATGTCAAAGTTTTTGTTAATAGCCTGCCTGCAGTTCTGGGTCAACAAATTGATGAAACCAAAGACCTTGTGGTTATTCAAAAATTTAAAGATCCAACCAAAGGCAGTATAGAAATCCAGCCCAAGACTTTTTGCAAACAAACTGTGCTTTTTTACAAGCCTATTTTTTGCCTTACTACACGCTTTGATCCACAAAAGCGTAAGATTATCTATGACTTTTTACCAAAACAGTTTTTTAACCTCAAGCCAGCTGGAAGGTTGGACTATATGTCAGAAGGGTTGTTAATATTAAGCAACGACGGTGAGCTGATAGATGATCTTACTCACCCCAAAAACCAACATACAAAGTCATATCTAGTAGGAGTCAACCAAAAACTTGGAAGTAATTTTTTGAAAGTAGCCAAAAGTGGAAGTATGGAAATAGATGATTATCAGCTCAATCAAGTCAATATTGAGCCACTAGACAAAACAGAACATTCGAGTTATAGTTATCTAAAGCTTAACCACGACCTACACTGGTACAAATTTGTTTTGACAGAAGGTCGTAACAACCAAATCCGCAAAATGGTAGAAGCCTTTGGACTTCGCGTACAAAGATTAATCAGAATTCAACAAGGTCAGTATAGCCTTACTCAAGAACTTTTTACTGATAAATATCAAGTGGTGGATAAAAAACAAAGCCCACAATTATAATAAAAGAAACTTTATAATGCTCCTATTCCACAAGATTAAGATACTTTTTGATAAAAATTATGGCACAATAGTTGGTGCAATTTTATCTACAATTTCTATAGGTTATTTTCTGGGTATAGATAATAAATTACTATCTTCAAGCCACTATTTGGTAAATATATTTCAGCCCGACCTTCTTTTTACTCCAAAAATCATTGCAGCTTTTTTTATATTTTTATATCTGATAATTTCGCTTATTTTTGCTTTACTCAAAGATATTCCCACTCAAGACAAGCAAGAAATTTCTAATTTTGTCAGGTTGCAAATAAGATTTTTTATTTGGGTTCAATCTTCTATCTTTGCCTTGTCAGTTTTTTTGTATTATATAACTATCAAAAAATCAATTATTTTGCAATTTGAGTACAATCTCAACTTTCTTAACCCTACTTTTTATTCTAGACTTTTTATTTTGCACACTGGGTATGTTTTTGTACTCTTAATTGTTTTAATATTCTTTGTAAACCAAAATTTATTTAGCAAGAATAAGCTCAAATATTTTTTGTTATGGTGCCAAAATCTCATTTTTGCGGTTCTGGGTTTCGGTTTTGTAGATTCGCTCAAAGAAGATAGAACTTTTATAAGAAACTTTGGCAATAGCTCACTCTCCTTTATTTCAAATGTTAATCTCAATTTTTGGATTTTAATTTCAATATTAGCTATTTCTATAATTTCTGTAATTCGGTTGAGACAAAACTCTATTGCTAGTAATATTATTTTGACTTTGTTATTTACTTTATTGCTTGGTGAGTTTGCAGTTTTTGTAAGCGGGTTTGGTGATATAGTTAATATTAATATTTTTAAATATTGGCACAAATCTATATTTTTGTGTATTTTTTGGAGTATGATATTTTATCCTATTGCCAGCATTATTAGACATAGCAATAAAAAAAATTATATTCAAAAAACTTGGTTATCATTTGGTTATCATTTGATAGTTTTTGCAATTGCAATTGGGTTAAGTTTTTGGAATCTAAATTAATCACTTTGACAAAAAGTCCATATAATTGATAATATAAAGATATGAATTCAAAAAACCAAACAGTGATTATTCTTCATGGCTGGGGACATAATGCAAATTTATGGCAAAATATGAAAAAAAAATTGGAAAATACTAGTTTTAGTGTGATCCTTGATGACTTGCCAGGTTTTGGTTCTAGAGCTGGTCAATCTGTTAACTATAGTATTCAAGATTATGCTTGTTGGTTTGAATATCAATACAAAGAAATTATTAATAAGGACAAAATAATTTTGGTCGGTCATTCACTTGGTGGTCGGATTGCTATTGAATTAGCTCAAAGTAATCCAAAATGGCTAGAAAAGTTGATTCTAATCGGAGCTCCAGGGATTTATAAACCTAGTGTCAAAACTAAACTTCTAAAAAATTTCTCTTTTCTAAAAAAACTACCTCTACTGAGATCACTTGCCTCAAAGCTCAATCCAGAGTATGAATCAGCAAAGCAAAATCATCTGAAGAAAACTTATCAAAAAGTAGTTGGCAACGATCAAAAATCTATTTTATATTTGATACAAATCCCAACTTTGCTTATTTGGGGGGACAAAGACTTGATTGTTCCGTTTTCTATTGCCAAGGAAATGAATAAATTAATTGTAAACTCTGAATTAAAAATTGTACCAAACTCTGGTCATTCCTTACATTTGGACAGTCCAAACTTGCTCTTTGGTATATTAAATAACTATATAAATAAATAAAAGCTTATCATCTCGCTTGCGTATTTTCTAGTATTTATATATAATATACGAAAGTTAATCAAAAAATATTATGGAAGATCAAAAAAAACCTAAAACCGTTTATCGACATATCAAAACAATTATTCACATCAATATTTTGGTGATGGTAGTTTTTGCATTCTTACTCTTTACCAG
>JAYWFY010000065.1:0-5036 GCA_043778555.1 bacterium
GCCTCAAAAAGCTTGAACACGCTCCCACCTCCAAAAACAAACACGATCAACTTGGAGAATCCATCTAGTAGCGAGATTGCAAACGCCAGCCCAAAGTATGTAAAGTTGGACACAAAGACGTAGATCGCTACCTTGGCACCTTTGGCAATAGTATTGTTGTATTCATAGCCCTTGATACCAATCATAGTCGCCGATCCATAAAATATCAACAGCCCCACAGCTCCAAGGCTAGCTATCTGAGCAAATATTGACCACAAAGGTACAGCTAGTGTAGTCAGAAATCCAGTGTTTGGTGAAAGGTTGAGCAGCACCGTCATCACCGATATGAACAAAAGTAAAATCTCCATCTGTAGATATCGTATAATGAACAAAAATACCATTATGATAGCAGCGATAAATTGGTATAGAAAAGAGAATATTGCCTCGAAGGGGTTACCATTTTTGGCTTGATTTTTTGCATCTTCAACTGACTTGTTATTGGTAGAATCAATTTCTGACTGAGCTCCGTCTGCACCTGTGTTTCCTGTCCTTGAAGCTGATGTGCCTTTTGGTGGATCTTCACAATTGACTTTGGGGTTTTTTGCCTTTGCTTCTATACAGTACGATTTTACTTTTTCAAAAAACTGAGCTTTTGTAACTTTGCTACAATTGACATTTCCAGTTTGGCTTATTTCTCCAGTAATAGTACATGATTTTTGTATATCAAGCTCGTTAACTCTGATAAAAACACCATCACCTTTGGCGGCAACAAAAGATCGACCGTTGAAGTCAGTATCGTCATTTGTAATGCTATGGTACCACATTAGAGAATTACTATCGCTAAAAGTAATTTTCCCAGGATTACAGTTGGCTTTTGTTCCTTGAATATCATTAGTTACTATTGCTTGGCAAACATTCCTAGGATCATCTGAAGAAATATTTGTAAGTTCTGCGTCTCCTGTTTTATTACATATCCATTTACCATATGTTGATTTGTTTGAAGATGTTAAGTTGCCGGCTTTAATGTTTATTCTACATGCCCAGCCATTATCGCTTGGTAAAACCTTTGTTGTTGAATTTTCACCGACACCTTTTTCTAGCCCAATAGTTGTAAATTCTCCGTTTGGACCATAATCACAAACTTGAATTGGTTCTACATAATAGCTAAAACAAGAGGTTTGCTTTGCCGTACAAGTCTTGTCATTCTCACTTTTACAGTCAGAGTCAAGCATTTTCCATGCCACAGGCTCCATAAAAGCCCCAGTAGGCTCAAGTTTGGCATCTAGTTTTTCAGCTGTTTTACACCACACATCTTTGCCGGGGCTTACTCCACCTTCTTTAGGTAAGTATTCGCAATCAGTATATTTTACTATAATATTACCAGAAGTCTCTTTAGTCGTCGCAGGTGCGATATAATAAGCAATCAAGCATTTGGATATATTAGCCTTATCAACATCGGTAACAGTTGCGTAGCCAAGATCGGTTGCATCGTTTTTTGGATCTGTACAGCCTGGGGTAGCTTTCGGACCTCCCAGCTTTTTACTACCAGCCAAATGTTCTTGTTTTATTTTAAAACCTCTTTCCTGAGCAGCCTCGACTTTCAACCCACCTGTTCCACCAGCGATAATCACAAACATCGCCATGACTAACATCGCCTTTTTGAGGCTGTGCATAGATCTGTAAAAATTAACGATTGGATTTTGCATTTGGTTGGATTTTGAACGCTTATCTATAGGTTCTGAGGTTCGGTTGCTTTTGTATTTAACAATATTACTATTGTACTTTGTTTTTTTGATTTGGGCAAGGTCTTTTTTAAGCTCCAATAAAACCTCATTCCAAAGTCTAATCTAGCTATTTTACAGTAAATGACTTTGACATCAGTAAAAAACTAACCCATAATTAAGAAGATTTTTGGGATTCTCCCACGCCCTTCTAGCAATAGAAGGAATATTTATTTATAAAGATTGTAAAAACCTAGACTAATTTTGGCAAAATCTTTATCATCAAGCTGTCCAATCTAGTTTTGTAATCTTTTGTGATCAATAGACATCTCATTGTTAAGTTTGCATTTGTCAACAGCTTTCAAGCAAAGAAACGATAGACAATGTGTCAATAACTACAATCAAAACAATATTTGACAAATATATGAGCATTTAGTAAAATAAGTATTATGTCTATCACCGCCACCACAGCGACAAGCTATAGCAATATCCAAACCAACGTCTTGAGCTATATATCAAAAGTCAATGACTACGATGAAGCTATTATTATCACTACACCAAACAACCAAAATGCGGTGCTAATCTCAGAAGAAGAATGGAACAATACAATTGCTAGCTTAGAAATCCTTAGCAACCAAAGCTTGATGACTCGAATCAAGTATGCCGAGCAAGATGTCAAAAACAATAAACTTTTTAAAAATATAAAAGACATTGAGCAATATGTACTTGATTAGTCTTTCAAAGAATTCACTAGACGATATATCTTGGTACTCAACCAAAAATCCTCAAATCCTCAAAAAAATCTTCAAACTATTGACCGAAATACAAAGAAACCCTATTGAGGGTGAAGGTAAAGTGGAAAAGTTAAAATATGATTTGGCTGGCAAATATTCTCGTAGAATTGACCAAAAAAATAGAATAGTGTACGAAATCCAAAATGATAATATCATAATTTACTCGTGTAAAGATCATTACGACGACAACTAAACTTATATTTTGGCACTCTCCCACTTTCCTTGCTAGTAATGGAGAGGTTGTTTAATTCACAAATAGTATCCAAAATTTGACAAATATTGACAATAATATCATAATACTGGCATGACCACCAAAACACCAATCAAAAAATTTACCTATCTCCGAGTGCCTTTAGACGACAACTTCAGTAGTGGCTTGCAGCTTATCCTTAATGACAACCCATACTTTTCGCCGGTGGACGCTCTTCGTTTTGCAATGGGTAAATATATAAAGCAAAATTATAATTATAATACCAGTGTCAATATTAATCATCTTATGCAAAATAATATCAAGACAAGTAGTGATGATGTAACATGCTTTCTACAAAATAACCCTAATACAAAGATAGAATTTGACACCTTTGAAGATCTGGAACAACTATTTCAAGACAAAAACTAAATATATATGTACAAAATATCATTTGGTCTCAAAGGTTGGGAAGAGTATCGTTATTGGAAAACTCAAGACAAAAAAACTATCAAGAAGATAGACACTTTACTCAAAGAATTATTCAAAACTCCAATGGAAGGCACTGGCAAGCCAGAAATCCTAAAAGGCAATATGTCTGGATATTGGTCGCGGAGGATAGATGAAAAAAATAGACTGATATATAGTATAGAAGAAAAGTCTATAGAGATTTTGAGCTGTCAAGGACATTACGGCGACCACTAAAACTAATCTATAAAATACAAAAATACACCAAAAACAGCATTATTTTGAAATAAAAAATAAAAAAATCAAGTACCGATTTGTCCGACTATCAAGCCAAAACTAACTACATTACCAGCCTCCAAAAACAAATAATTACTTGACAGTCAAAAAAACATAGCTCATAATTGCATCTGAACAATAAATTAATTATTGTACTTTTCATATATGTCTATCTACAAACAAATTTTCGCTACAGCTAGCATCTTCGCTATCGCTGCTTCAGCACTTATTTCTCCTGTTGGCGCTAACGCTGCAGTTGTAAATAATACAACTCTTCCAGCAGGACACATTCTTTGTGCTTTGAAATCTGGTAACAACACCTCATCAGCTATTGCACTTGCAAGTGTTGTTGGTAATTACCAAGGTGAACTCTACACAGTACACTTAGTAAACAGTTCTTCTTGTGGTCTTATCACTGGTACTCCAGGTACTAACGGTAATGCATCAGCAGGTATTTCAACTTACGTATTTGATACCCACGCTACACAATTGAACATTGCAACTCTTACAGCAGGATCTTCTACAGCTGCACCAGTCCTAACAGGAACTGCAACTTATGAGAACAATATTCCTAAATATACAGGCGCAACAACAATCAATGTTTGTCTTGGTGTTTCTAAAGAATACGAAATCAAATTCGAAGATACAGTTGACAACGACTACCTAGAAGAAGCTACAGTTCAAACTGCACTTGGTTCTAACGCATTCGTTCGATCTACATCAGCAAACGGTTCTTTGACTTACTCCATTAAGCCAACAACTCAAGCTTTTTCAACTTTGAACAACAACTTCACTTTTACACCATCTGTAAGAGAACAAGCTAATTCAAATCGAACAACAGCAAACATTGCTAACAACTATGGTACAACCGTAGTAACACCAGTAATCACTTTCAAAACTGTTGAAGCAGCTAACTGCCCATCAACAACTACTGTTTCTTCATCTTCAATGAGTTCTTCATCTATGATGAGTTCTTCAATGATGTCTTCTTCTTCAATGACTGCTCCAGTTGCATCTGCAATGGCTGCAAAATCATCAGAAGCTGCGACTGTCGTTATCGACGCTCCGTCTACTGGTAAAGGTTCAGCTACAGTCCGAACTGGTGGTGCTTACTAATCTCTTTTGATTAATAACCTATCTTTTCTAACTTAGAAATCTTACAAGTCTTCTCTCCTAGCAATAGGAGAGTTTTTGTTTGAGGTTGTCGTGCAGTAACGGAAAGCCCCAGCTTTCCACTTTTCACTTTCCACCAAACAGGTAGCTATAAAACAATCAACACCATGGCAAAGTGGGGGTTGCCTTTACGATTTCTAGTCTAATAGAAAATTATACCCAAACCCAACCCAACTTTTACACTGAGTGAGAATTAACTACATCGCATAGATTATCAAATAGACTAAGTGCGTAATCGTAATAGCCTCTTAGCTTTTGTTTGATTGTTCCCCATAGGTTTTCTATTGGGTTGAGATCTGGAGAGTATGGTGGTAGATAGACTATTGATATTTTGTGGTTCAGGAATAGTTTTTGTAGGTGGGTTGATTTGTGATAACTGGCATTGTCTAGTATTACGATTGAACCCTGTTTGAGCTTTGGGAGTAAGTTTTCAAAATA
>JAYWFY010000066.1:0-14534 GCA_043778555.1 bacterium
TTGTTTCCACAATCGATTCACAGGCAAAGAAAAAATTATTAACCTCAGTGATTTTCCTAGTCCGCACCAACTCTGGAGAATGTACAAAGAACACAAAGGAATTGGAGCCGATGAAGAGTCGCTGATTCTACAAGAATACCATACTGGACAAGGTGTCAACGATCCAAGGTATTATCAAAGAATTGCAATTAACCGAACGATTGAAGCTATTGCAAAAGATCAAAAAAGAATCTTGCTCGTAATGGCAACAGGAACTGGCAAAACCTATACCGCTTTCCAAATAATTCACAGACTATGGAAAGCCCAAAAAGCCAAAAGGATATTGTTCTTAGCTGATAGAACTTCATTAATTGGACAAACCAAAAAAGGAGATTTTAAGCATTTTGGCGACAAGATGACAGTGGTGAACAAGAAAGGATTGGAACGAGACGGTAAAGCCCACGAAATCTACCTAGCTCTATACCAAGGCGTGGTTAATAGTGATGAAGAACAAAGTTTGTACCGACAATTCTCACCAGAATTTTTTGACTTGATTGTGATAGACGAGTGTCACCGAGGTAGCGCCAACGAAAACGGCAGCTGGAGGAATATCTTGAACTATTTTGGTTCCGCAACTCAGCTTGGCATGACAGCCACCCCGAAAGAAACCAAAGATGTCAGTAGCAGCGAATATTTTGGCGATCCAATCTACACCTATTCACTCAAACAAGGAATCGAAGATGGTTTTTTGGCTCCTTACAAAGTATTCCGAATAACAACCAATGTTGATATGGAAGGCTGGAGACCAACGACAGGTCAAACTGCAACTGATGGAACTCTAGTAGAAGATAAAGTTTATGAAACGTCAGATTATGATCAGAATCTAGTTATCAAAGAAAGGGTGGAGACTGTAGCAAGGTCTATCACTGAATTCTTGGCTGATTTTGATCCGATGGCAAAGACAATTGTGTTCTGTGTCAACCAAGCTCACGCCGAAAGGTTGCGACAAGCCCTAGCCAACCAAAACTCCGATAGAATCAAAGTCAATTCCAAATACGTCATGAAAATAACTAGCAATGACCTGGAGGGTAAAGACCAGATTGACAACTTTATTGACCCTGAATCTGCCTACCCTGTAATCGTGACAACCTCTGACTTGCTTTCCACTGGAGTCGATACCAAGACCGTGAAGGTAATTGTACTCGATGCCAATATTCGCTCGATGACCAAGTTCAAGCAAATCATAGGTCGTGGAACAAGGGTTGAGGAAGATTACAACAAAATGTATTTTAATATTCTAGATTTTCGAAAGAACACCAACAAATTTGCCGATCCTGATTTTGACGGGCAAGCGGTGCGAATCAAAGAATTTGTTGAAGGCGAAGCAATTGTTGACGTAGAGCCAAAAGACGACACCGAACTAGAAAAAAGTACTAAGCCGCAGACAGTTAAAATGCCTTTTGAAAATCCTGAAGGTGCAACAACTGGCGAACCTGAGCCTCGTAAAGTGGTAATCGTCGAAGGTGTGGATGTCTCAATCCTATTCCAGCGTGAAGTCGTCTATAACGCCAATGGCAAAGTCATGACCCTCAGTCTCAAAGACTATACCAAACAGCTTTTGATAGGAAAATATCGAACTCTCAATAACTTCCAAGAATTGTGGAAAGGCATCGATCAAAAACAAAAAATCCTAGACGAACTCCAAGCCCAAGATGTGGATATTACTGAGATGGCTAAGCTCAATGACGGTGAGGTGGATATTTTTGACACACTATGCTATATTGCCTTTGATGCACCACTAACTCGCAAAGAAAACCAAGCCAAACTAGCCAAAGCAAAGCTCTAAACCTACCAAAAATACAGCCCAACATGCAAAAAAATCCTAATGGAACTACTCGACAAATATGCAGACAGCGGAGTGATAGAGATCCTGACACCAGATGTCCTCAAGCTCGAACCATTCAAAAATGAATACACCCCAATGGAGATATTCCGATCCTTTGGAGGTTATGACGAATATCAAAAAGCCGTGCAGGAATTGGTTGGGATGATTTATTAAAGCTGAGTTATAAAATACGAGACAGCGTCTAATATATCCAAGCCACAAAATCCGCAACACTGTCGAGGGAATTCAAAATATAAAAACGCAGACACTGTCTGCCAAATTACGAAATAGTAAAATTAAAGCAAAACAAATGACACAACCAACTTTCCTCAAAAACTTCCTAGACTGGTTCACAATCAAACCAAAGCTGGATAAATCTAATCATCAACCACCACTGGTGGAAGAAGGAAATATTTGGTGGTGCAAAATAGGCGAAAATATTGGAACAGAAATCAGTGGCAAAGGTAGAGAATATACTAGACCTGTAATTATTTACAAAAAATTATCAAAATTTACCTTTTTGGTTATTCCTCTCAGTACCAAAACTAAAACTGGTTCTTGGTTCGTTGAGTTCACTCACGATAAAGTAAAAATGGTTGCGTGCTTGCACCAAATTAGAGTTGTAGATTATAGGAGAATCAATGACAAAATAGGCAAAATGGACTCTACTGATATGAGTAAAATTAAATCAGGACTGGGTATGCTATATAATTTTTGACCAAAAATATTTCCCTAAATTCAATAAAGAGTAAAGGGGGCGTCCGAAATCGGAAATACATCATAAATTATACAGAATAAAATAACTTATGTCAAATTAGTCCATAAATTCAATATCAACAGATACCCTATCTAATACTAACCAAAATACAAATTTCATTTCGGAACTTGCAAAACTTTTTGATAACGACATTTTTAAAATAATTGGCAGTTTATCAACCCTAGCAACAATTGGACTTTTTATAATAGCCATATTTGGATTTTGTAGTGGAATATTACCTGTAATAATTAGACTTGGAATGAATTTATCAGGCAGAAAAATAGCAATATTTGCAGACACAGAATTTGCATCTATTAAACAAGATATATTAGATACTAAACTATTCAAAGAAAAAAATATTATCCAAATCTTTAAGAGTGATATTCGAAAGAGTGATAATTATAACTTATTTCTTGTTAATTGGAGTGAATACTCTAATAAAATAGATGAAATCATATCAACTAAAAAAAGCGAAACTGGGCTTTTGATATATTCACCATCAATAAGATTAACTGAACAAGATATGACGAAAATTAATAATACTAAAAATAGTATGCTTGTTAATTTTAGAGGAAGATTGCTAAATGACTTACTCGTCTCAATTATTACAACTGGAACAAACTCAAAATAAATTTTATGGATTATCTTCAAACTGTTTTACAAAAATACCAAGCTAGAAGTATTATAAATTATCCTCAAACTGCTGATATAGCTGAATTAAAACTATTTCTTACTAGTATTTCTGGAACATGCTATTCTGCTACTTTAGATTCTGGTTCAAGAGCAAAGAACACCGCTATCAATATTTCTTCGGATGTTGACTATTTGGTTTCATTGACATCAAATTGCTCAAATAGCTTAGAAGAAATTTTTAATCACTTTTGTAAAGAAATTAGCAATAAATATCTAGGTCAAACAAGAATTCAAAATGTATCTGTAAGAATAAAATTTGCAAATCTTGAAGTTGACATTACCCCTGCTAAAATGATAACAGGCTACACAAATTATCATTATATGTGGCTTTCAAAAGATAGAACCATCAAACAAACTAATATACAAATACATATTAACGATGTTAAAAATTCGGGACGAACAGATGAAATCAAACTAACAAAAATTTGGAGAGAGCTAAACAATCTTGAATTTACTTCGATCTACATTGAATATTTAATAATTGAACATATTCTAAAGTATAAAAATAAAGGTGATCTAGTTAAGAATTTTTGGTATATTTTGAATGAATTAGCTAAAGATGTTGATAATCCTCTTTCAAAAAAAATTATAGATCCTGCAAATACAAATAACATTTTATCAGATTTACTAACAAACTTAGAAAAGTCTAAAATAATAATAGCTGCTAAGTTATCTATAACTAAAACAGACTGGAAAGAAATTATTTATTAACCCCCCCCTATGCCCTCAACAACCAACGTATCCTCAATCCTCAAATCCATCCGTGACATAATGCGTGATGACAACGGTCTCTCTGGTGACGCCCAGCGACTCGAACAGCTAGGCTGGATGATATTCTACAAGATATTCTGTCTCAAAGAAGCCGAACTGACCATTATGAACAAAGATTATCGTAGCTCAATTCCAGACCACCTCAAGTGGGAATCCTGGGCTGAGGATAGCGAAGGAATCACTGGCGAGGCTCTTATAGAATTCATAGACAGGACACTCTTTCCACACCTACGTGATCTGGAGGTGGAGAGCGGCGACAAGCGAGGTCAAATCGTGAAGAACGTCTTTAACGGCAACAACAACTACATGAAAAGCGGCACTATCCTCCGAAAAGTCATCAGCAAACTGAACGAAATCAACTTTGATTCAATGTCTGATCGGCACGCCTTTGGCGATCTCTACGAGCAAATGCTCAAAACCCTCCAGGACAACAAAGCCAGCGGAGAATTCTACACCCCTAGAGCCATTACGAGCTTTATGGTCGATATGATAGTGCCCGAGTACCATGAGAGCGTCCTCGATCCAGCCTGTGGTACTGGTGGATTCCTGACCTGCACAATTAACTACATCCACGAGCATTCCAAAATCGACAACGAAAAACGCCTAGAGATGCAAGACAATATCCTTGGCTGGGAATGTAAACCGTTGCCGTTCCTACTGTGCAACACTAATCTGATTCTACACGACATCGAGGAGCCCAACCTGCGTTACGGAGACAGCCTAGACAGGCTACTGAGTGATTTTAAGCTCAAGCACAAAGTGGACATTATCCTCGCCAATCCGCCATTTGGTGGTAATGTGGCACACGGCTACGAAACCAACTTTCCCAAGGAATTCCAAACCAAAGAACCCGCCGATCTATTCCTGGTGATGATCATTCATCTACTCAAAGAAGGCGGCCGTTCTGCAATAGTCCTGCCTGATGGATCACTAACTGGCGGAGGTGTCAAATCTCGAATTCGCCAAAGACTGCTAGAAGAATGTAACTTGCACACCATTATCCGATTACCGAACAGTGTATTCCAGCCCTACGCCAGTGTAGCAACCAATCTTTTATTCTTTACCAAAGGCACTCCAACTAAGGACATCTGGTACTACGAACACCGCCTACCAGTAGGTCAAAAAGCCTATTCCAAGACCAAAACCATCCAAAAAGCTGAGTTCGATCCAATCAAAGCCTGGTGGGACAACCGAGTAGAATCTGACATCTGCTGGAAAGTCAATATAGGCGAGATCAAAAAGCGAGACTGGGATCTGGATATCAAAAACCCTACTCAGACCGAGGAGGAACACGAATATTCATCTAGCGAACTACTAGAACAGATCATGGAGTCGATGACAACTAGCCAAGAACTTCTTAAACAACTAAAACAAGACTAGGGTATGGCTAAAGGTGTACGCATAAATACTAAAAAAGGCACAGTTTGGCAAAGTATTTTTAATTCAAATTCAGGTAATTATCTGAATCTTATAGTCAAACTTATTTCAAAAAACGAAACAAAAGAAAAACTTTCTAAATTTATTAAAATTGACGGAGGCTACGCTTTCAAAACAGCTGAATACAAAAAAGAAGGTGTGCCAATTGTTAGAATTTCAGATTTTGATGGTGAGCAAGTTGTCCTAAAAAATTCTGTATATTACAAAGAATCAGACTATTTATCTAAGTATGAATTATTTGCAGGAGACATTGTAATCGCACTTACAGGTGGAACTATCGGAAAACTTGGAATTGTACCAGAAGGTCTTGGAAAGCTGTATTTGAATCAGCGTGTTGGAAGGTTCAGAATAATTGATGAAACTATTTTTGAAAAAGATTTTATATTTTATTTATCAAAAGGTGTTCAAGAAATAATTAAAACTTTAGCATGGGGAACAGCTATCCCAAATGTTAGTCCAAAGCAAATTGAGGAACTTAAATTCAATATCCCAACCAAAATTATTCAAAAATCAGTCATTAAGTTTTTAGAAGATTTGTACAAAAATGACTTAAAAATAGGTATATATTTTGATAAAGGTGTAGAAAAAGAAATTGTAAATTTGCATAATAAACTTATTTGTATTGAAACTCAAAAAAATATTTTAACCGCCCAACAAACCCTAATCAAAAAGATAAAACAAGCCTATCTGTCAGAGGCAATCCGAGGTGAGCTAGTGGAGCAAGATCCGAGCGACGAACCAGCCAGCGAATTATTGGCTAGAATCAAATCCGAAAAACTAAAAACTCAAACTAAGAAAGCCCCGCCATTGAAGCCTATTACAGCTGAAGAAATACTTTTTGAAATTCCTGTTAGTTGGACTTGGTCTCGGTTGGGGGAGATTATCACAATGGTTTATGGATCAGGTTTAACAAAGTCGGAATGTATTTCAAATGCCTCATACCCAGTTTATGGATCAAATGGAATTGTTGGTTTTTATGACAAATATTTAACAGATAAAAAATCAATTATTATTGGTAGAAAAGGTTCTTCTGGTGCTTTGAACATCGCAACGCTTCCTAGCTGGACTACTGATGTAGCATATTATATTGAAGAATCTCAAGAACTTATTTTTGATTATTTAGTTTTTCTCTTGAAATCGTTAAATTTAGAAAGTATGGGGAAAGGGTTGAAACCAGGGTTAAATAGAAATGACGCTTATGATTTACTCATCCCACTTCCACCGCTTCCTGAACAAGAGCGAATCGTGGCTAGGCTGGATGAATTAATGACATTCTGCGACAGTCTTGAATCTGAGAATTTGAGATCGCAGGCACAGACCAATGAGCTACTAGCGGTTGTACTCAAAGAGAGCTTGGAGGGATAATAAATCCAAAACTTGACCTTAAGAAAGATATAAATAATCTATTGGTAAATAAAAAAAGGTTATTATATTAGGCTGACATTCTAAAATCGTTTCAGGATCTAAAAATCTTAGATAAAGCATAGTTTTATTGCTAGAGGAATAAGTATAACAATAGTAAAAAGATTTTTAAAAATTGTATTTTTCTACAATAAAAAAACCAACTATGAGAAGTTGGAATTAATATTAAAATTATAGTGTTAGTATAAAACTGTTTTTGATTTACACTCCGTATGGTCTACCTCCGTAACTGTTGGAAGACGGCTTTGGGTTGCTTGTCAAAATTGAACCTAGACCGCCAACACTAAAGAAAGCAAGGCTCATAAGCAAGTTTTTTAGAAAGTTTCTTTTGCTTGTGTTTGTGTTTTGTGAATTGTTTTGCATATGTATATTTTTTGTTTATATTTTTTTGTACTTTTTACAAATACTAATTTCAAGTCTACTTTATATTTTTTGTTTGTGCAAATATTGTATTGTGTCAGCGTAGAATTTGCTTTGGTGGTCGGGTTATATCAATTAATTACTGTCAAATATACTTAAGGAAATTCCACGGTTGTTTAACTGTGTTGTGTAGTCTTTAAAAATAGCTTGGTCTTGAGGTGTCTGCAAATAAGAAAAATTGGTTTGTTCGGCGGTGTTAGACTTGTCTTGAACAAACTCATTGACCCAAATATTATAACCAGCATTTTTGACCAAATCAAAGACTTTAACTTTATTACTATTTATCACCTTTCTTTCATTTGCTGAAACATTGGCGCGTAAAGCTGGATTTTGTGTATATTTGGAAGAAACTGTACCGGTGTTGAACCAAATAGTATTTACGCCCAACTGACTTGCTGCTCGCGTTGCTTTTGCTGGCTGCAAAAAGATTTGAGGATCGCTAACAGAATTGTTGGAGGCTCGGTTTGAGTCCACCCAAGGAAAACCCTGCATTCCAAAGCTATTTACCATTCCTGGCTTAATATTTTGCAAATATTCGTCAAAATTGTTATTTTTTGGTTTAGTATAACCTTTATCCGAAGGCTCAAAACTTACATAGTTCATCAAAATAGTAACCCCAGTAGTTGGAAAATATTTTTTGAGACTGGTGCTATAATTATTGATTAAAAACCCAAAGTCAGACGGTGAGCTACCAACACTATTCCAAACTGGAATATTGGCTTCTGGAAACGGCACCCAAATACCCATCTGCTGATCTGTAACACCAGCTTGTTTGATGGCTGCAAAATATTGATCAAGAACCTGATTGTAATTACCTTTGGCAAAATCGGTAAAACTAATCTCAACACTACCATCTGTGGGCTCTGCGATGACGAGAGGTGTAATTCCATATATTGAGAATTCTTTCAAAGTAGCTGCGATCTCAACCGCTAGAGACTGAGCAGATTTTGAATTGGAAGGAATCTGCGTAAAAACCATTACCTTGTCAGCGACTTTTGAGCCACAAATATCTTGGTACTTTGATAATTGTTTTAACATTGGGTTGGAGGTTTGACCAAAGTTAATTTTAGTTTGAATACTACAATTTGAACTTGTCTCAATGACTGGTGAAGCAGAGGCTATCTTGTTGTCTATATTGGAGCTTGTAGTTGCAACCTCAATAGTCGGCGGCACAGGTTTGGTTGGTGCCAAAATAATATTTGACTGACTTGCACTTGATATTTTATTAATAGAGTTTAAAACTGCAATCTGACTTGATGAAGATTTGACAATCAAAGGGGCGGGTGTTATTTTTGGTATTTTCTTTGTGCTAATATACTGTTTTTTGGCATCAGCATCGTTATTTTTTAGATATTTAACATATATTAAGCCCGAACCTGCGACAGTTAGAGCTAATATCAGGGCAAGGGCGATAGTTTTGTGTGTTTGGATCATAGCTGTGTTAATTGTAATTTTTTGTATGTTGACTTTCACTTCATTTTTGAAAGTTGTAGAAATTAATTGTATGGTGTTTTTTTGTTGTACAAAGTCAAGTATACTCAATCCAAGAGGTATTGTCTAGTGATGTTAAAAAAATTAGGACGAGTTCTAAAGATTGGCTTGGTATATAGCTATTTTTGCTTTATTTGCTTCATTACCTTATCAATAATCTCTTCAACATAAAAAGGGCGACCATTCCATTTGAGCATTTTGTAAGCGAACTGGAATCCTGTTTTGGCTGTGATAAGCTCCCCTAGTTGCCCTGTCGAATTACCTTCAATCAGAATTGTGTCAGGGTTGTCTTTTATATATTCTTGTAGAAGGGTTGTCTTGAGTGGAAATATATAATTAAAATGTAGATAATTGACAGTGATTTCAGGATTAGTAATTGCCAATTGATCGATTGCATCCAATATCGTGGACTTTGTGCTGCCCCAGCCTATGAATGAAATAATTTTTTGGTTTGCTATGGAAAAATTTATATATTTACTACTCGACTTATCGCCTTGAACCACCTCGTCAGGCTTTGCCTGCCACCCCTCGGACAATTGTATCGCTGGAGCAAGTTCAGCTGTACCGGCTGTCTCTAGAGGGGAATTATCCACCTCAGGCTTCAAGTTATATTTGGAACTATATATCTCTGGCTCAGGCAAGCTGTCTTCAATTGTCTTTAATTTTCTGACACGTTTGGCAATCATATCTCCAGCGGTTAGGCTTTCATCCAGCGAGCCATCTTCATGGTGCTCATCTCCATTAGCAAAATATATTGCTTCGTCAGTACCTGGAATCCACCGATTGGAAACACCACTTTCGGTGATTTGGTAGCGCAAGTTTGAATTAAGTTTATCAATGCCAAGGTCTGCCATCTTGACCGAAGCGAAAGATCCCATGCCAATATGTGATATATTTTCTATATCCTTATATTCTTGATTGACCAAATATCTATTGATAGGAATAATATTTTGCTCAAACGCTGGTACGGTGATACTGCTCATGCCAATATTAGCCTCAGACAAAAGCATTACTGGAATTTGAAATTTGTCCGCCAGATCAAAAGCGTGTTGGATATTTTCGTAGCAGCTTTGTACATCTGAGCAAGCAATGACTAGTTTGCCATATTCGCCATGTCCACTGTAAATAGCTAGATTAAGATCCGCTTGCCCTGTCCAAGTCGGTAGTCCTGTAGCTGGTCCGGGTCGCTGCACAATTACACAAACACAAGGAGTCTCAATCATTCCTGCAAGAGAAACAGTCTCGGTCATCAGGTCAAAACCTCCACCGCTAGTTGCTGTCATAGCTCGCGTGCCTGTATGCATTGAGCCAAGAGCCATTTGGATAGCGGTGATCTCATCCTCAGCTTGCTTGACTAGCATCCCAGTTTTTTCAGCCCAAGACGCAAAAGTAGTAAGAACTGTAGTTGACGGTGACATCGGGTATTGATAGTGTGCTCGGCAACCAGCTTGCAATGCTCCAAGACAAATTGCTGAGTTTCCATCTATAAAAATGTGATCGGTGGGTAATGGAGAGTCTGTCATCTTGAGCAAAGTGAAAGATCCTGTGCCAGTATTGGAAGTAATTGAAGAGTTTTCTTTTCCATTCAGTTCATTTTTAAACTCATCCACAGAGGATCTTTCGCTGGGCTCAAGATGACCATTAACTTGTGATTGAATGCTTCCGAGGTCAAATTTATTTATCAGTTCTAGATCATATTCATAACCAAATTTGGCACAATTCTTATTGATTTCTAAAAGATCAAGTTTTTTTGCTAACTGTTTTGTTAAGGCGGCAATCATTGGCTCCAGATCCAAACCTAAAACTTTGAACAAAAAGCCAACCAAGACAGTATTGACCATAATTGCTGACCCACCTAGCTTTTCGGTGATTTCTCTAGCTGGAATATCGTACAGAGTGATACCTTTTTCCTCTACTTGAGTAGGCAAGTCTTTGATAACCTTTTGCCAACGATCAAAACCATTAATCATAATTGAGCCAGAACCCAAAGTATCCAAACAGTCCAAAACCCCTTCACGATCCAAAGCTACCCCAACTTGAATCTGGTGCGAAAGAGAGCGAATAGGATATTTGGCAAAATTGATCTGGACATTTGCCCGCCCACCTTTGATCAGTGATGGAAACTCCCGCTCGGAGTAAACGTAAAAGCCAAGATGACGAAGGCAATCAATCACAATATTGCCAGCTGTAGAAAGTGAGCCAGATTCACCAGCGATTTTGATAGAGTAACGAGTGGGAGTAGACATAAAATTGAAAAGGGTATTTTGTCATCTTGAGCAAAGCGAAAGATCTGTAAGCTGAAAATATTTATACTTTAATTCTAGTCATAAATGGCAATCTTCGTCAATTTTGTGCATTACAAAGCACCTCAAAGATTTTAGTCGAACTTAAAAAAAGTCAACAGCTAAATTTTATCTAAAAATAGATAGTCTATTACTGTACTAATTTTTAACATTTAAACCTGCTAGCAATTTCTCCACCCATCTTGGCACTAGCTTTTCTATAAATTTGATAGGTGGCATTCCGATTCTAAGAGCTGGAACGAGCAAAATTCCTTGATTATCAACAACATACTTTTCCAAAATTGCTCCAGATTCGCTTAAATATTCTGGGTAATACTTATTGTCACCTAGACCGATGACAGCACAGTTTTTATCTTTAATTTTGGATTTTATTGCCTTTAAAAATGGCGAAAAGTGAGACTCGATAGTGCCTTGACCATACGTCGGGCTTGCTAACACCAAGCAATTATACTGATCCAGTAGCTCAGGTTTTGTCGTGTCAAAACTATCCACACGGACGACATCCACACTGGTTTTTTCGGACTCTTTAATTATTTGAGTAACTTTTTGTACAACCAGCTCTGTGTTGCCACCGATACTACTAAAAACTACTAAGATTTTAACTTTTTCGTTATTATTCATTTCTAAAGTGTCCTTTTGTTCAAGTTTTTTGTCAATGTTATAGCCACCAGCCACCGCCAAATAACCAAACTACACACCTATTGGGAAGAGAACAAGCTTTTATAACAATTTTTGAAAATAGGAATACTGCCACATAATGGGCAGTTTTAGGCAGAAATTTTTGCTAGGATTTAAATATTTGGTGTACTCGGCAGGGCTCGAACCCACGACCTTCTGGGCCGAAACCAGACGCTCTATCCAACTGAGCTACGAGTACATTCCCCTTAATAATGGTGATAAACTAAGTTTTTGTCAAATGCCTTACCTTGAATTCAATTTCAAAGTACAGCACTTTAACTTTCTAAAAACTCAATTATAGAGTAGTAATTGCTAGCACTAACAAAAATGCAATAATTTTTGATCCTTTTAATGACGCTACTACTACGGGAATGGCAACAATATTATTGGGTGAAAACCAAAAGTATGTTGGGGGGGGTTCTTTTGTCTGATCCTCAGCAGATATTGATTCAACAGACTGAGAATGTGTAGATCAGTCATCAGCTCCGATTCATGACCTTAGGAGTATTGGTAGTTATCAATTTTTGAAACACCGAGTATAAATTAAGCTGATAAAGCATTGTTCCGGTATGAAACAGCTGTACCAACATTACTCAACTGAGAATCGTAACCAATTATGGTATTTCCAAAAATATAGTTTTTGTTGAGATCGTTGTTAATCCAATTAAAAACATAGGTGCAGGATTCTCCAGGATTAATTTTTTCAATAAAGTTACCACTAATTTCATTACCAATATTTTGCCCTTCAAAATTAAAATAATTAGAATTTGGTGTTAGTTCACCGCACCCCAAGAATTTATTGTTAGAAATTTTGCACTTGAGAGTATTTTTGAGTATAACTTGAGTCGAACCACCTCGATTTACAATGTTATTTTGGATATTACACGATCTTACTCCTTTGAAGTTCAAAAAAGTCTTGCAAAGATTGATATAGTTACCTGTTACTTGGACTGAAGATATCGTCGAAACATTTGGCTCAGCATTTGATGGGTTGAATGCACTATCTGTCATAGCTATACACTCTCCACAAAGATCAAAATAGTTACCGTTAATTAATGGTGAGTCTTGGGTTGAGGTTATATCAAAACACTTTTGCATTCCATAAAATCTGTTATTAGAATAAATAGTTTCGGTAAAGTTTCCCTTGATTGCTATTTTTCCTCCGTCCCATTCATTATTGGCAGTCAATCCGCCTTGGTCGCCCACTCGCTTGATACCTATGTTTGGAGCCTGTAAGAACCAACATCCAAGTATGAAAGGATCATTGGCATAATTGAGATTGATATACGCAAAATCCTTGGCAGGTTGTCCATCTAGTAGGTTCAAATCAACAAAATACCCAGCTCGCTTTCCTGTTGGGTCTTGATTTCCAATAAAGCTACCACCTTCAAAATTAGTAGGATTAAGATTAGGATCAGCGCTGTATTCTGACAAAGTGACGTCAAGTAAAGTATCACCACTAATTCCGTGAAACCACCACTGAGCTGCATTAGCATACTGACCAATTTGGTATGTTGTACCTGCTCCTTTGTACACCCATGTTATCCCATCTAATACGGCGATACCTGATGCATGAGTTGGAAAATTAGCTACGGTAGCAATTCCCCCTACTACAGATTGCACTCGGTATAGCTTGCCATTATAAGCATAAGTTCTAAAAGTATATACCAATTTACCTACTGCTAAGGTCTCCGCAATTGCGGTAGTGATACTCACATCGTTAAGGTTTCTATCCATTGTAATACTAGTTGGAGTCATGCTGACAGGAGTGGCGTTTGAGCCAGCTGTTTTGGCAAATGTGATATTGCGAATATTGAAGCTACTATAGGCTTGAACATAAAAATAATCCATGTCGCCGTTCGAGGAAACAATTGTGGATGTAAAAGTTGGAAGGTTGTTATTAGTACCTTCTCCATAAATTGCTAAGTCTTTTGAATTAATTTTGATAGTTCTGCTAATTCTATATTGACCAATAGGAAAATATACTCTTCCGCCAATATCCATTATTACTTGAAGAGCATCACTATCATCCGCAATTCCGTCTCCCACCGCTCCATAATCTTTGACATTAATCTCAGATTGATTTTACACTTTCCATTTTGTTCCATCCCACTCATGCCAATTACCTGTCTGATTGTACAAATATGTCTTGCCTGCATCATCGGGCGTGAGATTAGTTGGACGAGCAGAGAATTGATCGAATGAGTTAAATGCCCCATTAAGGGGATTTTTGGTTTGAGCAAGATGAGCGTTGAGAATAGTTCCCCAGTTCCCTGCATCTTGTGTTGTTGTTGGTATACGTTTTTGTGGCATATTGTTTTTGATTTACTAATTATAGTTTACTCTAATTTTTATATATATTTACAAATTATTATATTTGGGACGAAATGCTATTTGATAAATTCGCGCTTGATGATGAGTTGAACTGAATAGAAGTTGTTGAAGAATTTTGAGTTTGAGACATAGAACTTATAGCTGAACTAATCATAATCGAAGAAGTAATCGTTGTTGCACTTGAATTTGAGCTGGTTGACACCAAAGAACTAGCGGAAAGTTGAGCTGAACTAGACACTGGAGCGGAGACAGTTGGAGCTATAGCACCCTTGACTGCCTTGGCTGTCCAGTTGATGACTATATCGGTGGATTGAGCGGCTGGGAGCTTGACCTTGAATCCTGTGACTTTGGAGTCCTTGAGGAT